>DASSRW010000134.1:0-62996 GCA_035701545.1 Pseudolabrys sp.
GGCGCGGTCGTCACGGAAGCGATCGATGTGATCGAGAGCGGCAAGCCGAAGATGCTGGAGTTCGGCGTCGCCGACGAGACGGCGTGGAACGTGGGACTGTCCTGCGGCGGCACGATCCGGGTTTTTGTTGAGAAGGTGGCCTGAGTGGACTTCAAGAGTCTGCATACGCTGAATGAGGAGCGCGCGGCAAGGCGCGCGGTCATCGTCGTCACCGATATCGCGAGCGGCGCGCAGCGGCTGGTGAAGGCGGCGGATATTGCCAAAGATCCGCTCAAAGACGCGCTCGACAAACGCCTGCGCATGGGCAAAAGCGGCATGGAGGAGACGCCAGAGGGCCGCGTGTTCCTGACTGTGCATGTGCCGCCCGCGCGACTCGTCATCACCGGCGCTGTGCACATCAGCCAGGCGCTGGCGCCGATGGGGCAATTGCTCGGTTACGACGTCACAATCGTCGATCCGCGCACAGCGTTTGCATCGATCGAACGCTTTCCTGACGTGAAGGTGATCGCGGAATGGCCTGACGTGGCGCTGCCGCCGCTCGGCATCGACCGCTACACGGCGTTCGTTGCGCTCACGCACGATCCAAAGATCGACGATCCGGCGCTGCTGCATGCGCTTTCACGCGACTGTTTTTACATCGGCGCGCTCGGCTCGAAGAAGACCCACGCAAGGCGCGTCGCGCGACTGAAGGAAAAGGGCCTCACGGATGCCGACATTGCGCGCATCCATGCGCCGATCGGCCTCGATATCAACGCCATCTCGCCGGCGGAAATCGCTGTCGCGATCATCGGCCAGATCACGGATCGGCTGCATGCGTCAGAGGAGGCCGCATGAAATTCGGTCCGGTTCCTCCCGACGAGGCGCTTGGCGGCACGGCGGTGCATTCGATCCGCCAGGCGGATCTCGTGCTCAAAAAAGGTACATTGATTGGCGCCAAGGAAGTCGCGGCGCTCAAAGCGGCCGGCGTGAAAGAAATCGTCGTGGCGCGGCTAGAGCCGGGTGACGTTTCGGAAGACCAGGCCGCCGCCGAGATCGCCGCAGCGGTCGCGGGCGAAGGCGTTCGCACGGACCGCGCGTTCACCGGCCGCTGCAATCTGTTCGCGGAGACGGCCGGCGTCCTCGTTGTCGACAAGGACGCCGTCGACCGGCTCAATCGCGTGGATGAAGCGGTGACGTTCGCGACGCTTGCCGCGTTCAAGCCGGTGGTCGAAGGCGAGATGATCGCCACCGTCAAGATCATTCCATTTGCGGTCGCGCAAGCCGGCCGCGATGCCGCGCTTGCCGAAGCGGCAAAAATAAAGCCGGTGATCCGCGTCGCGCCATACAAAATTCGCAGGATCGGGGTCGTTTCGACCTTGCTGCCGGGCCTCGCGCAGAAGGTGGTCGACAAAACCTTGCGCGTGATGAGCGACCGCATTGCACCGGCTGGCGCCTCCATCATCGCCGAGAAGCGCGTGCCACATGAGCAGAGCGCGCTGGCAAAAGCCATCGACGAAG
The DNA here is from genome assembly GCA_035701545.1 of Pseudolabrys sp. Classification (GTDB taxonomy): domain Bacteria; phylum Pseudomonadota; class Alphaproteobacteria; order Rhizobiales; family Xanthobacteraceae; genus Pseudolabrys. Next base: position 1,498 of record DASSRW010000134.1, read on the forward strand.
TGATGGGCGCCGGTGCCGAGATGGTGGTCGTGTTCGGTGCGTCCGCCATCGCCGACCGCCGCGACGTGATACCGGCGGCGCTGGAAGCCGTCGGCGGCACCATCGAGCATTTCGGCATGCCGGTCGATCCCGGCAACCTGATGCTGATCGGCAGCGCGCGCGGCCTGCCGGTGATCGGCGCACCGGGTTGCGCACGCTCGCCGAAGGAGAACGGTTTCGACTGGGTGCTGATGCGCATGCTTGCGGGCCTGCCGGTCGGCCGCATGGATATCACCGGCATGGGCGTCGGCGGCTTGCTAATGGAGATCGTCACGCGCCCGCAGCCACGGGAGGAAAAGACGCCGGAGAAGGGCCGCCGCATCGCGGCGGTGGTGCTTGCCGCCGGCCGTTCGACCCGAATGGGTGCTGTCAACAAGATGATCGCCGAAATCGGCGGCAGGCCGCTGGTTCGCATCGCGGCCGAGCAGGCGCTTGCTTCGAACGCGTCTCCCGTCATCGTCGTGACCGGGCATCAAAAGGAGAAAGTCGAATCCGCCTTGAACGGGCTGAACGTGCGCTTCGTGCACAATCCGGATTACGCTGAGGGGCTCGGCACGTCGCTGAAGGCGGGCATTGCGGCCGTGCCGGAATCCGCCGACGGCGCGATTGTCTGTCTCGGCGACATGCCGCAGGTCGACGCCAAGCTGATTGACCGGCTGCTCGCGGCCTTCGATCCCGAGCGCGGCGCGCTGGTGGTGGTGCCGACGATCGAGGGGCGGCGCGGCAATCCTGTTGTCTGGGCGCGGCGCTTCTTCCCCGACCTGATGGCGATCAGCGGCGACATTGGCGCCCGCCATCTGATCGGCGGCTACTCCGAAGCGGTGGCGGAAGTCGCCGTCAACGGCGAAGCGGCGCTCACCGACGTCGACACCCCTGAGTCGTTTTCCGCGGTCAAGGCCGAAATCGAGCGCGCCTGAGACTCGAATCATTGATCGGACGCCCCGACTCACCCCATCGCTTTTGCAAAGGCGATGAAGGGGTGTCGCGGAATGACCGCCTGCTGGACATCGGCAATGCGTGCGCTGGTGGTGGCCACATTGCTGCTGGCGACTGCGACGCTGATGCTTGTGGCGGTAAATACGGCGCGTGCCGCGGGCGCCTTGGCGATCGGGAGAGGTGGCGCCTGCGGGCAGTCCTGCGGACTGCGCGCCGCCGGACCGGCATTGGGCGCCGTACCGGACTAGCGGCGGATCAGAACTCCGATCCGCGCGTAGCCGCCGCCGCGATGATCGGAATCCTGCGCCCATCCTGCTGCGAGCGACCATTCGGTCTCGCCGATCCGCGCCGCGGTCAGATGCAGGCCGGCGCGAATTTGCTCATAGCCATTGCACCCGAATATCTGCGTTTCCGGACCGATGTAGAAAAGATCGAACGCGCGCCAGCCGAATGCGGCGCGCACCGAATAACTCGCGGCGATCGATGACAGCGATCCGTAAAACGCGACCATTGTGTTCGGCACGGGTTCGTACCAGAGGTCGAAGACCGCGCTGACGCCGACATCATGTCCGCGCAGGCCGCTCGAAGGATCGTCGGGAAGCAGTCGGTGATTTTCAATATCGAGACCCGCGAAAACTTTCAGTTCGACGTTCCGGCCCTTGAAGCGCCAGCCCGGCAGGAGCCTGGCGGCCGTTTGGATTCCCGTGATCTGCGCGCCGCCGAGTGCACCTGAATTGTAACGGTACTCGCCTCCGGCGAGCAGCCCTTTGAAGGTGAATCCCTCCTGATCCAAGCCGCCCGGCGACCACAGCAGCCCGCCATAGGCAAAGGCGCCGTCGCGCCACAGGTCTGTGCCGGAGAAAAAAATGAACCTCGCGCCGTCGCTGCCCTCGACCGGAGCGGCCGACACGCAACTCAGACAGACACCGAAGGCCGCGGCGACGAATGCCGCCGCGATGACGCGCCTCCACCTGAACATCGAGGCCCCCGAGCCCCGTAGAATACGTCCGGTTGGGTACGTCCTATGATGCAACTAAAGCGTGTTCAGGTGCAAGTGTCGAGGCCGATCTGCGGATATGGAGGTAGGCCCCGGTCCGCGGACCCGCTATATGCCTGTCAAAGCGCGATTTTGCCGCGAGTCGAAGCCAGATGAGCCGGGTTGCTGAACCAGATACGCCCCATGAGGCGGCCAACCGCCGGTCCATTGCCTTTCTGAATATCGCGCATGCGATCGACCATTTCGTGCTGCTGATCTACCCGACGGTCGTGATCGGCCTCGAGGTCGTCTACCACCGGCCCTACAGCGAACTGATTGCGCTCTCGAGTACAGCGTTCGTCGCCTTTGGCGTGTTCTCGTTGCCCGCCGGCTGGCTCGCCGACCGCTGGAGCCGCCGTAACATGATGACGGCATTTTACCTCGGGTGCGGCTTCGCCCTGATCGCTGTCGGCCTTGCGCCCAATCTGCTGACGCTCTCGATTGGCATGTTCATGCTCGGCATGTTTGCCTCGATTTATCATCCGGTCGGCATGGCGATGCTGATCGAGGCTTCGAAAGCGCGCGGACGCACACTCGCCTTCAACGGCGTTTGCGGCAATCTCGGCGTTTCGCTCGCAGCCGGCATCAGCGGCGGTCTTGCCTACTGGATCAGTTGGCGGGCGGCTTTCTTCGCGCCCGCCGCCTTATCGATCGCGGTCGGCATCGCCTATTTCTGCCTCACGCCTGACGACGGACACCATGCCAGCAAGCGCGTCTCGAAACCGGCCGTGCCGCTGACCCCGAAGCTTGCCGTTTTGCTGTTCGGCCTGTTCATCGTGATCGCGCTTACCGCCGGGCTTGTTTTCAACGTCCTCACGATTGCGTTGCCGAAGATCGTCGACGAGCGTCTGTCGGCCCAAATGCCTCTGGTCATCGTCGGCAGCATCGCGACGGCCGTACTGGTCTGCGGTGCGCTCGCACAACTGACCGTCGGGCGCATGGTGGAACTGGTGCCGCCGCACGTTATTTTTGCGGCTGTCACAGGACTTGGTTTCGTCGGAAACCTTTGGGCGGCCTACGCCGGCGGCTGGACCCTGATGGTCGCGCTGGCGGTCGCGGTTGCCGCGATTTACGGACAAGTGACCGTCAACGACATGATCATGGCGCGCTATACCGCGGATGCCTGGCGCGGCCGTGTTTATGCCGTGCGCTATTTCCTGCTGTTCGTCAGTGCCGGCGCGGCCATCGGCATGATCTCACTGTTGCATGAGACCGGCGGCTTCACGCTCGTTCTGGCCGCCAACGCGGCCATCGCCTTGCTGCTGTTCCTGGCAACCCTCGGGCTTGTCGCGATGATCGTGAGCGTCGAGGGTAGGCAAAGCGCTGCACAGCCGGCAGAATAATCAGAACAGCGGCGGGATCAGATCGCTCACCAGCACGCCCGTACGCTTCTTCACCTGCGTCGCAATCCTGCTGCGATGGCAGGCACCGGGATTGCGGCAATAGCAGAGCAGGGCGATCCGTTTTCCGGATTTTACCAGACTCACGAGCTCACCAAGAGCGTGCTGGGCGTCGGCCGTTTTGATGTGCCGGTCGTAGATTTCCCACAGCTTTTCGAGATCGCCGGCGCGTGCGGCGTGCCGACCCTCCGCCGGCGTGCCGAGCTTTTGCAGATGCAGGTAGCCGACGCCGGCCTCACCCAGCGCCGCCGAAAGCTGGCGCTTGGAGAATCCTGGCCGGCGTGAAGCCGCCACCGCGCGTGTATCCACCAGGATATCGATTTTGGCTTGCTTGATCTCGTTCAGCACGGCGGCCGGCTTTGCCTGCTCGTAGCCGATGGTGAACAGAGGCGCTTTCGTATTCAATTGGGCCTTCGATTTTCCCGTTCTGACTGCGGGCCTCTTCGGTGTCGCTTCCCTCATTTCAAACGCTCGATCAGCTCCATAGCCGCTGCAGGGGCCCGTACTTTTCCTTCATGAATGAAGTAGACGAACACATCGCGCGGTTTTGCCGCGAGCTTGTACTTTTTGTCGATCAGCGGAAGATCTTTCGGCGCGCCACCTTTCGCCCAGGTTTCGGCGCGCTTCGCCCAATCGTCCAGCGCCTTCGGCGCATAGCCGGTCTTTACACTGTCCTTGCCTTTTTGCAGACGCGCGTAAACGAATTCGGCGGTGACGTCGGCGATCTCGGGATAGGTACTGTGCTCGGCGTAACAAATCGCGACAGAGTGTTTGCGCGCCACAGCGACGAATTCCGGAGTCATAAACGAATCGTGGCGGACTTCAACGACATGGCGCAGCATGCTCCCGCGATACGTGTGGGGTAGCAGCGCAAGAAATTTTGCAAAGTCGTCCGGATCGAATTTCTTGGTGGGCTGAAATTGCCAGAGCAGGGGCCCGAGGTGGTCGCCGAGTTCGGTGACGCCGGATTCCAGAAACAAGGAAATCGATTTTTCGGCCTCTGCAAGCACGCGGCGGTTCGTGACATAGCGCACCCCTTTGACGGCAAAGACGAAGCCGTCGGGTACTTCCGACGCCCACTTTGCAAATGTCCTCGGATTTTGCGTGCGGTAGAAGGTACCGTTGATCTCGATCGTCGTAAGGTGGCGGCTCGCATAGTGCAATTCCTGCGCGTGCGGCAGCTTCGGCGGATAGAACACGCCGCGCCACGGCTCGAAGGTCCAGCCGCCTATCCCCGCGTAAATCCTACTGTTTTTCATCGTCATCGGCCCGTCACAATTTTGCGCTAGCAGTACATGCAAGTGGTGATGGACATGTAGCGTATTGTGTCCATTGCCTGGCGGCCACGACGATAAAGCGACGCCGGATGTACGCGCGCTTTCCCGTCCGTGGTCGTTTTTGTTTTGTGGCACGTCTGTGCTGTCCGGCCACCCGAAAAGAAAAGGCCCGGGATTTCTCCCGGGCCTCGTTTATTTGCGCTGGGCGAGCCTTAGAAATCCATGCCGCCCATGCCGCCGCCGCCCGGCATTGCCGGCGCCGCGGCTTGCTTCTTCGGCACTTCGGCGACCATCGCTTCGGTGGTGATCAGCAGGCCCGCGACCGAAGCCGCGTTCTGGATCGCCGCCCGCACGACCTTGGTCGGGTCGATAATGCCCTTGCTGACGAGGTTGCCGTATTCGGCGGCCTGAGCGTCGAAGCCGAAGGAATATTGATCCTTTTCGAGGATCTTCCCGACCACGACCGAGCCGTCTTCGCCGGCGTTGATCGCGATCTGGCGGGCCGGAGTCTGGATCGCCTTGCGGACGATGTCGACGCCGTGCTTCTGGTCCTCGTTCTCGGTCTTCACGCGCTTGAGAGCCTCGACCGAGCGCAGCAGGGCCACGCCGCCGCCCGGCAGAATGCCTTCTTCGACCGCGGCGCGAGTCGCATGCATCGCGTCATCGACGCGATCCTTGCGCTCCTTCACCTCGACCTCGGTGGCGCCGCCGACGCGGATCACCGCCACGCCGCCGGCGAGCTTCGCCAGCCGCTCCTGCAACTTCTCGCGGTCGTAGTCGGAGGTGGTCTCCTCGATCTGCGCCTTGATCTGCGCCACGCGCGCCTCGATGTCGGCCTTCTTGCCGGCGCCGTTGACGATCGTGGTGTTCTCCTTGTCGATCGTCACCTTCTTGGCGCGGCCAAGCATGTTGACGGTGACGTTCTCGAGCTTGATGCCGAGGTCTTCGCTGATGGCTTGGCCGCCGGTCAGGACTGCGATGTCCTGCAGCATGGCCTTGCGGCGATCGCCGAAGCCCGGCGCCTTGACCGCTGCGACCTTGAGGCCGCCGCGCAGCTTGTTGACGACGAGCGTGGCAAGCGCCTCGCCTTCGACGTCCTCAGCCACGATCAAGAGCGGCTTGCCGGTCTGCACGACCGCCTCGAGCAGCGGCAGCAGCTCCTGCAGGCCGGAGAGCTTCTTCTCATAGATCAGGAGATAGGGGTCTTCCATCTCAACGCGCATCTTGTCGGCGTTGGTGATGAAATAGGGCGAGATGTAGCCGCGGTCGAACTGCATGCCCTCGACAACGTCGAGCTCGGTCTCGAGGCTCTTCGCCTCTTCAACCGTGATGACGCCTTCGTTGCCGACCTTCTGCATCGCCTTGGCAAGGAAATCGCCGATCTCGCGGTCGCCGTTGGCCGAAATCGTGCCGACCTGGGCGATCTCTTCGTTCGACGTGACTTTCTTGGAGTTCTTCTTGAGGTCCTCAACGATCGCCTCGACGGCAAGATCGACGCCGCGCTTCAGATCCATCGGGTTCATGCCGGCGGCAACCGCCTTCGAACCTTCCTTCACGATCGCCTGCGCGAGCACGGTCGCCGTCGTGGTGCCGTCGCCGGCGAAGTCGGACGACTTCGAAGCAACTTCGCGCACCATCTGCGCGCCCATGTTCTCGAACTTGTCCTCGAGCTCGATCTCCTTTGCGACCGTCACGCCGTCCTTGGTGATGCGCGGCGCGCCGAAGGATTTGTCGAGCACGACGTTGCGGCCCTTGGGGCCGAGCGTCACCCTCACCGCGTTGGCGAGGATATCGACGCCGCGCAACATGCGGTCGCGCGCATCGACTGAGAATTTTACGTCTTTAGCAGCCATTGCTTGTGTTCCTCTGATTCAAACTGATGCGGAGAATTCAGGCGGCCTTTTTCTTGGCGGATGCGCCGCCCTCGATCACGCCCATGACGTCGGACTCCTTCATGATCAGGAGATCCTCGCCGTTGATCTTGACTTCCGTGCCCGACCACTTGCCGAACAGGATGGTGTCGCCGACCTTCAGGTCGATCGGGATCAGTTTCCCGCTCTCGTCGCGCCCGCCGGGGCCGACGGCAATGATTTCGCCCTGGCTCGGCTTCTCCTTCGCGGTGTCGGGGATGATGATGCCGCCGGCGGTTTTCTCCTCGGCATCGATGCGCCTGACGACAACGCGGTCGTGAAGCGGACGAAATTTCATGTTTGTCCTCCTAGGATATTGAAAGGTCTGTGCTTTTCGGTAGCTGGCAGAACCCCTCGCCAGTACCTGGCCGCGAGATGGGTGGACCATTTTTCGCGCGCAAGGGGCTTCCGAAAAATTTTTAGCACTCATTTTTGATGAGTGCCAACAATTGCGGAAAATTGTTGGCCATCAATGGTTAACGGGCAAGCGACAGGAACCGGCATCCGGCCAGGCACGTTGAGGAGTGCCGCGCGAGGAGGCGGCAAGTCCGGGCTGTTAACAGGGCGCCAAGCTTGCTGATAACACCTTGATTTTAAATACTTTGTTTACCAATCGGGCTTGCAATAAGCACTGCCCGAACGGGAAACTTCGTGTCCGATTCGAAAAGGGGACGCCATGGTTTCTACGGTTTCGTCTGACTTCCAGAAGCAAGTCGAAGGCTACGGTCTCACGACCGCGCACATCCTCTACCGGCGCCCCGACCACCGCTGGCTGCTCCAGAGTTACGTCTGGCAGGCCTACGACATGTTTCCGCAATTTCCGGAGCTGCAGCGCTTCCTTGCGTTTTGGCAGGAGAAGCTCGAGGGGCCATTGCACTCGGTGCAGGTCGCACACTGCAAGCTGATCAAGCCGGCGGATTTCCGCCCGGTAAATGGCGAATTCCGTCTGCACTGATTTCAGCACCGCCTGACCTGACGTGAGAATCTTTGTGAGTGCGCGAGCGCGCGCCGCCGCATCGAAATCTCGCGGATGGCTATCAATCCCATTCTCGCCCCTTCAACACGCACACGATTTCGCGCCACATCAAACCGGCGTGAAACGGATGGGAAACAGCGTGCGCGACAAGGCAAATCCGAATACTTCAGAATATTCGGCAACCGCCGCAGATGCGGTGAGTGTGTTGCGCCAGGCGGACAATCGAGAAGAGAGGAATTCATGCACGTAGCAGTTATCGGGAAAGGCAACGTCGGGAAGGCGCTCGCGCCAAACATGGCCGCCGCGGGGCACAGTGTCGTCTATGGCGTGCGCGATCCTCGCGATCCGAAATATGCGAGCGACGATGGAGTGCCGCTGAAGACCGTTCGTGATGCTGTTTCTGACGCAGAGATTGTTGTTCTTGCGATCAATTGGGCCGCGGTCGACAACGTGCTCGCGGACTGCGGCGACCTGGGCGGCAAAATCCTGGTTGACTGCATCAATCCCTATGATTTCCGAAATAATCTCGCTCCGCTCGTCGCGCCCGACCAGTCGGCGGCGAAAATCATTGCCGGAAAAACCACGGCCAAAGTGGTCAAGGCGTTCAACCAGGTTGGCGCAGCAGTCATGGCGCAAGCGCGCAATAGAAAAGCGAAACCGCTTCAGTTCGTTGCCGCTGACGACAAAGACGCGAGAGCAAAGGTCATCCAGCTCTCGAAGGAGATCGGTTTCGATGCCCGTGATGCCGGTGGCCTCGAGTATGCGCGTGAACTGGAGGGAATGGCGCGGCTGTGGATCGCGCAGGCTTTCGGGCACGGTATGCCGCCTGCCGCGGCCTGGCTTTTGACAGCCGAGTAAATCGCCACCGTCGGCCTGCGCAGGCTCGCCGTGCCCTCAACGATGTTTTCGCTGAATCAGTATCTCGACTTGCGGCAACATGCGGGTGACGACGATGCGATAGCCTTGCGCGTTGAAGTGTTGACCGTCGCTGGCGCGGAATTTCCCGGCCGGGAGCTTCCACTGCGCGTAGGGAATGCCGTTTTCCTTTGCGACGCGGGATAAGTTCAGGGAGCCCAATCCGATCAGCAACACCTCGATGCCGCGCCTGCGCAACGTTTGGACGATCGCGGTCAAGTTCGTGTGCATGATCGCAGCCGGCACGTGCATGCGCAGATCGTTGGTGCCGAGCTCGACGAGGGCGATATCGGTATCCGGTCCGATGGCTTCATCGAAGCGCGCGAGCGCGCCCTTGGTGGTGTCGCCGCTGATGCCGGCATTGGTCACGCTGACGTCGTATCCTTTGCCGCGCAGCATTCTCTGAAGCTGGGCCGGGTAAGCGTCCTTGCGGTCGACCAGCCATCCCTCGGTTGCGCTGTCGCCGAACGCAACGATGTGAATTGTTTTCGCCTGCGCCCCGCAGACGAACGCCAGCAGGCCGATGAACGCGACCAATGTCCGCATCAGTTCAACACACCGACGATCGCCCCCATCAGGCAGGTCGTCAGAGTCCCGGAGACGATCGATTTGCCGCCGAGCGAGATCACGTCCTTGCGGCGCTCCGGCGCCATGGTCGAGAGCCCCGCGATCATGATCCCGAGCGAGCCGAAGTTGGCGAAGCCGCACATGGCGTAGAGCATGATGAGGCGTGAGCGCTCGTCGAGCGCGCCTGCGGGCAGCTTGGCAAATTCGACATAGGCGATCAGCTCGTTGAGCACGGTTTTGATGCCCATCAGCGATCCGGCGGTGATGGCCTGATTCCACGGTATGCCCATCAGCCAGCAAATTGGCGCCATCACAAAGCCAAGCAGACGCTGGAGCGTGACCGGGGCGCCCGCAACATCCGGCGCCAAACTCAAAATCGAATTCGCAAGATGCACCAGTGCCACCAGCACGATCAGCATGGCGACGATGTTGAGCAGCAGTTCGAGCCCCGCCGTCGTGCCCTTGGCGATGGCATCCATCGTGCTGTCCGCAATTGCGGCGACTTCAATCTTGCCGACGTCGGTACGTTCGCCCGGCGCATCCGGCACCATCAACTGACTGATGAGCAAGGCCGCGGGCGCACTCACAATTGAGGCGACCAAAATATGACCGGCAACATCGGGAATGACGTTCTTCAGCAGCGTCGCATAGAGAACGAATACAGTTCCGGCGATGCCGGCCATGCCGCCGGTCATCACCATGAACAGTTCACCGCGGGTAAGCTTTGCGAGATATGGCCTGATGAACAGCGGCGATTCGACCATGCCAAGAAAGATGTTGGCTGCGGTCGAAAGGCCAACGGCGCCGCCGATCCCCAGCGTGCGCTCAAGCGCCCAGGAAAATCCGCGCACGATCGGCGGCAAGATACGCCAGTAGAACAGCAGTGTCGTGAGCACGCTCATCACCAGCACGATCGGCAACGCCTGAAAGGCCAGCACGAATTCCGCGCCCGGCGTTTTCAGGTCGAACGGCAGCGTGCCGCCGCCAATATAGCCGAAGACGAAGGACGTGCCTGCTTGCGTCGCGCCCGCGACGGCACTGACGACGCCGTTGACAGCGGCAAATGCCGTTTTGATCTGTGGAATCTTCAGCAGCAGCAGAGCGGTCAGAAGCGTGACGATCAGGCTCGAGACGACGTTCTTCCATACCACCGCGCGCCTGTTTTCGCTGATCGCCCATGCGATGGCGAGCAGAATGACGATTCCGAGCGCGGACTGCAGGTGCAGCATCTAGCGCTCCGGCCGCGCGTGCCTGCGAACCATCGACAGGGTCAGATCCCAGCCATTGCGAATATTGACGATCGCAAGCAGCAGCAAGGCCCCGCCGAGAACATCGATCGCCCATTCCTTTTCGAAGCAAACAAGAACGGCGGCGGCAAGTATAGCGATGTATCCGGTGGCCGGCAGGATGCCGTAGGCCAGGCGATCGAAATTGTCCCTGGTCATGCCGCTGGTGAGCACCATGTACGTCACGAAGATCGACACGCCGATCCCGACCAGTGCGGCAATGCCGATGACGCCGGCAAAGAACGGCGGCGCCATTGAGGGAACGAGAGACACTGCCGAGATGAAGAACACGGCAGCGAAATGAATGACGACCGGCGTCATGAAGGTGCGCGTTCCGATGGCGCCTTCCGCCGTCAGATAACCCACGCCGAGCGACGCGGCGACAAACAGCAGCGCAACCAGCGTGGCACCTGCCGTGCCGACGAGGATGAAGAAATCGTGCCACTCCGCAAGTGCGCGCCCCAGCGGCATCGATTTTGTCTCAGCCTCGGCCGACAAACGGCATCTGGTTGGCCATCACCGTCATGAACAGCACGTTGGTGTCGAGCGGCAGGCCGGCCATGTAGACCACCGCGTCGCCGACATGCTTTGCGTCCATGCGTGCTTCGATCTTCTTGCTGCCGTCCGGCTGCAAGACGCCTTCGCCCTGCACCATGCGTTCCGTCATCGGCGTCGCGGCATTGCCGATGTCGATCTGGCCGCAGCAGATGTCGAACGGGCGGCCGTCGAGAGCGGTCTGCTTGGTGAGGCCGGTGATGGCGTGCTTGGTCGAGGTGTAGGCGATCGACATTGGCCGTGGCGTATGCGCCGAGATCGATCCATTGTTGATGATCCGTCCGCCGCGTGGCGTCTGGTTTTTCATGATGCGGAACGCTTCCTGCGTGCAGAGGAAGGGGCCGGTAAGGTTGGTGTCAACGACAGCCTTCCATCGCTCTACCGGCAAATCTTCCAGCGGCATGGCCGGCGCGCCAATGCCGGCATTGTTGAACAACACGTCAAGCCGCCCGAACGTGTCTTTTACCTTCGCGAACAGCGCCTTGATCGAAGCCGGGTCCGCGACGTTGGTCGGCACCGCCAGGCTTTTGCCGCTTGCGCCTTCTTTCGCCACTTCATCGAGCTTTTCCTTGCGGCGGCCTGCGAGCGCAACGGTGTAGCCGGCATTCATCAGCGCAAGGGCTGCGGCCCGGCCGACGCCGGTACCGGCTCCGGTGACGATTGCGATTTTTCCAGCGGTACTCATCGGCGTCCCTTCCGTGCAAAGTGGGTGGGAGACGCCATATCACAAAAGGCTCGCCGAGCCATCCGGCTCAAGCGCGGCTGGTCCAGGTACTAAACGTGTGGCGGCTCAGCTCGGGCGCGGCTGATGTCCGCGATGCCGCTGATAACGGCGCGAAGTGCAGGGACGTGCTGCAACTCCCAACCGGGAATCAACGTCTCATTCAGCGGCTGTGGCTCTCACGCTTTTGTTGAAGAATTTCGGATCCACGGCATCAACCGGATCATCGGTGAGGCGGCAAGCCTTGCGATAGAAAATATCGAGATACGCCTTCAGGTCCTCAAGTGAGGCTCCGGACAGATGCGCGGGAAAACTGATCGTCACGCGGCCTTCGTCCAGCGTGAAGATTTCTTGACCCGTGTTGCTACTGGTCTTCAATACGCTTGCGATAGACATGTGTTGCTCCCTGTTATCGACCTCTGATTGGGCCCCCGAGCAACCGCCTGGAAGAGTAGCGGCAATTAACGCCCGCCCCGTGGATATTGATTCCGTCCGGCCGGGCTGAAATCAACAGCCATCCCGATTAGATGGTTAAATACCGAGGTAAATTTGTATAAACGACGTAATAGTCAGGCGCGGTAGGCTTGTTCCGCGGCTAAGCGGCGGCCTCTGCCACGTCCCAAGACGTTCGGGCGGCTCGGGACGGGGTCAGCCTGCGAAGGCGGCGATTTCGTCCGTGGGACGGTCGGCCGCCGGCGCCTTGAGCCGAGCGGTGATTTCCGCGGCGGTCATCGGCTTTCCGAAGCGGTAGCCTTGCATCGAGTGCACGCCGGCGGCGCGCAGGAAAAGATGCTGGTCCGCCGTCTCTACGCCTTCGGCTGTCACTTTCATGCCGAGACCGCGGCCGAGGCTGACCACGGCATGTACGATGGCGGCGGCATCGGCGGCTTTTTCGATCGACGAAACGAAGCTCTGATCGATCTTGAGCTTGTCGAAGGGGAAGCGCCTTAGATATTGCAAGCTCGAATAGCCGGTGCCGAAATCATCGAGCGCGAGGCGCACGCCCAGGGCCTTCAAGCGGATCATCGCCGCCTCTGCGGTTTCGGCATTGCCGATAAGCGTGCTTTCGGTGAGTTCAAGTTCGAGCCGCGAAGGATCGAATCCCGTTTCGGCCAACGTGCGGTGGACGACGTCGTAGAAGTCGCTGCGGCGGAATTGCAGCGGCGATACGTTGACGGCGACGGAAATTCCCGGCCATGCCATCGCGTCGGTGCAGGCGCGGCGCAACACCCATTGCCCGAGCTCGTTGATGAGCCCGCTGTGTTCCGCGATCGCGATGAATTCGGTGGGAGAGATCGGACCGCGCTGCGGATGAGTCCAGCGGCAGAGCGCCTCGACGCCGACTATCGTCGCGCCGCTGTTGTTGACCAGCGGCTGATAGAGCAGCTTCAGCGCGCCGTTCTCAATGGTATGGCGCAGATCGGCTTCCAGCAGCTTGCGGTTCGACAAATCGGCGTCCATCGCCGCGTCATAAACGCAGGCGCGGTTGCGGCCCTCGTTTTTGGCGCGGTAAAGCGCGATGTCGGCATAACGCATGATTTCGGCGGCGTCGCCGGATTTCTTCTCGATGGCCGCGATTCCGATCGAGGCGCCGATGACGATCGTCTGCTTGTTGATGAGGTAAGGGGCGCAGATCGTAGCGATCAGCCGGTGCGCTATCGCCAACATCTTGTCCGGCTCGGAGCCGACGGAAGAAATGACAGCGAACTCGTCGCCGCCGAGGCGGGCGACCAGGTCGTCACCGCGCAGCGTATGCGAAAGCCGCAGTGTGACGTTGCGGATGAGCTCGTCGCCGACCGGGTGGCCCAGCGTGTCGTTGACCTCCTTGAAGTGATCGAGATCGATATAGAATACCGCCGCCGGCGGGCGTCCTTCGCGCACCTCCTCGATCACCGCCTCCAGCCGTTCGCCGAAGAAGATGCGGTTCGGCAATCCGCAGAGCGGATCGTGCATGGCGAGATGACGTAACCGCGTCTCACCCGCCGAAATTGCCGCGGCCGTGCGCCGCATGTAGCGCAGCACAAACGCTGCGAGCAGCGCGAAACCGGCCAGAGCCACCGCGATGAACGGAACGACGCTGTTGACGATATCGGCGCCGGGTTGCTGCGGCGTCCAGGCGAAGCGGGCGATGGTCGCGCCCGAGGGATCGCGAAGCGCATAGACGAATTCGCGGCGTTCGATTGGCGTCCCTCCCGCCGCATGCAGATTTGCAAGCCGCAGCCGCGCCGCGATCTCCGCGAGCATGCTTTGATCGATGTATTTCACCGACCCGACAATCGGCCCGGTATGCTCGCCGCCCGTCGAGGGGGGCGATCCAACGGCGACCGCGGCGACGATCGCCGGCCGGCCCAGAAACTTGCGCGTCATCACGATCTGGCGGTTGGCGGCCGTGTCCGCCGAAGAGCCGGTGTTGGCGGCGGGCGCGTTGGCGGCTTGCGTGCGCAGAGCGCCGATCACCGGCGCCAGGTCCGGCTGCGCGGCCTTGAACCAGCTCGTGTCCGTATCCTTTTGCTCCGCCAGCGAATAGATCAGCTTGTCGTTGCGGTCGACGACGAACACGAGGTTCTGATCGAAAAACGATTCCAGCCACAGCGCGATGCGCCGCTCAAACCACTGTCGGTCGAATTTGTCCCGGATATTGCGGCCCGCCATCTCGGTCGAGGTGACGCTGTCGACCTCGCGCAGGACGCGGGTTCCATAGCCGTCGATTGCACGTGAGAGCAGTTGCCGCTCGTGATCGACTGCAAACTTGTCGGCATGTTCCGCCGACGACAACACGGTCACGACGATGCACACGATGGCGACGGCAACGATGACGCCAATCGGAACCACGATGCTCAGGCGCGCGCGGTCCCAACTGGTATATTGCCGTTCTTCGGTGGAACGCGGGCGAACCTTGGCCTGCATCCTCCGCTTCCCTCCACGTGTGTCCGGCGCCCCGGAATTCGGCCGGAAAGCTAGGGGAGAAAGCTTGCAAAACGCTTTATTTACAGGGATTTGCGCGCTCAAATGGCGCGGCTGAGCGACTTTCAATGTCCCAATTCCGTGGATGCCGTTAACAACTGGTAAATGCAGGTCTTCTGTCCTGATTCCCGTCCTGGCAAAGGACGGCTCGACCGCTCGGTACGCCGACTTCTCTTGAGCGGCGCTGTACGGAGGGCTAGTCAGGGGCGGGGTGGAGACGATGACGACAACCGGCAACAGCATGCCTTCAACCATCGTGACTGCGGCCGTCCTGGTCATCGGCGACGAGATCCTGTCGGGGCGCACCAAAGACAAGAACGTCGGCTACATCGCCGATTTTCTCACCGCATTGGGCATCGACCTGCGCGAGGTGCGGATCGTCCCCGATGTCGAGGAGGAGATCGTGGCGGCGCTGAACGCGCTGCGGGGGCGCTACACCTACGTATTTACCACCGGTGGGATCGGCCCTACGCACGACGACATCACCGCGGACAGCGTCGCCAGGGCGTTCGCCGTCCCCATCGGGTATCACCCGGAAGCGGTCGCTATCCTCAAGGAGCGCATGGCCCGGATTGGCGGCGAGCTCAACGAGGCCCGGATGCGGATGGCACGTATTCCGCAAGGCGCCGCGCTCGTCCCCAACAAGGTCTCGGGCGCACCCGGATTCTGGATCGGCAACGTCATCACCATGGCGGGCGTGCCCGCTATCATGCAGGCGATGCTGGACGAGGTCGCGCCGAAGCTCAAAACCGGGGCGAGGCTGCTGTCGGAAACCATTCGGGCGGACGCCAAGGAAGGCGACGTCGGCACGGAACTGGGCGAGATTGCGAGGGCGCATCCCGACGCGATCATCGGCAGCTACCCGTTCTTTGATGAGAAGCTCGGCGCCAACACAAACATCGTGGTGCGTTCGCGCGACGCGACGCGGCTTGCCCAGGTCAAGGCCGAGGTCGAAGCGATGCTCGTGCGCGTCAAGGCGGCGCTGGCTGCGCCGGCGGCGCGTTAGGAATTCGCGATGCAGCGGCCGCAAGCAAGACAACCAGCGCAAGCATCACCGGAAAAGATTTTCCCAGTATCCTGGGATCAGTTCCACCGCGATTCACGCGCGCTGGCCTGGCGGCTGCACGCAGCCGGGCCCTTCGAGGCGATCGTCTGCATCACGCGCGGCGGACTGGTGCCGGCCGCAATCGTTGCGCGCGAGCTCAATGTGCGGCTGATCGAAACCGTTTGCGTGTCGAGCTACCAGAACTACGAGAACAAAGGCGACGTCAAAGTGCTGAAAGGCGTCGCAGAGTCGATCGTGAAGATCGGCCGCGGCAAAGGGCAGGGCGTGCTGATCGTCGACGATCTGGTCGATACCGGAAAGACCGCCCGCATCGTGCGCGACCTGCTGCCGGAAGCGCATTTCGCAACCGTCTACGCGAAGCCGATGGGCCGGCCGCTGGTCGATACGTTCGTCACCGAGGTTTCGCAGGATACCTGGATCTATTTTCCGTGGGACACGGGTCTCGCTTTTCAGCCGCCGATCCGCGAAGGCGGCGATTGACGCGGGGATTGTGATAACGGGGTGTGAGGGAGACGACAGTGCTGACACGACGACATTTGCTTGCCGCAACGGCGGGCGCGGCGACGGCCGCCGCAACGCGCGGCGCCTTGGCCGAAGACAAGTATGCGAGCCGGCCCGTTCATATTCTTGTCGGCTACGCGGCTGGCGGCGGCGTCGACATCGTCGCACGCCTCGTCGGCGATCCGATGAAGGACGCGCTCGGGCAGACGGTGATCGTCGAAAACCGCCCCGGCGCGAGCGCGATGATCGCGACCAACGCCGTCGCAAAGGCCGCACCGGATGGTTACACGCTGCTGATGGCGGCCTCCGGCGAGGTCGCGATCAACCATTTCCTGTTCAAGGACAAGATGCCCTACGACGCGGCGAAGGAGCTGACGCCGGTCGCGCTCATCGGCATCGTGCCCTGCGTCGTGGTCGTCGCCTCCTCGACGCCGGTGCACAACCCGAAGGAGCTGATCGCTTACGCCAAGGCAAATCCGGGCAAGCTTTCGTTTTCGTCGTCCGGTGTCGGCAATCCGCAGCAGCTCGCCGGCGAGTTGATGAACAGCATGGCCGGCATCCACGTGCTGCACGTTCCCTATCGCGGCTCGGCGCCCGCTGTCACCGATGTCGCCGCCGGCGTCGTGACCATGAGCTTCTCCTCGCTCGCCGCCGCGCTGCCGCTGATCCAGGGCGGCAGGCTGCGAGCGGTCGCGGTAACCTCGCGCGAGCGCATGCCGCAATTGCCGGATGTGGCACCCTTGAACGAGGGAGCGCCGGGTTTGAAGGATTACGAGCTGCTCAACTGGTTCGGCATGTTCGCGCCGGCCGGCACCTCGTCCGACATTGTCGGCCGGCTCAATCTGATCGTGAACGACACGCTCGAGGACAAGACGGTCGCCAAAAAGCTGATGGTGCAGGGCATCATCCCGAAGAAAATGACGGCGGCCGAGTACAAGAGTTTTGTCGCCTCGGAGACGGCCAAGTTCGGCCACATCGTCGATGAAGCGCATATTACGTTGTCGCAGAAATAGAGGCGCCACCGGGCAGCGCGGCGAGCATTGCCACACGAAAGCCCCCTTGACGGAATTGGTAGACGTACAGGACTTAAAATCCTGGGCCTTCTCGGCGTGCCGGTTCGAGTCCGGCAGGGGGCACCAAGCGCCGGTGCAAACGGATGATGCGACAACCTGATTGCAGCATGCTGCGGCGCGCATTCTCGCACGCGGCGTTTCTCTGCGCCGGCCTTTTGCTTGCCGCCTGCTCGACGCCGGAGAGCACCGGACGCTTGCTGGTCGCGCCCGGAAAGTTCGTGCTCTATTCGTGCCCGGAGCTTGCGGCGCGCGCCAGGCAGAACGCGCAGCACGAGCAAAAGCTGCGCGACCTGATGGCGAAAGCGGAGACAGGGCCAGGCGGGCACATGGCAAGCACGCTGGCCTACCAGCCGGAATATGACGGTCTTCTCGAGGAGTCGCGCCAGCTCAAGTCGATGCAGGCCGAGAAGAACTGCGACACGTCGGCAGCGAACGCGCGGCCTGCCCCGGCGCGCGCGGCTGGCCGGCCTGTGCGTTGATTGGCGGCCTGCCGATCACGCAATCGTCAGAGGCGGATGGCGCGCAGCCGTAGCGCATTGGCGACGACGCTCACCGACGACAGCGCCATCGCCGCCGCCGCGATCACCGGCGAAAGCAGTAGTCCAAACACCGGATAGAGCACGCCGGCCGCGATCGGAATGCCCGCCGCGTTGTAGATGAATGCGAAGAACAGATTCTGCCGGATGTTGCGCATTGTCGCCGCGGAAAGCGCGCGCGCCCGCGCGATACCGGCGAGGTCGCCCTTGAGCAGCGTCACGCCGGCGCTTTCGAGCGCGACATCGGAGCCCGTGCCCATCGCGATGCCGACGTCGGCGGTGGCAAGCGCGGGTGCATCGTTCACGCCGTCACCGGCCATCGCTACGACGCGGCCGCCGCGCCGCAGCACTTCAACAGCGGCGCTTTTTCGCTCAGGCAACACCTCGGCTTCGACCTCCGCAATGCCGAGGCGGTTTGCGATCGCCTGCGCCGTCGTGCGGTTGTCGCCGGTCAGCATGATGACGCGGACATGGTCGGCGGCGAGCGCGCGCAACGCCTCTGGAGTCGATGCCTTCACCGGATCGGCAACGGCGATGGCGCCGGCAGCTTTTCCGTCGATCGCGGCAATAATCGCCGTCGCGCCGTCACGGCGCAGCTCTTCCGCCTTGGCCGCGAGCGGCGCGGTATCGATGTTAAGCTCGGAAAGAAAATCGGCATTCCCGACAGCGACGCGTCGGCCGTCCACCATGCCGATCACGCCTTTGCCGGACGGGGCGTCGAATCCACGCACCGGCGCGGGCTCGATGCCGCGTTCCTGTGCCGCTGCAACGATTGCCGCCGCCAGCGGGTGCTCGCTCGCGCGCTCGACGCTTGCGGCGAGGCGCAGCACGTCGCCTTCGTCGAACCCGTTGGCAAGCGCAATCGCGACGACCTTCGGCTTTCCTTCGGTCAGCGTGCCGGTCTTGTCCACCACGAGCGTGTCGACTTTCTCCAGCCGCTCGAGCGATTCGGCGTTCCTGATCAGCACTCCGGCCTGCGCGCCGCGGCCAACGCCGACCATGATCGACATCGGCGTGGCAAGCCCGAGCGCGCAAGGACAGGCGATGATCAGCACGCTGACGGCCGCGACCAGGCCGTACGCAAGGCGCGGCTCCGGTCCGAATGCCCCCCACGCGGCAAAAGCAAGCAGGGCCGCAACGATCACGGCGGGCACGAACCAGGATGCCACCTGATCGGCGAGCCGCTGGATCGGCGCGCGGCTGCGTTGCGCGCTCGCGACCAGTTGCACGATTTGCGCGAGCAGCGTCTCGCGGCCGATCTTGTCGGCGCGCATGATGAAACTGCCGCCGGCGTTCAGCGTGCCGCCGATGACGCGGTCGCCTTCCTGTTTCGTGACCGGCATCGATTCGCCGGTGACCATCGATTCGTCGAGCGACGAGCGTCCCTCAAGGACGACACCGTCGACCGGCACCTTGTCGCCGGGGCGGACGCGCAGGCGGTCGTTCAATTGCACCGCATCGAGCGGCACGTCTTCGTCACCGTCGCTTTTCACGCGCCGCGCGGTTTTCGGCGCGAGATCGAGCAGCGCCCGAATGGCGCCGGACGTCGACTCGCGCGCGCGCAATTCGAGCACCTGCCCAAGCAGCACAAGAACGGTGATCATGCTCGCGGCCTCGAAGTAGACCGCAACCGCGCCGTGCGCGCCGAACGCGTCGGGAAAGGCTCCCGGCGCGATCGTTGCGACAGCGCTGAAGGCGTAGGCGACGCCGGTGCCCATTGCGATCAAGGTGAACATGTTGAGCTTGCGCGTGACGAGCGATTGCCATCCGCGCTGGAAGAATGGCCAGCCGGCCCACAAAACGACGGGCGTGGCAAACGCGAATTGAATCCAGTTCGAGAGCGCCTGATCGAGCCAGTGCACGCCGAAATGGCCGCCCATTTCCAGCGCCATGACAGGAATGGAGAGCGCAAGACCAATCCAGAACCGGCGCGTCATGTCCGCGAGCTCGGGATTGCGACCGGCTTCGGCGCTCGGCATTTCCGGCTCGAGCGCCATGCCGCAGATCGGGCAGGAGCCCGGGCCCTGCCGGCGGATTTCCGGGTGCATGGGGCAGGTGTAGATCGCGCCTTCGATCACTGGCTCCGGCTCGCGCGCGCGCAGATACTTTTGCGGATCGGCAACGAACTTCGCGCGGCAGCCGGCGGAGCAAAAGTAATAGGGATGACCGCGGTAATCGGCGCGATGCCTGGCGGTGTGCGGATCGACCGTCATGCCGCACACGGGATCGATGGCGCCGCCCGCGGCCGGCGCGGCGTGCCGATGATGGTCGTGGGCTCCGCTCATGTCTTGCATCCGATACCCCTAGGGGGTATATAACGGTCATGCGCAGAAACAGCAAGGCGGCAACCATCAAGCGGCTCGGCCGTATCGAAGGCCAGGTGCGCGGGCTTTCGCGCATGGTGGCGGAGGACCGCTACTGCATCGACATCGTCACGCAGATCGCGGCGGTGCGCGCCGCGTTGCGGCGCGCGGAAGAGGAAATCCTGCGCGATCACGTCGCGCATTGCGTCGAGCACGCGATTTCAAGCGGCGACAAGGCCGATCAGCGCCGCAAGGTGGCGGAGTTGATGGACGTGATGGGAAGGGCGGGGAGGTAGTTCTTCCAGGTACGCCATTTTCGAAATCGAAGCCTATCCACTGTCATTGCCGGGCTCGACCCGGCAATCCAGATGAATGGCAGCGAAATGTAAAATTCGTTGTGTGGCGAGGCCTCATGGATGCCCCGGGTCAAGCCCGGGCATGACAATGGAGAGTCACCCAAACTTCTCGCGCGCCAGCTTCGTGCCCCTGCCAAGCGCATCAAGTTTCGCGACGGCAATATCAAACCGCATCGGCGCCATGCCGCAATTCGTGCAGGCGACGATGCGCTCCTTCGGCACGTACTTCATCGCCTCGCCGATCACGCCTGCCACTTCCTCCGGCGTCTCGACCTTGTCCGTCGCGACATCGATCACGCCGAGCAGCACGTCTTTGCCTTCGAGCAGCGCCAGCAACTTCATCGGCACGCGCGAGTGGATGGCTTCGAGCGACACGCCGCCGATGCGGCTCTTCGCCAGCGCGGGGAAAAACTTCTCGTATTGCCGCCACTCGCCTTCCAGATTGTTCTTCCAGTCGATGTTGGCCTTGATGCCGTAACCGTAGCAGATGTGCACGGCGGTCTCGCAGGTGAGTCCGTCGATCGCGCGATGCAATGTGTCGACGCCCCAGCCGGGAACCTCGTCCATGAACACGTTGTACGCCGGCTCGTCGAACTGGATCACGTCGACACCGTCGGTTTGCAACGCGCGCGCTTCCTCATTGAGCAGGCCGGCAAACGCCATCGCCATCTTCACCTTGTCGCCATAGTACGAGTCCGCGATCGTGTCGGCGATGGTCATCGGCCCCGGGAGGGTGATCTTCAGCTTCCTCTTCGTATGCGCCCGCGCGAGACGCGTTTCCGCCGCGTGCACGCGCCCCTTGAGCTTCACCGCGCTGCGCACGGTCGGGACCATCGCTTTGTAGCGATTGGCGCGGATGCCCATCTCCACCTTGTTCTCGAAATCGATGCCGTCGACGAACTCGAGAAAGCCGTGCACGAAATGCTCGCGCGACATCTCGCCGTCGCAGACGATGTCGATGCCGGCGTCTTCCTGCAACTTGATCGCGAGCAGCGTCGCATCGAGCTTGCCTTGCGCGAGTTCCGCGCCGGAAAGCCGCCATTTCGGCCAGAGCTTGTTCGGCTCCGCGAGCCAGGCGGGTTTCGGCAGGCTGCCGGCGATGCTGCTCGGAAATAACATATTGGCTGTCCTCCCTCGGAGCCGGACTGCGCCGGCCTTACCAACTGTTCTACGACGGCGGCTGCCATTTGTAGAGCCAGTCGTAACGCGCGAGCAGCCGTTCGCCGCCCATCGCCCGCATCGCCAGATTGCGGATGAGGGCTTCCGGCCCGCTCAGCCCATAGATGCGGCCCTGGCGCCGCGAGGCCTTCTGCGCTCGCGCGGTGCGGGCGCGCCGCGCACGCTCGTAGGCGCGCAGCGCCTTGCGCGGATTGTCGAGGTTGTTCGCGAGCATGTCGGCAAGCACCGCGGCGTCCTCGATCGCCATGCCCGCGCCCTGCGCGAGGAACGGCAGCATCGGGTGGGCGGCGTCCCCGATCAGGGTGATCGCGCCGCTGCCATTGGGCGTGCCGCCGCGCCGGTCGTGCAGCGCCCATTTCTGCCATCGCTCGGGCGCGGCGACGAGCGCGCGCGCTTTTTCCGACCAGGCCCAACGCGCAAAGTGGCGCATGATTTCCCCGCGCTCGCCCGGCGCGCTCCAGCTTTCGCCGCGCCACTCGTCGTGCACGATCGCCACAATATTGATGAGGGCGCCGCCTTTGACGAGGTAGTGCACGAGATGGGCGTCCTGGCCGAGCCACAGGTGGATGAAGGGCTCGTGCCATTCCGGCGCGGCCTCGTGGATCGGCAGCAGCGCGCGCCAGGCGGTGCGATGGCGAAAGCGGGGCGCGCGCTCCCGCCGCAGCCGGTCGCGCACGCGCGACCACAAGCCGTCGGCGCCGATCAACGCGATGCCGTGCGCGTCCGCGATTTGCGATCCGGTCCGGCTTCGCACCACCACGCCGCCTTTGTCCTTGGCGAAGTCCTCGATGCGCGCGCCGAGCTTCAGGCTGATATTTTCGCCTGCCTCTGCGGCTTGCAGCAGTCCTGCTTGCAGGTCGCCGCGGTGCATCGTCCAATAGGGGGCCGCGTAGCTTTGCTCGACGGTTTTCCCCAAAGGAATGCGCACGATCTGGCGTCCGGCGCCGCCAGCCATCACCCGGATCGCATGCGGAACAATGGCGCGCATCTCCAGCCGCTCGCGCAGACCAAGCCCGATCAGCACGCGGGTCGCATTGGGCGAGAGCTGAATGCCGGCGCCGATCTCCTCAAGCCGTGCCGCCTGTTCGAGCACCGTCACGCGCAGGCCGCGCCTGGCTAGCGCGAGCGCGGCCGTCAGTCCGGCAATTCCCCCGCCGGCAACGATGACGTGGCGTTCGGACGCCAATGGCGGTCTCCCCCGCCGTCAGGCGGCGGCGATCTGCGGCAGGGCGCACTCGGCTGGCCGCGCGGCGTGCGAATCGAGCGAGGGATCGTGCCGGTACAGCGTCGAGCAATAGGGACAGATGATTTCCCTCTGGTCGCCCATGTCGAGATAAACGTGCGGATGGTCGTTCGGGGGCGTGGCGCCGACGCACATGAATTCCTTCGCGCCGATTTCGATCACCGGCACGCCCGGATCATTGTGAAAATGAGGAACGATGTGCTCCGCCATGTCGGCATTTCCCGTGAAACCTTGAGCCTCGGCGGGCTCGCGAATGCGGCGGACAATAGCCGCCGGAACTCGCAATTCCTAGTCTCTCGTGCGGAGGCCGGGGACAAATGTGCCGCCGCCTTATTGCCGGCGCGAAACTCTGGCGATAGGTGCCGCAGGGACGGTCAAGGTCATGACGGCGCGGCTCGACATTGCTCTTTCGATCGCGGCGGTTGCCGCTTGCGCCGCGCTTGCCGCCTATGCGGCGCCGCGCGGGCTACAGGCGCACGCCCTGATGACGACTGACGATCCGGTTCGCATCGCGAACTACGGGCTGAAGCAAACGTTCGATGCGGCGCGCGCGCAAAGGGAAATCGAGGCGGCCCTTGCAGCGAACGACTCTGACCTTGCCGGGAGCATCCTTGAGCTCGCCCATGACCGGGAGGTGAGCGTCGATCCTGCACTCGGGAAAAAAGTGGCCGCGGCCGTTGCAGACGCGAGTTCGGGCGGCGCCAGGGCCAAGCGCTTTATACGCGGCTTCGTCACCGGCGAGCCCAATGACGGCGTCAGCCTTGCCGGCACCGTGACGGGCGACCTGTTCGTCTTCGGCGACTTGCGCGACGCGGCGCGCGAAGGCGTTCGGCTCGCCCGCGGCG
The DNA here is from genome assembly GCA_035701545.1 of Pseudolabrys sp. Classification (GTDB taxonomy): domain Bacteria; phylum Pseudomonadota; class Alphaproteobacteria; order Rhizobiales; family Xanthobacteraceae; genus Pseudolabrys. The sequence continues at coordinate 25,182 of DASSRW010000134.1, forward strand.
AGAAGGCCGACGAGCTGATCCTCGGCCTTGCTTGCGTCGGTATTGCGATCACGGCCGGCACTTACGCGACCGGCGGCATTACGGCGCCGGTGCGCGCGGGAATTTCGCTCGTCAAAGCCGCGCGCCGAAGCGGCCGGCTGAGCGCGGGGCTTGCTGCCGATCTCGGCCGCGCGCTGCGGCGCATTGTGGACAGCGGAGAGATGAAGACAGTCGTAACGAAAGCATCACTCGGTGAACCGTCGCTGGCGATTCGCGGCGCGCGCGAGGCGGTGAAGGTCGATCGCGCCGGCGGGCTGTTGCAGCTCACGCGCGATCTCGGCCGGGTGCAGTCGAAAGCTGGAACGCGCGCCACACTCGACACCCTCAGGATTGCCGAGACGCCTCGCGATGTGTCGCGGCTGGCGCGGCTTGCCGAAAAGGAAGGCGGCAAGACGCGCGCGATCATCAAGATTCTTGGCCGCGGCGCAATCATGCTGGGCTTTGCGGCCTTCGATCTCGCGGCGTGGATCTTCGGCGCGCTGCTCACGCTGTTCGGCCTCGTCGTCTCACTCAAGCGCGCGGCCGAACGCATCACGCTGCGCATCATCCGCCATCGGAAGGCGCGCCGGACGGCCCGCTTTACCGCAGCCCTGGCGCGCTGATAGATACGCGCCGCATGGCAAGTTTCCGAAATGGCGACGTCGAGATTGCGTATCTCGACGAGGGGGAGGGCGAGCCGATCGTGCTGGTGCACGGGTTTGCCTCCAACAAGGATGTCAATTGGGTTTTCCCGAATTGGGTGGCGACGCTCACGCGTGCCGGGCGGCGCGTGATCGCACTCGACAACCGCGGGCATGGGCGATCGAGCAAGCTCTACGATCCGGTGGATTATCACATCGGGCTGATGGCGGGCGACGTGCGCGCGCTCATCGATCATCTCGGCATCGCGCGCGCCGACGTGATGGGCTACTCGATGGGCGGGCGCATCACCGCGTTTCTTGCGCTCGATCACGCCGATCGCGTGCGCTCCGCCATTCTCGGTGGCATCGGCATCCGGCTGGTCGACGGCGCGGGGCTGCCGGCGAATATCGCCGAGGCGCTGGAAGCGCCGTCGCTCGCCGACGTGACCGACCCGACCGGCCACATGTTTCGCGCCTTCGCGCAACAGACCAAATCCGATCTGAAGGCGCTGGCCGCCTGCATCCGGGGCTCGCGGCAAGTCATGACGCGCGAGCAGGCCGGCGCGATCAAGGTGCCGGTGCTGATCGCGGTCGGCACGAAGGACAATGTCGCGGGCGCCGCTGCGCCGCTGGCCGCGTTCATCCCAGGCGCACGCGTGCTCGACATTCCGGGCCGTGACCACATGCTCTCGGTCGGCGACAAGGCGTACAAAGCCGGCGTGCTCGATTTTCTTAACGCGCGCGCCTAAGCCTTTCTTGCGCCATGCAAATGAGCCATGCGTCTTCCTGGTTTGGAGGCCTTAAGCCGCCTCTGATAAAATGTGATAGAATGCCTATTTAGATGGTCACCATTTCGGCGCGCGGAGTACCCGTTCATGGCGCAACAGCAAACGAAGTCCGCCCGCGGGCTCGACAAGGTCGATCCGGTATGGCGGCGCATCCGCGACGAGGCGGAAGAGGCCGCGCGCCGCGAGCCGGAGCTTGCGACGTTCATCTACGAAAACGTCCTGCACCACGACACGCTGGAGGCGGCCGTCATTCATCGCGTGTCGGAGCGGCTCGGCCATTCCGACGTGTCGGGCGATCTCATCCGGCAGGCCTATAACGACGCGATCGAGGACCAGCCGGCGGTCGGCGAAGCTTTCCGTGCCGACATCGTGGCGACCGTTGACCGCGATCCGGCGACACAGCGCTTCATGGAGCCGGTGCTTTACTACAAAGGCTTCCATGCGATTCAGACCTATCGTCTCTCGCACTGGCTGCTGAGCAAGGGCCGCAAGGACTTCGCGATGTATCTGCAAAGCCGCGCGTCGTCGGTCTTCCAGTGCGATATCAATCCGGCCGCGCGCATCGGCCGCGGCATTTTCCTCGACCATGCCACGGGTCTCGTCGTCGGCGAGACCGCGGTTATCGAGGATGACGTTTCGATTCTGCATGACGTGACGCTCGGCGGCACCGGCAAGGAAAACGAGGACCGGCATCCCAAGATTCGCCATGGCGTCATGATCGGCGCCGGCGCCAAGATTCTCGGTAACATCGAAGTCGGCCATTGCGCGCGGGTGGCCGCCGGTTCCGTGGTCATCAAGCCGGTGCCGAACAATGTGACGGTCGCCGGCGTCCCGGCGCGCGTTGTCGGCGAAGCGGGTTGCCCGGAGCCTTCGCGCACCATGGACCAGATGCTTTACGGCATTATGCTCGACGGCTGAGCCGCGCTTGCGCGCGGCCGCGCAATCGGGCAACTAGGCATTGTCAGTTGAGGAGCGGCCGGTGGACGTCCAGGAAGTCAGAAAGCTCGACGCTTATTTCAAGAAGCTGTTCGGCAATCCGCAAATCCGCGTGGTGCCGAAAAAGGGCGATCTGGCCGAGGTTTTTGTCGGCGACGAGGACGTCGGCGAATTGAACCTCGACGACGAGGATGGCGACCGCTCGTACAATTTCCGCATGGTGATCCAGGTCGGCAGCGATCCGTCGATCCAGCCCGTGCCGGTGCTGAACGCCTATCTGCGCGGCAAATTCGGCAACGACAAAATCCGCGTGGTGACGCGCCCGAAGAAGATGGATTCGCTCGAAGCCTATATCGGCGAGGAATTCCTCGGGGTGCTGTTCGTTGAGAATGAGCGCGGCCGCCGCTCGTATATCTTCGAGCTGCCGATTTTGGACGTGGATTTGGTGGAGTGAGAAACGGGCAGCATCCGTTAGCAGCATTCATTATGTCATCGCCGGGCTTGTCCCGGCGATCTCGTTTAGTAAGGCATATTTGCGTCCCTAAGCGGGATGGCCGGGACAAGCCCGGCCATGACATCAAGATGCTGGGTGCAGTCGCGCCACAAGCTTGTTAAATCGCTCCGCCACGCCTTTCCAGTCCTTCAGCCAGTCGCGCGGAAAACGCAACGTCACATCGGCGCCCCCGATGCGGCGCTCGTCGAGACAAATTCCGGCATTGCCGACGCCCTTGCGCGTGCAGCGCATGAAGAATTTTTCCGGCGCCGCTGAATCGTACACCAGGTCTTCGCCGCGGTAGGGCGTGTCGTCGCGAAATGCGCGCGTGCTCAGTCCATCGGGCGCGGTTGCCGCTGTCGGCGCGAGATAAAGCGGATAGATCGCCTTCACGCGCGCGAGCGGCGCCAAGGCGTCGTCGGCCGCCGCGATCGTCACGAACAGCCGCTCGTTCGGATCAACCGGCGCGCCGACCGTTGGCTTGGAATTGGGATCGGGCGGGGCGAGCGAAGGCCACAGATAAGACAAATCGACGCGCGCCTGCGTGCCGGCGTGGCGCTGGATGGGCATCCGGATCGCCGCCGGTTCGATGTCGAAGGTAACGCCGCCGATCACGATCGGCATGGCCGGGGCATCGGCGGCGACCGGCGCGCTCGGCCAGCGTGGCCACAGCACGTAACAGACATAACCGGCCGCCAACGCGCTGACTGCAATGAACAGCAGCAGCGGCGGTCCGAACAGGCCCTGCGAACGGCTTCTGCGGCGATGGCTAGCATGGCTGATGTGGGCCATGGAGGAGGGCTCCGCGAATCAAAGTCGAGTATGCCACGGGTGCCCGCAACACCTGCCGTAGCGGCGTTTACCTTTTGTTAAGGATCTGGTGGCGGGCGCGCCTGCGCTTTGCAACAAAAGGGCCGGTATCGCGTGAGGCCCTTTATGCCGCTCCAATCCGTGCAGTCATTGATTGCCCTGGCCCTCGGCTTTTGCGTCGCGGGTCTTTTCAGCTCCGGCTATCAGCTCGTGACCAGCCGCTTGCCGAGCTTCGATCAATTGCAGGAGGGCGCCAGCACCGCGACGCTTGCCGCCGTGCCGCTGCTGGTGATCGCCGCGCCGTTCTTGATCGTGCGCAACACGATCCTCGGCCGCAGACAGGAAGGCCGCCGCTTCGAATTCGTTTTCGCCGCGACGCTCATTGCCGGGTTCTGGAGCCTGATGTCCGGCACGGTGCTGGTGATGGTGCTCCAGGCCTGCGGTCTGCTCGCCGGCTAATTCAACGCTTCCAATTTTTCGTCGGCGTGCCATGGTCCCCGCGAACGGGAGATCGTAATGCCAATCTATGAGCTTGATGGACAGGCGCCGGAATTGCCGGAGCAGGGACGCTGCTACATCGCCGAGAGCGCGACGGTTGTCGGCCGCGTGCGGCTGAAGGCGGAGGTCAGCATCTGGTACGGCGCCGTGCTGCGCGGCGATAACGAGTGGATCGAGATCGGCGAGCGCTCGGACGTGCAGGACAACTGCACGCTGCATACCGATCCGGGCTTCCCGCTGACCGTCGGCTCGAACAGCCTCGTCGGCCACAACGTCGTGCTGCACGGCTGCACGGTCGGCGACAATACGCTGATCGGCATGGGCGCCATCGTGCTCAACGGCGCCAGGATCGGAAACAACTGCCTGGTCGGAGCCGGCGCGCTGGTCACCGAGGGCAAGAGCTTTCCCGACAACTCCTTGATCGTCGGCGCGCCGGCGCGCGTGATCCGCACCCTCGACAAACGGGCCATCGAATTGATCACCGAGGGCGCCGACATCTATGTCCGGCGCGGCCAGCACTACCGTAAAGCATTGAAGCGCATCGGCTGAAATCAATCGGCGCTCAGCGCCGCAATCACGTCCTTGTGCGCCGATACGACGTGATCACGCATGAGGTGCTCCGCCTTCCCCGTATCGCCAGCAGCAATCGTCTCCAGAATCGCCGCGTGTTCCTGCCACACTCTTTTTGCGAGTCCCGGCAGGCGCAGCACTTCGCCCATCGCTCTGCGCAAATGATGCCAGTTGAGCTTCATCGTTTCGAGGATGAGCGCGTTGTCCGACAGCTCGTAAATAAACGAATGGAAATCCATATCGGCCGCGACCAGCGTTTTGCCGTCTTTCTTTTCCGCCGCCGATCTGCCGCGCGCGACCAGTGCGCGGCCCCGCTGCACTGCCTCGCCGTTCAGATGCGCCGCCGCCAGCCTGACCGCGAGCGGCTCGACCGCGGAACGAAACTGGTAAATCGCCTCGAACAGCTTGGGGTCGAGCGGCGCGACGGAAAGGCCGCGGCGTCCGGCTTCGCGCACGAAACCCTGCGCCTTCAGCACGCGCAGGGCGTTGTGGATCGGCTGGCGCGAGACGTTGAGCCGCTGCGCCACCGCGTCCTGCGTGAGGCGCTCTCCGGGCTTCAGCGTGCCGTTGCAGATGGCGTCGAGGATCGCGGCGTAGGCCTGATCCATCAGGGTTTTCGGCGCGGTCAGCGATTCCACCGAACGGCTCTCCAAAACGCTTGCCCGGATTATTGAATACCGTATACGATAATGACGGCAAGAAAAAGAGCAGGGAGGAGCCGGTGACGACGCCCATCCGCGTGATGCTCGCCAAAGTCGGCCTCGACGGCCACGACCGCGGGGTGAGGGTCGTCGCCCGTGCGCTGCGCGACGCCGGCATGGATGTCATCTACACCGGTCTGCATCGCACACCCGACGAGGTCGTCACCGCCGCCATTCAGGAAGACGTTGACGTGCTCGGCGTGAGCCTGCTGTCCGGCGTGCAGATGACCGTGTTTCCGAAAATTCTCGACAAGCTCAAGCATGAAGGCGCCGACGACATGATTGTCGTCGCCGGCGGCGTGATGCCGGACGAGGATGCGGTGGCGCTCAAGCGTATGGGTGTGAAGGAAGTGATGCTGCAGGACACGCCGCCGCAGGCGATCGTCGATACGCTGAAGAAACTGGTTACCGAACGCGGGCCGCGCTGAGCGGGTGGAGCGAAGGCATGGAGTCCTGGTCGTTCCCGCCGCGCTATGACAACAGCTACTTTCCCGATCGGGCGAGTCGCTGTTGGTTCGAGCGCCGCGAAACCATGCCTGCCGCCGAGCGCGAGGAAGCGATCCTGCGGCGCCTGCAGGCGGTTTGCGCTTACGCCTACGCGCGCGCGCCGTTCTATCGGCGCAAATGGGATGAAGCCGGCTTTCATCCCGGCCAGCTCAAATCGCTGGAGGACTTCGAAAGCAAGGTGCCGGTCGTGCAGAAAAAGGACTTGCGCGAGGCGCAATCCCGCTGCCCCCCGTTCGGCGATTATCTCTGCATTCCCGAGCAGGACGTTTTTCACATCCATGGCACCAGCGGCACGACGGGCCGGCCGACTGCCTTCGCCATCGGCCGCGACGACTGGAACGCGATCGCCAACGCGCACGCGCGCATCATGTGGGGCATGGGCCTGCGCCCGGGTGACACGATTTGCATTGCCGCGATCTTCTCGCTTTACATGGGCAGCTGGGGCGCGCTTGCAGGCGCCGAGCGGCTCGGCGCCAAATGCTTTCCGTTTGGCGCCGGCGCAACCGGCATGTCGGCGCGCTGCGTGCAATGGCTCGACATGATCAAGCCGGCCGCGTTCTACGGCACGCCGACTTATGCGCTGCATCTCGCGCAGGTCGCCGCCGAGGAGCGGCTCGATCCGCGCGGTTTCAACATCAGGATCATGTTCTTTTCCGGCGAGCCGGGCGCGTCCATTCCCGGCGTGCGCGACAAGATCGCGGAGATTTACGGCGCGCAGGTCATCGACAGCGGCTCCATGGCGGAGATGTCGCCGTGGATGAACGTCGCCGGCTCGCGCGAGACCGGCGGCATGCTGTGCTGGCAGGACGTGATCTATACCGAGGTCTGCGATCCGAAGACCATGCGGCGCGTTCCATATGGATCGCGGGGCACGCCCGTCTATACGCACCTCGAACGCACGTCGCAGCCGATGATCCGGCTCGTCTCCGGCGATCTGTCACTGTGGACCAATGACGCCAACCCGTGCGGCCGCACCTATCCGCGGCTGCCGCACGGCATTTTCGGGCGCATCGACGACATGTTCACGATCCGCGGCGAAAACGTCTATCCGAGCGAAATCGACGCGGCACTGAACGAGCTGCCGAACTACGGCGGCGAGCACCGCATTGTCATCAGCCGCGAGGCGACGATGGACGAGCTGCTGCTGCGGGTCGAAGCCGACGCGGGCGCGTTCGCGCGCGGTGAAACGGAGCGTTTCCGCGGCGAGATCGAGCGCAAGCTGCAGAAGGTGCTCGGCCTGCGCACGCTCGTCGAGGTGGTCGAGCCCAATTCCATTCCGCGCACCGATTTCAAGGCGCGCCGGGTGATCGACGACCGCGCGGTGTTCCGCGACATGCATGCGCAGATCGAGGGAGCAAAGACTTGAGCCGCGCCGTTTCTTCGCTTGCGCTGATCGACCGCGTCAAAGCCGGCGAGCCTGCGGCTATTGCGCGGCTGATTTCGCGCGCCGAGAGCGGAACGGCGGAAGCGCACGAGGCGCTGGCGCGCATCTACGGGCTTGCCGGGCATGCACATGTCATCGGCATGACCGGCGTGCCGGGCAGCGGAAAGTCAACGCTCGTCGGCAAGCTCTGCGCCGCGCTGCGCGCCAAGGGTGAGAAGGTCGGCATCGTCGCGATCGATCCGTCGAGCCCCTATTCCGGCGGCGCCATTCTGGGCGACCGCATCCGCATGACGGAGATGGCGAGCGATCCCGGCGTCTATATTCGCTCGATGGCGACGCGTGGCGCCGTGGGCGGCATGGCGCGCGCCACGCTCGACGTCGTCGATATCCTCGACGTTGCCGGCTTCGATACTATCATTCTGGAAACTGTCGGCGTCGGACAGGACGAAGTCGAGATCGTGCGCGCCTCGCATACGACCATCGTGGTGTCGGCGCCGGGCCTGGGCGACGAAATCCAGGCGATCAAAGCGGGCATTCTCGAAATCGCCGATATCCATGTTGTCTCGAAATGTGACCGCAGTGACGCCAACCGGACGCTGGTCGACCTCAAGCAAATGCTGACCGTGGGGTTGCGCGGCGCGCCGGCGGGCGCATGGCATGCGCCCGTGATCGGGACGAGCGCGTTTTCTGGGGAGGGCGTCGACGACCTTGTCGCCGCCATCGAACGGCATCGCCATTTCGCACTGGAAACCAAAAGCGGCGAGCAGCGCCGCCTTGCCATCGCCGAATTCCGGCTGCGCAAGACCGCCGAAAACCTCCTGCTCGACCGCTTCGGCGAGACGATCGCGCAGGCGGGCGCGCCGTTCGCCGCCAGGCTGATGCGGCGCGAAGCCAATCCCTATAGCCTTGCCACCGAATTGCTGAATACCGCGCTGTTGCGGGAGACCGATGATGAACAAGACGCTCGATCAAAAATCGCTTGATGCGCTGAAAAGCGAAATTGCCGACTGGGAGCAGCGCGAGCTCGCCGCTTTTCTGAAGAAACAGGCCGAGCGGCGCGAGCAGTTCTTCACGACCGGCGATATTCCGATCAAGCGCGTCTACACCGCAGCCGATCTCGCCGACACGCCGATCGAGGACATCGGGCTCCCCGGCCGCTACCCGTTCACGCGCGGGCCCTATCCGACAATGTACCGCAGCCGCTTCTGGACCATGCGGCAGATCGCCGGCTTCGGCACCGGCGAGGACACCAACAAGCGTTTCAAGTACCTCATCGCCCAGGGGCAGACCGGGCTGTCGACCGATTTCGATATGCCCACGTTGATGGGCTACGATTCCGATCACCCGATGAGCGAAGGCGAGGTCGGCCGCGAGGGCGTGGCGGTCGATACGCTCGCCGACATGGAGGCGCTGTTCGACGGCATCGATCTGGAAAATATCTCGGTGTCGATGACGATCAACCCGAGCGCCTGGATACTGCTCGCGATGTACGTGGCGCTCGCGCAAAAGCGCGGACTCGATCTCAACAAACTGTCCGGCACGATCCAGGCCGACATCCTCAAGGAATACATGGCGCAGAAGGAGTATTGCTTCCCGATCGCACCCTCGGTGCGCATCGTGCGTGACTGCATCACGTTCTGCGCCGAGCATATGCGGCGCTACAACCCGGTCAACATTTCCGGCTACCACATCTCGGAAGCGGGCGCTTCGCCGCTCCAGGAGGCGGCTTTTACGCTCGCGAACGGCATCGTTTACGTCGATCAGGTGCTCAAGACCGGCATGGACGTCGACAAATTCGCGCCGCGGCTGGCGTTCTATTTCGTGGCGCAGGGCGACTTCTTCGAGGAAATCGCCAAATTCCGAGCCGCGCGGCGCTGCTGGGCGAAGATCATGAAAAACCGCTTCGGCGCGAAAAATCCCGAGTCGATGCGGCTGCGCTTCCATTGCCAGACGGCTGCCGCGACGCTCACCAAGCCGCAATACCAGATCAACATCGTGCGCACCGCGCTGCAGGCGCTATCGGCCGTGTTCGGCGGCTGCCAGTCGCTGCACACCAACGGCTACGACGAGGCCTTCGCCATCCCAACCGAGGAGGCGATGCGGCTGGCGCTGCGCACCCAGCAGATCATTGCGGACGAAACCAACGTCGCCAGCACGATCGATCCGCTTGGCGGATCGTATATGGTCGAGAGTCTGACGACCGAATACGAAAAGCGCATTTTCGACATTCTGGATTACGTCGACAAACATGGCGGTACCATCAAGCTGATCGAAGAGGGCTGGTTCCAGAAACAGATTGCCGACTTCGCCTACGAAACCGCGCTGCGCAAGCAGACCGGCGACAAGCCGGTGATCGGGGTCAACAAGTTTGTCATGGACGACGAGCGGCACGAAATTGAGACGCATCCTTACGATCAGACGACGGCCGCGCGGCAGATCGCGCGGACGCAGCGCGTGCGCGCCACGCGCGATAGCGCCAAGGTGAATGCGCTTCTCGAGAAGCTGGTTGCTGTCGCGAAAGACGAGCGCGCCAACATCATGCCGGTGACGATCGAGCTCGTCGCCAACGGCGCCACCATGGGCGACATCATCGAAAAGCTCAAAGGCCTGTGGGGCACATACCGCGAGACGCCGGTGTTCTGACTGACCCCGCAACAGCATCAAGCCTGCGTCGCCCGATCTAGGCCGCGATTTTCTCGCTCGTGACCTGCGGCTCGGCGCGCAGGGCGATCGCAAACCGATTCCAGGTGTTGATGGCCGCCACCGCCGCGGTCAGATCGGTGATTTCCTTTTCCGAGAAGTGCTTGCGCACCTCGTCATAGACCTCGTCCGGAACGTGCGTCTCTGAGACCAGCGTGACGGCTTCGGTCCAGGCGAGTGCGGCGCGCTCTCGGGCCGAGTAGATCGGCGCCTCGCGCCAGGCGTTGAGCAAATGCATGCGCTCGTCGCTCTCGCCCATCTTGCGCGCGTTGTTCGTGTGCATGACGAGGCAATAGGCGCAGCCGTTGATCTGCGATGCGCGGATCTTGATGAGTTCGACCGTCTTTTTGTCGAGCCCGGATTGCTCGACATAGCTCTGCAGGGCGTAAACGGCCTTGTAGACCGCCGGATTGACTTTTGTGACGTCGATGCGCGCTTTCATGGAGGTCTCCCTTTGCTGCCGCTCTTGCCGCCAGACATAGGGTCGGCAGCGGGCACCGGGATGGCCCGGGAATGAATTTTCGCGAGGGCAGGGTCGCAAAAATGGTGCGGCCGGAGCCTGGGGAAGCTCCGGCCGCTCGCAAACCCGGTCTGGGGACGGGGAGGGGTGGGGACGTGACCGGGAGTGCGAATTCCTTTTCTGTTTCAGCGCGAGGACGCGGTTGCCGGCGCCGCCTGCGGATGGCCGAGCGAAACCCAGACGTTGGGGTCCGATTGCGACTGCCGCTTCACGAAGCGGTAGCCGGTCTGTGACCACAGCAGGATTTCGGGTTCCTGATTGTCGAGGATGTATTCGCCCTCATTGGTCTTCACCGTGAGCACCGCATGGCCGTCGCCGTTCTTGTCGCGCACGACCGTGATCAGCAGCGCCTCGCGTGGCCATCCCTCGCGCGTCAGCATGCGCCGCTTGAGCAGGACGTAGTCCTCGCAATCGCCGTAGCCGTCGTCCGGATAATTCCAGCGCTCGACCACGCCCCAGTGCTCCATGTCGGTCATCGGCTTGACGTGCTCGTTGACCCACGTATTGACGCGCACGAGCTCGGTCCAGGCTTTCGGCGACAGCACCACGTCGCGCGGCTCGGACGGTTTGGTGTCGCATTCCGGCTTGTATTCGTCGCAGAACTCGACCCAGCCGATCGGGGCGCGCGCCGTTTCGCCGACTGCGATGAATGCATTCGATGCAGTACCTGCAGAACCTGCAGTCGGCGTCGCCAGTGCGCCGGCCAAAGCCAGCAACAAGGCGCACGTGCCCCGTCGTATATGATTGAAACGCCTGCCCATTTGTGACCCCTGCCCGTCTTCTTGTTGGGGCCACAATGGCAGAAAGCATTTGCAGCGGCGCTAAGTCGCCAAAGTCATTTTGAGTAGAACTGAGTATTCATTTGAATCGAACTTGCGTAAAATTGCGAGTACTACGATTTATCTAAAATTGTAACGATCGACAGCCGGACCCGCGCGCGCCTGTTTTTCGCACGCGTCGCGGGGCGGCCTTGCCGTTTTTTGAGGAGGGCTGATTGGTCGGCGGCCGTCCCGGCGAGTGCCGGCCGCGCGCGCCGGGCCGCCGTTTCGCTCTTTACTCGCCGGTGACGTTGTCTTCGACGAAATCGGGGTGCTGAAGGCGCGTGAATTCGATCGCGAAGCCTTCCTCGATATGGCGCACGACGCGCCCTTGCGTCTTGCCGATGGTGATCGCGGCGCCGACCGGCGGCCGCAAGTCCTGCGCGATCGAAACCGCCGCGCCCGATTGCGACAGGTCGATGACGCGGCAGGTCACGTTGGTGCCGTTCGGCAGGATGAGGCGCGCGCTCGGCTTGCGCGGGGTGAAGCGCCCGTGACGGCGATCTTCCGGCAGGTTGAGAATGTGCCGGTTGGCAAGCCAGATGAGCTGGGCGGCGAGCTTGTCGCGCTTGCGTACCGTCGCCGAGATCGTCATCGCAAAGCCGTTGTTGATCTCGCGCGCGATCACGCCCTCGAGCCGGCCCAGATGATCGACATAGGCGATGACCCGCTCGCCCGGGCGGCCCGCGACCGGCGCCACCATCGCCATGCCACCGGGCGACATGTCGATGATCTGACAGGGGAATTCGCGGCGGTCGGCCAGCATATAGCGGCCAAGCAGATTGACGCGGACGCGCTGATGCCGGCGGCGCTCTTCGGCCAGTGGCAGAATTCGCGGCTTGGTGAGCGGCAGAGCCATGGCTTATTCCCGGATGCAGTAACCCTATGCGGGCATCGTTAATGGTCCGTTAGCCAGTCCGGCATCACGGGTGTCGGGTGTCGCGCCCGCCCTGGTGGACAACAAAGCCGTGCCGGGCGCCCCTCTCGCCGGAAGCGGAGTCAAGTTGCACCGGCGATCCGATTCTTCCTTCAGGCCCGATTTCGCGGAGCTCGCGAATCTCCAATTCGCCGAGCGCACTTTCGCCGATCCAGTAGGGCGTTGCGACAGGACTGAGCGCGCCGAGCGCACGGATGCGGCCATGGCCGTTGTGCGCGAGAGGCAGCAGCAGCATCTCCAGATCGAGGCGCGCGCCGTCACAGGCGTGGCCGCTCAAGCTGGCGACCGTGCCGATCGAGCGGCCGGTGAGGTTGCGCAGCAAGCGGTCGATCCGCGCATGCTCCGCCTTGCTCCACAGCGCCGCAAAGGACTCGCCCTTCAACTCGCGGCAGAACAGCGCGCAGACGCGCGTCCCGGCCAGGCGAAACCGGGGCTCGTCGACGAAGTCGGCCGCCAGCATGAAGGTGTCGCCCAGCACCTGGCGGATCGCGACCGGATCGATGTCCTCGCGATCGGGAGCGGCGCGATTCCCACGCCGCTCGTTCCAGTACGCATACAAGGCGCGGGTCGAAGGGTGCTGCATCAACGGTAACCTGTTACACCTTGGGACAAACGGCGCCGCCGATGTCCCTGATTGGGACACCGGCTCCGCATTTCCACGATGACGCCAACCAGCAAGCACGAGGCGTGCCGGACGGGCGCGCCGGGCCGTCCGGGCCGTCCGGGCCGAAGTTAGCGTTAAGATCGCATTGGCTTTGGCGGAAGCCGCCGGGCCGCATACGCTGTCCTCGATCCACACGATCCGCCGGAAACAAGAAGGCCGGCGCACCTGCGAGCCAAGGGCACGGGAATGCACACGCGCCGCCAGGCTTGAACCTACGGGCTCCGAAACGAGCAGAGGGAGGGCGAGAAGCCCTCCCTTTTTTTATGCCGGCGCGCTTGCTTGCATAACGGCGTGCAGGCGGACTATCTGAGGTTCGGGCGAACCGGGATTAGCTGTGAAACGCGAGCCGCTGTTCAATATTCCGACCGTCGTCCTCGTGTTGATCGGCATCTTTACCGTCATCCAGGTCCTTCGGGCCGACGTGCTGGACGCCTTCGACCGGAATTATCTGGACGAGTTGTTCGCCTTTATTCCGCTGCGCTATGACGGCTCGCGGCTGGCCGACGGGGCGCTGCCGGGCGGGGTCGGCGCCGAAATCTGGAGCTTCGTCACCTATGCGTTCATCCACGGCAGCTGGACGCATCTGTTTGTGAACTCGATCTGGTTCCTGCCGTTTGGCAGCGCGGTCGCGCGCCGCTTCGGCACGGCCCGCTTTCTCGCCTTTTTTGCGGTCACCGCGGCCGCCGGCGCGCTCGCCTACCTGTTCGCGCATGGCGGCGAAGACAGCGCGGTGATCGGCGCTTCGGCGGCCATTTCCGGCACCATGGCGGGAGCCATGCGCTTTGCATTTCAGCGCGGCGGCCCGCTCGGCTTTTGGCGCGGGAGTGATGAAGCCGCCTATCGCGTGCCGGCGCTTCCTTTGTCAGGCGTGTGGCGCGATCCGCGCGTCGTGGTTTTTCTCGTGGTCTGGTTCGGCATCAATTTTCTCTTCGGCGCCACAAGCTTGCCGCTGACCGGTGGCGATCAGCCGGTCGCCTGGCAGGCGCATATCGGCGGATTTCTCGCCGGGCTTTTGCTGTTCGGCTGGTTCGATCCGGTGCGCACGCGCGCCGATGCCGCCGTCACTTCGGAGGACCGACCGCGGGGCTGACCGCGTGCGAGAGCATGCTGACCGCCTCCAGAATGGCGTCGATATTTTTTTCCGTCGCGTCGGCGCCGATCGCGATCGCTTCCTCGGCCCGATGAAATTCGAACCAGCCGATCTCGCCGAGGCGGGGACTGATCAGCACGTCCGGCGGGTCGCCGGCGAGCCGCGCGCGCGTGATGCGGTCCTGCATCACGTTGAAGGCCTCCACCATGACGGTCGGAATTCCGGGACCCCGGCGGCGCCCGAAAAAATGCCGGCGCAGGAAACGCTCGCGGCCGAACAAGCCGCGCATGTCGTTGTCCTGCTTGCCGGGCTCGGGCTCGTCGCTCTCGTCCGGGCCGTGGTTGGCGATGATGGTGCCGCGGCCGAACAGATCGGTGTTGAGGTTGACGGCGATCACCAGCCGCGCGTCGAGCGCGCGCGCGGCCGACACCGGCACCGGATTGACCAGCGCGCCGTCGACCAGCCAGCGCCCGCCGATCCGCGCCGGCGGAAAAATTCCCGGCAGCGCGTAGGATGCGCGCAAAGCGTCGACCAGCCGGCCGCGCGTCAGCCAGACCTCGTGCCCCGTGGTAAACTCCGTCGCGATGGCGGCGAAACGCGTCGGCAGGTTTTCGATGCGCGTATCGTCGAGCGCCTCCTCGAGCCGCTTGGCGAGATGATTGCCGCGAATGAGACCCGATCCGCCGAGATTGACGTCGAGATAGCCGAGGACGCCGCGCACGGTAAGTCCGCGCGCCCAGGCCTCGAATCCGTCGAGCTGATTGGCCGCGTAGCAGCCGCCGACGACCGCGCCGATCGACGTGCCGACAATGATTTCCGGAACGATACCGTGCGCGAGCAGGGTGCGCATCACGCCGATATGGGCAAATCCGCGCGCCGCGCCGCCGCCGAGCGCAAGCGCGATCGTCGGACGCTCCGCCACCGGCTGCATCGTGGTCGCTTCGGCCGATCGATCGCCGCCGCGGCTGCGTGTGAACAAGCTTTCAAGCACCACAGGTTTCCCTCGCAGCCCGATGATCGGCCGCGAACGGCCGGTCAACAAGCGTTTCACGAGAATATCGTGAAAAATGCTGACGAAATTGTATGACGGAAGGGTGACGAAGGCAGCCCATTTACCTTTGCAACGCGCAAAAGGCCTATGCGTTCGGCCGCGTCATCGAAAACATGGTTTCGACCACGGCATACTCATCATAGCCGCAGCGGGCGATCGGCCTCATTGCGGCCGTATCCAGCCGTCCCTGCACAAGAAAACGGTCGTCGATGTGAACGCCGATGACCTGGCCGAATACCACGTGACATCCCGCCGGACGCCCGTCGAGGTCGTCGAGCGCCACAATTCTGAGCAGCTTGCATTCGAGCGCGCAGGGCGATGCGGCGACCCGCGGCGGCTTCACCAGCCGGCAAGGCGCAGGCTCAAGCCCGGCGCGCCGCATTTCACTTGCGCCCCGCGGCATGGGCGCGGAGGTCTCGTTCATCGCCTCGCGCAAATCCCAGGTCGCGAGATTGCAGACGAATTCGCCGGTCTCTTCGATGAAGCTGACCGAATCCTTGCGGCCTTCGCTGGCGAACATCACGAGATTGGGCTTGCTGTTGACGCCGTTGAAAAAAGAGTAGGGCGCAAGGTTGACTTCGCCCTTCGCGCTCATCGAGGTGACCCAGCCGATCGGCCGCGGCGCGACGATCGCCTTGAACGGATCGCGCGCCAGGCCGTGATCGTTCTTGCGCGTGTCGTAGAACATCGGCCGCTCACGATTCGAAACGGCTGACGATCGCCGCGAGCGAAGGCCGGTTGCGCTCTTCCGGCGCGCGGGCGGCGCGCCCGATGTGAACAAAGCCGGCGATGCGCTCGTGCGCCGCAAGCCCGAGCGCGTCGAGCACGCGCCGGTCGTAGGCATACCACTCGGTGATCCAGCTTGCCGCGAACCCAAGCGCATGCGCGGCCGTCACCAGGTTCATCGCGGCCGCGCCGGCGGAAAGCTGTTGCTCCCATTCCGGAATTTTGACATGCGGCGCGGCGCGGCTAATGACGGCGATGACCAGCGGCGCGCGCGCAAGCCGGTTGCGCTCGAACTCGATCTGGTCGGGCGTCGCCTCGGGATGATCGGCGCGATAGACCGCCGCGATTTTTTCGCCGCCTGCGCGCCGGGCTTCGCCCTCGAACAGCAGGAAACGCCACGGCGCGAGCTTGCCGTGATCGGGCACACGCGAGGCGATCGTCAGCAGCGTGTCGATCTGCTCCTGCGTCGGCCCCGGGCCGGACATCTCCATCGGCTTGACCGAGCGGCGGGTTTTCAGAAGCTGCAAGGCGTCCGTCATCGGGACCTCTGAAGGGCAGGGGCGTTGCGCTAGCACAGGCCCGCGGGGGGTGACAAACGTGGGGCGCGCCGCATCGGCCATGCGAAAATACCGGCCGTGTGCGCGTCGCGCGGTGGCTTGAAATCGCCGCGATTTGCAACGAAAACCAAGATCCATGCTCAGCGGATTTCGACCCGTCCACGGCCTCCAACGTTGGCTGCCGGCGCTCATCCTTGCAGCCGTATTGGCGTGTTCGGCCGCGGCCTCTGCGCAGGATTCGCTGTTGTCGACCTCGCCTTCGCTGTCGGGCGGCGCCCCCGCGCATCTGCCCCTGGCGAATGAGGGCGTTTTCGCTTTTCCCGGCCGCGCGCCGCTGCTCGATCCGCAGCACGAGGCGCCGCTCCAGCAGTCCGTGCCCATGGTCCCGGCCGGTCACGTCGCGCTTGCGCTCGCCGCGCGCTTTGGCCAGGGCGCAAGCCCGATCACCGCCGGCCTGACCTGGCGCATTTTTTCCTCCAAACCGGACCGGACCGGCGCGTTCCGGCTGCTCAAGGAGGACAAGTCGGCTTCGCCGATGGTCGTCCTGCCGGCGGGCAGCTACATCGTTCATGTCGACTTCGGCCTTGCGACGGCGGTGCGCCCGGTGACCCTGCGCGCGCAGACGGTGCACGAGGTCTTCGATCTGCCGGCCGGCGGATTGCGGCTCGAGGGCAAAGTGGGCGACGTGCGAATCCCGCCCGGCCAGATTTCTTTCAACATCTACAAAGGCAGCCAGTTCGACGGCGGCGGCGACAGGCGGCCGATCGCCGAGCACATGATGACCGGCGACGTGCTCATCGTCCCGGAAGGGACCTATTACATCGTCTCGAACTACGGCGATGCGAACTCGGTGGTGCGCTCCGACATTCGCGTGCAGGCAGGCAAGCTCACGGACATCACCGTCACGCATCGCGCGGCGGTCATCACCCTCAAGCTGGTGACGGCCAAAGGCGGCGAAGCGCTCGCCAATACAGCCTGGTCGGTGCTCACGCCCGGTGGCGACGTGATCAAGGAGTCGATCGGCGCGTTTCCCCGAGTCGTTCTTGCCGAAGGCGAGTACCGTGCGATCGCGCGCAACGAGGGCAGGGTCTTCGAGCGCGAGTTCAAGGTTGTCACTGGCGTTGACGGCGACGTTGAGGTACTGGCGCACTGACGAAAGTCGCAGGCTGCGTCGACCTTGCGTTTTGCGCGGCCGATACCGACATCGAATGGGATATTTCGTGATGCAGCGGGGCCTGCATGAGGCGATGACGAATAAATTAATCTTTTCCGATCTGAAAACAGTCGCTCTTTTGCTCGATGTCGATGGAACTTTAATCGACATCGGGAGTACTCCGAGCGATGTTCATGTCCCTTCCGATCTGCTCTTATCGCTCGATCAACTGATTCGATTGACGGGCGGCGCGGTAGCGTTGGTGAGCGGCCGGCCGATCGCCGATCTCGATCGGCTGTTTGAGCCGCTGCAGCTGCCGGCGATCGGCGGCCACGGCGCCGAAATGCGGCTCGACGGCGAGGCGTTTCGCACCGCCGCTCCCTTGCCGGTCGGCTTGCGCAAGCTGCTCGCAAGCGTCGCGACGCCGGGGTCCGGTATCATTGTCGAAGACAAAGGCTATTCGCTTGCCATCCACTATCGCGCCGCGCCGCACGAAAAGGGACGCTTGTCCCGCCACATCGCCGAAAGCGTCGCCGGCTTTCCCGACGAGCCGCTGGAAGTGCTTCCCGGCAAATCCATGCTCGAGGTCAAGCGGCCCGGCATCAACAAGGGCTCAGGCGTGCAGGAGTTGATGAAGCATCCGCCGTTCCGCAATCGCAAGCCGATTTTCATCGGCGACGACGTGACGGATGAATCGGTCTTTGCGTTGCTGCCGGGGCTCGGCGGCGAAGGATTTTCCGTCGGCCGCGAATTTCAGGATCTCGCCGGCATTTTTGCCTCGCCCAGCGAGGTGCGCCGCACTCTGCAGCGCCTGGCCGAAAACGGCGGCCAGGGCGCGGAGGCGGTCGCATGAATGCGCCCGAGAGCCTCACCAAGGCCGCTCCCGCCGTAACGCCCGGAACGGGCTATGGTCTCGATCTCGCGGTGATCGGCAACGGCCGCACGGCCGCGCTGCTCGAGCCTTCCGGACGGCTCGTGTGGTGGTGCCTGCCGCGCTACGACGGCGATCCGGTCTTCTGCCGTCTGCTTTCGGGCGGCGAGGACAAGGGTTTCACCGACGTCGTGCTCGACGGACTTGCCGACATCAAATCGGAATACATCCGCAACACCGCGATGGTGGTGACGGAGCTCACCGACCGCAACGGCGCGACCGTCAGGATCACCGACTTTGCGCCGCGCTTCGTCATCTACGGCCGAATTCATCGGCCGCCGCAACTGATGCGCATCATCGAGCCGGTTTCCGGCATGCCGCGCATCACGCTTCGTTTTCGTCCGACGCACCGTTACGGCGAGCCGGTCACCTCGCGCTCGTCGGGCAGCAATCACATCCGCTACTGGCGCGACGACGTGCCGGTTCGCCTCACCACCGACGCGCCGCTCTCCTACATCGAGAGCGAGGCGCCCTTCGTGCTGACCCGGCCGCTGACCCTGGTGTTCGGCGTCGATGAGCCGTTCGAGGGGGCGCTCGAATCGACGTGCCGCGATTTTCGCGAGCGCACGCGCGACTACTGGATGGAATGGGTGCGGCGGCTGGCGTTCTCCTACGACTACCAGGAGGACATCATCCGCGCGGCGATCACGCTCAAGGTCAGCAACTTCGAGGAGACCGGCGCGATCGTGGCGGCGCTGACCACCTCAATTCCGGAAGGCCCCGGATCGGGACGCACCTGGGATTATCGCTTCTGCTGGCTGCGCGACGCCTTCTTCGTCGTCAGCGCGCTCAATCGCATCGGCGCGACCAAGACGATGGAGGATTTCATTTCCTACATCCTCACCATCGCGTCGGGACGCGCCGACAAATTGCGCGCGGTGTACGGGATCGTGCCGTCCGATCCGCTCGACGAGCGAATGGCGCCGAATCTCGCCGGCTATGGCGGCGACGGGCCCGTGCGCATCGGCAACGCGGCGGTCGCGCAGGATCAGCACGACGTTTACGGCAGCATCATCCTGGCGGCGAGCCCGATGTTCTTCGATCGGCGCCTGCCACGCCCCGGCGACGAGGCGCTGTTCGAGCGACTGGAGCCGCTCGGCGAGCAGGCCGCCAAGCTTGCCATGACTCCGGACTCCGGCATCTGGGAATACCGCGGGCGCAAGCGCGTCCATTCACATTCCGCCGCGATGTGCTGGGCCGGTTGTCAGCGGCTCGAAGCGATCGCCGCCCATCTCGGTCTGTCCGATCGGGCGAAGTACTGGGGCGCGGCGGCGGATAAAATCGGCGAGGAATTGCTTGAGCGCGCGTGGAATCCGAAGCGCAAGGCGTTCTCCGGCGCTTTCGACAGCGACGAGCTCGACGCCAGCACGCTGCTTTTCGCCGAATTGGGCCTGGTTTCGCCCGACGATCCGCGGTTTGTCGCGACCGTGAAGGCCGTCGAGGATGAACTTCGGCGCGACTTTCACGTTATGCGTTATGTCGCCGCAGATGATTTCGGCTTGCCGGAGACCGCTTTCCTGATTTGCCGATTTTGGCTGATCGATGCAATCTGGAGCCTGGGCCGGCGCGAAGAGGCCCGCGACATGTTTGTTGACGCGCTTCGCCTGCGAAACCGGTACGGTCTCCTGTCGGAAGACGTGCATCCGGTCACCGGAAAACTGTGGGGGAATTTTCCTCAAACTTATTCGATGTCAGGATTGATTTCGACCGGAATGAAGTTGTCCCGCAGCTGGGGAGATAGGTATTGGCGCGGCTCGTCGTAGTGTCCAATCGAGTGTCCATTCCGGATCGCGGTGCGCGCGCCGGAGGACTTGAGGTTGCCATCAAGGCGGCGCTGAAGCACCAGCACGGCCTCTGGTTCGGCTGGAGCGGCCGCATCGACGGCCGCAATCAGCCGAAGACGCTCGAGAGCGGCAATCTCACATACGTCACCGTCGACCTGTCGCGCGACGACTATCAGGAATTCTACAACGGCTTCGCCAACCGGGTGCTGTGGCCGATCTTTCACTATCGGCTCGATCTCGCTGAATTCACGCGCCGCGATCTCGGCGGCTATTTGCGCGTCAACGAGTATTACGCCAGCAACCTCGACCGGCTGCTCAATCCGGACGACATCATCTGGGTGCACGACTATCATCTGATTCCGCTCGCCAGGGCCTTGCGCAATCGCGGGCACAAGAACCGGATCGGCTTCTTCCTTCACATCCCGTGTCCGCCGCCGGAGATTCTCGCGGCGCTGCCCAATCACGATCAGCTCGTTCCCGCGCTCGGCGCCTACGATCTCGTCGGCTTCCAGACCAAGATCGACGCGGCGAATTTCGCGCGCTATCTCAGCGAAGAATGCGGGCTCGCCCGCTACGGCGATCACACCTTCATCTTCGGCGAGCGCACCGTGCAGATCGGCGCGTTTCCCGTCGGCGTCGAGACGGAAGCCTTTGCGCGGCTTGCGCGCCGCGCGATCGAATCGAGTTTCGTGCGCGAGGTGCTCGACAGCCTGTCCGGCCGCGCGATGATCATCGGCGTCGACCGGCTCGACTACACCAAGGGCCTGCCGCAGCGCATGGACGCGTTCGAGCGTTTCCTGAACAACTTCCCGGAATGGCGCAGCAAGGTGACCTATCTCCAGATCACGCCGCGCAGCCGCACGGGCATTCCCGAATACACCGACATCGGCCGGCTGACCGGCGAGGCGGTCGGGCGCATCAACGGCACGTACGGCGAGCCGTCATGGACGCCGCTGCGCTACGTCAACAAGGCCTACAGCCGCACGGCGCTCGCCGGGCTCTACCGCGCCGCGCGCGCCGCGCTGGTGACGCCGCTGCGCGACGGCATGAATCTCGTCGCCAAGGAATTCGTCGCGGCGCAAAACCCTGACGATCCCGGCGTGCTGATCCTGTCGCGCTTTGCCGGCGCTTCGCAGGAATGTGCCGAGGCGCTGCTGGTCAACCCGTACGATCCGGAAGGCGTCGCCAACACCATCAACCGCGCGCTGTCGATGCCGGTGGAGGAGCGCCGCCGCCGGCACGCGCGCATGTTCACGATGCTCTCGCACAACGACCTGTCGCATTGGGCGCAGCGCTTCGCCGAGGCGCTGCAGGAGTCGGGCGACGGCCTGTCCGGCCGGCTGCGCATGGCGCTGTCGGGCTAAGCCTTCGCGTTTGCTTTTTGTCTCCGCCGCACGTCCGGCGGCACCGCTTCATCCGCCAGCGCCTTGAGCGCCGCGGCAAGCGGCATCACCTCCTGCTTCTCCTGGCCGAGGCGGCGGATCGAGATGGTGCGCTCGGCGGCTTCCTTGCGGCCGACCACCAGCAGGAGAGGGACCTTGGCGAGCGAGTGCTCGCGCACCTTGTAGTTGATCTTCTCGTTGCGCAGATCGCTCGCGACGCGCAGGCCCATGGCGCGCGCCGCGTCGACCGCCTCGCGCGCGTAATCGTCGGCATCCGACGTGATGGTCGCAATCACCGCCTGTAGCGGCGAGAGCCACAGCGGCAGATGGCCGGCATAGTGCTCGATCAGGATGCCGGTGAAGCGTTCGAGCGAGCCGAACATCGCTCGATGCAGCATCACCGGCGTCACCTTGTTCGAATGCTCGTCGATGTAGAACGCGCCGAGCCGTCCCGGCATGTTGAGATCGACCTGCACGGTGCCGCACTGCCAGTCGCGGCCGATGGCGTCGCGCAGCACGTATTCGAGCTTCGGTCCATAGAACGCGCCTTCACCCTTGTTGAGCGTCCAGGGCCGGCCGGAGGCTTTCAGCGCCGCCATCAGCGCGGCCTCCGCCTGATCCCAGACCTTGTCGTCGCCGATGCGCTTCTCCGGCCGGTCGGAGAATTTGATCGTCACGTCGGAAAAGCCGAAGTCCTCATAGATCGACAGGATCTGATTGTTGACCTTGAGCGACTCCTCGGCGATCTGCTCGCTGGTGACGAAGATGTGCGCATCGTCCTGCGTGAAGGCGCGCACGCGCATCAGCCCGTGCAGCGCGCCCGACGGCTCGAAGCGGTGCACCTTGCCGAACTCGGCGAGCTTGAACGGCAGGTCGCGGTAGGATTTCAGCCCGTTCTTGAAAATCTGGATGTGGCCGGGACAGTTCATCGGCTTGACGACGAAGACGCGCTCGTCGTCCTCGCGCGGCTGCGTGAGAAACATGTTCTCGCGGAACGTCGCCATGTGGCCGGACTGCACCCAGAGCGATGAGTCCATCAGCTGCGGCGCGTTCACTTCCAGAAAGCCGAATTCCTGGGCCTGCCGGCGGCGGATATAGCCTTCGAGCGCCTGAAACAGCGTCCAGCCTTTCGGATGCCAGAACACCGAGCCTGGCGCTTCCTCCTGGAAATGAAACAGGTCCATCTCGCGCCCGAGCCGGCGGTGGTCGCGCTTCTCGGCTTCCTCGATCTGCTTCAAGTAAGCGTCGAGCTCTTCCTGCTTCGCAAACGCGGTGCCGTAGATGCGGGTGAGCATCGGGTTGTTCGAATTGCCGCGCCAGTACGCGCCGGCGACCTTCATCAGCTTGAACGCGTTGCCGATCTTGCCGGTCGAGGTCATGTGCGGCCCGCGGCAGAGATCGAACCAGTCGCCCTGCTTGTAGATCTTGATCTGCTGGTCGGCAGGAATGGCATCGACCAACTCGACCTTGAACTGCTCGCCCATCTCCTTGAACGTTTTCTTCGCCTGCTCGCGCGACCACACTTCCTTGGTGAAGGGTTTGTCGCGCGCGATGATCTCCTTCATCTTTTTCTCGATGACGGGCAGGTCCTCCGGCGTGAACGGCTGGTTGCGGAAGAAGTCGTAATAAAATCCGTTCTCGATCACCGGGCCGATGGTCACCTGCGTGCCGGGCCACAGCGACTGCACCGCTTCGGCAAGCACGTGCGCGGCGTCGTGCCGGATCAATTCCAGCGCGCGCGGATCGTCGCGGGTGAGGAATTCGATTTTCGAATCGTGCTTGATCGGGTCGCTCAGGTCGGCGAGCGCGCCGTCGAGTGCCATGGCGACCGTGCGTTTCGCCAGCGAGGGCGAGATGCCCTTGGCGATATCGAGCCCGGTTGTGCCCTGGGGATAGTCCCGACGCGCGCCGTCGGGAAAGGTCAGCGCGACAGTCTGCGCCATCGTTGGTCTCCTTTGCTCACTCGCTGCCTACGAATGCAGGTAAGCGCAAGGGCAGGGATATAGCAGCGCGCCCACGCGGCGCAACCGGCTTGTTGCGCCGGTCTGGAGGCTCGCCAGCCACAGCTTGGTTGGCTATTTGTCGGTCAGCCGCGAGGACGAGCAATGAAGCTGCATTACTACCCGGAGACCGACAGTCTCTACATCGAGTTGAAAGGCACGCCCGGCGCGGAGACCAGGGAAATTGCCGACGGCCTCAACGTGGACCTCGATGCAAAGGGGACTGTCGTCGGCATCGACATCGATCATGCTTCACGGAAACTCGATTTGTCGAAGGTCGAGACGATCGCTCTCCCGCCTGCGAGCGCGGCGGAGTGAGAAACTACGCGCGCGGCTCCGCGTTCGTCCCGCGCCAGCGGCCGTAACGCCACGGTAGGTACCAATGCGCGCCCGGCGGCGGCGCAACGGGCACGAAATCGAGTCCCGATGTGCCGAACGAGTGGCAGCGCGCAAGCCGCGCGAGCGCCATCCAGCTTCCGGCCCACAGGCCGAATCGGCCGATCGCTTCCTCGGCGTATTCGGAACAGCTGGGCAGGTGACGGCAACGCGGCCCGATCAGCGGCGACAGCGTGTAGCGGTAAAGCGTCACCAGCGCGCGCCCGAAAAGACGCGGCAGACGCGCCGGATCGAATGGAACTCTGAGGTGAGCAGGTGCACGCATTGGGGCGCAAAAACGTGGAACTGTGATGGACAAAGCTTGGCTACAAAAAGATAAGCAACAGCGACCTTTTTGCACTAGACCCGACTCTGGCCGCTGACTAGAAGGGCGAACGGGGACGCGCGTCGAGTATACCTGAGAGCGTGGAACAAATAACCGCGCGAACAGACGTGGGAACGCCCACCCACGCAAAATCGGGTACGCGACGGAAGGGGTAAGGACAAGATGCTCCGCTTATCCGGTGCCGTGCTGGCGTTCGGCGCGCTGTGCGCTGTTGCATCATTGCAGGCAAGAGCCAGCGATCGCACGCTGCCGATGCAGTTCGAACTGCGCCACCAGTCGCCGGCGGCGACCTGCGGCGGCAATTGTCTCGCCTGGATATCGGCTGCCGGTGCGATTACGTCCGACACGCCGCGCGAGTTCCAGAAATTTGCGCAGGGGCGCGATCTGCGCGGCATGACGCTGGCGCTCGATTCGGACGGCGGCTCCGTGCTCGGCGCGATCGCGCTCGGCCGCGAAATCCGCGCCCTCGGCCTTGCGACCACGGTCGGCCACACCGTCGAAAAGGACACGCACGGCATCACGCAGGTGTCGCTTTCGCCGGACGCCGACTGCGAATCGATGTGCCCGTTCGTGCTGCTCGCCGGCGCGCACCGTTCGGTGCCGAAAGAGGCGCGGGTGATGGTGCATCAGATCTGGCTCGGCGACCGCCGCGACGATCCGACCGCGGCCAGCTACTCCGCCGAAGACCTCGTGCTCGTGCAGCGCGACATCGGGCGCCTCGCGCAATACACCGCCGAGATGGGCGCGAACGGCGAATTGCTCAATCTTGCGCTGCGCATCCCGCCTTGGGAGCCGATGCATGTGCTCACGCGCGAGGAGATGCAGCGCACCGGCCTCGACAACGACGCGAATACGCCGGCCAATGCGCCGCTGCTGACAATGGCGTCGGCGGCCTCGTCCGGCTCCGACCAGAGCCTGCCGCCCTCGACGCAGATTTCGGAAAGCGGCTGGGCGGTCGTGGACAGCTCCGGCGCCGCCTCTCTGGCGCGCCGGCATCCGCTCACCGTCGAAGGCGACGAGATCGGCAGCTTCGATCTGTATGTGGCCTGCGACGGCAACGACGGCTACCGCATCAGCTATCTCGAGAAGCGTCAGGGCGGCGACGCGCGGCAAATGTCGGCGCCGGTCGATGGCGTCACCGTCCGCGTGGGGCGCACCGCGGTCAAGCTCAAGGTCGTTTCATCGAAGCGCCAGACGCATCCGCTCGAGATCGACACGCTCGCGAGCGGCGCGATTCCGGCCAAGCTGATCCACGCCTTCGCCGCGGTCGGCAATCACTCGATGACCGTCTCAACCACCAGCGCCGCGCTGAATACGTCGATCCGCATCGGCAATACCGGCGCGATGAAAAACCTGCCGGCGCTCGCCGCCGCGTGCAGCAAGACGCTCGCCAAGCGCGCCGAGTTGACGCCGGAGAGCACACGCGGCATCGCGCCGCGGCCGTAGGTCGGAATTATTCGGCGGCTTGCGCGCGCTTGCTTTCGATCTGATCGATCGCCGAGACCACTGCGTCGAACGTGAGCAGCGTCGATGCGTGGCGCGCCTTGTAGTCGCGTACCGGCTCGAGCACGGCGATGTCGGCCCATTTGCCGTTGGGCGGCGCACCGTTCTCCTTCAGCATCTTGCGCACCGTTTCCCGCAGGGCGCGCAATTCGTCGGCTTTGGCGCCGATCACATGGCGCGCCATGATCGAGGAGGAGGCCTGGCCCAAGGCGCAGGCCTTCACATCATGGGCGAAATCGGTGACCACCGGCCCGTCCATCTTGAGATCGACCGTGACCGTCGAGCCGCACAGCTTCGAATGTGCGGTTGCGCTCGCGTCCGGCGAGGGCAGGCGCCCGAGTCGCGGGATGTTGCCCGCAAGCTCGAGGATTCGGTCGTTGTAAACGTCATTAATCATTCGGCTTTTGGCGGTTCGGCGAAGCCGTGTGGATTGCGTCGGCCCTGCGAATGAATATATAGGGACGGAACTGGCGGTGCGAGAAGGGTTCTCGCCCCGTGCGTGGCGAAAGCCATGCGAAACGGGAATGCGGCGTCCGGCCTCCCCGCATCGGATGAATGTGCCGATCCGGGGTAGAAGACGCGGCCGCCCGGTGACACATCCGGTGCCTCCGCTTGCCGCGGGCGGTGCCGGTCGAACGGAGAGACCGCTCATGGACGCCAAGACCAACAAGCCCGCCCCCCTTGCGCCTGCCGTCATCAAGCCGTGGCCCAAGCAGGGCCTGCACGACCACGTGCGCGCCGCCCCCCAGCCGGTCGAGCCGCGCCCGACGCGCGAGCAGGCCGAAGAAGCCGTGCGCACGCTCATCGCCTATGCTGGCGACAATCCGAGGCGCGAAGGCGTCGTCGAAACGCCGAAGCGTGTCGTGGATGCCTATGAGGAAATGTTCCAGGGCTACCGCGAGTGCCCGCTTGACGTGCTCGACAAGACCTTCGGCGAGATCGGCAGCTACAACGATTTCGTGCTGGTGAAGGACATCAGCTTCAATTCGCATTGCGAGCACCACATCATGCCGTTCTTCGGCAAGGCGCACATTGCGTATCGCCCGGTCGACCGCGTGGTGGGCCTCTCGAAGCTCGCGCGGCTGGTCGACGTCTATGCGCGCCGCCTGCAAACGCAGGAGCACATGACGGCGCAGATCGCGACCGCGCTCGACGAAATTCTCAAACCGCAGGGCGTTGCCGTGATGCTCGAGGCCGAGCACATGTGCATGTCCATCCGCGGTGTTTCCAAGCCTGGCTCGCTGACGGTGACGACCCAGTTCTCCGGGCTGTTCGAGAACCCGCAGGAGCAGGTCCGCTTCATGACCATGGTGCGCGGCGGCCAGCAGGCGTAATCCGGTTCGCCCTTCAGGGTGACATCCCTCTTGTGGTCATTGCCGGGCTTGACCCGGCAATCCATGATGCCGGGCCGCGGCGAAAGCCTTACTGTGATGTCGTCATGTGCAGCGATTCTTCATGGATGCCCGGGTCAAGCCCGGGCATGACGCAGGAGAGTGCGGCAGCCCAGCGCCGCAAATCCCATGACTCAAAAATCTCAGGCTGACATCGAAGAAGGCACAGCCTTCGCGCCGAAATTCGACACGGACGGGCTGATCACGGCTGTCGTCAGCGATGCCAAATCCGGCGAGCTGCTGATGGTCGCGCACATGAACCGCGAGGCGCTCGACAAGACCATCGCGAGCGGCGAAGCCTGGTACTACAGCCGCTCACGCAAGGCGCTGTGGAAGAAAGGCGAGACATCCGGCCACGTGCAGCGCGTGATCGAAATGCGCGTCG
Source organism: Pseudolabrys sp. (assembly GCA_035701545.1). Taxonomy (GTDB): domain Bacteria; phylum Pseudomonadota; class Alphaproteobacteria; order Rhizobiales; family Xanthobacteraceae; genus Pseudolabrys. Next base: position 52,841 of record DASSRW010000134.1, read on the forward strand.
ACTGCGATCAGGATTCGGTCTGGCTCAAGGTCGAGCAGGCGGGCGCCGGCGCTTGTCACACGGGGCGGCGCTCGTGCTTCTATCGCGCGGTGCCGCTCGGCAGGAGCGGCGCGGTCGCGCTCGAATTCCGCGGCGAGAAGACGTTCGATCCGGGCGCAGTCTACAAAAAGCCGGAATAGGTCGTGTCCGCCTCCGCACGCATCGACCTGCGGCTCGACAAGCGCGACGCCGGCACCGTTGCTTATGTCACGATCGACAATCGCGCCAAGCTCAACACCCTCGACCGCGCGCTGATGACCGAATTCATCGCGCAGGTGGAAGGGCTCGGAACGCGCGAGGACTTGCGCGTGCTGGTGCTTGCCGGCGCGGGCGAAAAGGCCTTCATCGGCGGTGCCGATATTCCGGAAATGGCGGCGCTCGACCGCGACAGCGCACGCGACTTCATTACGCTGGTGCACCGGACTTGCGATTGCCTGCGCCGGCTGCCGGTGCCGGTCATTGCCCGCATCGACGGCTATGCGCTCGGCGCCGGGCTTGAAGTGGCGGTGTCCTGCGACTTGCGGATTGCGACGAGCCGCGCGCAATTCGGCATGCCCGAGGTAAAGGTCGGAATTCCGTCGGTCGTCGAGGCGGCGCTCATTCCGCGGCTGATCGGATCCGGGCGCGCGCGCGAATTGCTGATGCTCGGCGGGACGATCGATGCCGAGACGGCGCTCAAGTGGGGCCTTGTCGAACGCGTGGTCGAGCCCGGCGCGCTTGACCGGGAAACGGAGAAGGTCGTGGCGTCGCTGCTTGCCACGGGTTCGCGCGCCGTGCGGCTGCAGAAAGAATTGATGCGCGCGTGGGAGCAGCTTCCTCTCGATGATGCCATCGCGGCTGGCGCCGATACTTACGTCCGCGCTTTCGAAACCGATGAGCCGCAACGAATGCTGTCGGCCTTTGTCCGCCGCAAGCGCGGGTAGCCGCACGCTGTCTCATTTTTGCATTACATTTGGCGCCTTCGGCCTGCCATCAGAGGACCAGGGTTGCGCCCGAGATCATCAGAAACAGAAGCACAAGCCGCCGGAATTTTTTGTCATCGACGCGGTTGAAAAAATGCAGGCCGAGGCAAGTCCCCGCGATAACCACTGGCGCGCACCACAGATAGACCGACAAGGTCGCCGAAGCGAGAATTCCCAGCTTGGAGAAATAGATCAGAGTGGCAATCTGCATGCACAAAATGAACGGCTGAACGATGCCGCGCTGCTCGGTTTTCGACAGGCCGCGGACGTTGCACCACATCGTGGGAAATGCACCGGGAAAGGCGGTCGCTCCGCCGGTTATGCCGCCGGCGAAGCCCGCGGCGACCTCGGCAAGGCGGCCGCCGCCCCGCAGCGAGAGGCTCGGCCGCAGCAGCATGTATGCACTGTAGCAAATCAGAAACACGCCAAATCCGGCGGCGAATGCGTGCGAATTGATGCCTTCCAGCAACTTCGCGCCGACCGGTATGCCGACGAGCCCGCCGACAAGATATGTCGCGCACTGCCGCCACTGCATGGTGCGCCAAAGCGATGAGATGCTGAGCAGTTGCGTGGTGATGCTGCAGGCGAGCAGCAACGGGACTGCCTCGATCGGCGGCAGCCAGTGAAACAACAGCGCGCCTGCGATGGCGGAGAAGGCAAATCCGGCGAGACCGGACGCGAGCGCGCCGGCAAAAATCGAGACGAGCGTCACGACGAGCGTGGCTTGGCCGGCGAGGAGGGAAGCAAGCTGGTGGATGAGGAGCGCGGTCATGATCTATCTCCGCTCGATCACGCGCGTGGCGCCAAAGGGAGTTAACTTTGCCGACACGACCAGCGAAGGAGAGGCTTTCGCGAGGATCGCTTCCAGTTTTTCCCGCGCGATGCGATTGCGACTCTTCAGCACCGCACCGCAGGCTACCTGCGCGCAATCATAAAGGGGCTCTCTCAGCAGCCGCGCGATCTGCTGCACCGAATGCGGCGGCATTGCCTGCGCGCGATCCAATTCCTCCGCGACGCGATCCATTCGCAGGGTGCCATCGAGCGCGACCTCGCGGGCGGGCTGCTCGTAGAGCATGAGGGCCACGATCGCGCAGATCGACAAGGCCGGCACAACGTCCCTGCAAAACGGTCCGTATCTGTCCTTCAGCAGTTGCAGTCGGGCGATCTTCGCTTCTGCGTTCGGCTGTTCGTCGCCGTCGTTGCGCGAGAGTCGGCCGTCGGTCGAGGGGACGTGCGCCATTGCTGATCTCTCTGTTCGTTGACAGAGACGACCATGCCGCCACGGCAGAGCCGGTGCGTCGATCAAATGGTTGAAAGCTCGGAAAAATTTTGAGGTACACCGGTCGGTTAAATGTGATGGCAATCACATTTGCGGCGGCGCCGGGCGTGCCACTTCTTGGAATTCATTTGCCGTTTGAAATGAGTGAGCCGCGGTTTTCTGCTGCTCGTCGAAACTCATTCTCTGAATGTTGCCGGAGTAATTCGTGCCAGCGCAATCTCGCCGCCTGCGATCGGCGCAGCGGCGCTCATTTTGACGACGCGCGCCTATTTCTTCACGCGCTCCAGCAACGCCTTTGCGCGCGCGAGATGAGGGCGGTCGTACATCTTGCCGTCGATGCCGACCGTGCCTGCACCGGGATTTGACGCAAAGGCAGCCACCACCACTTTCGCCTTCTCGATCTCAGCCTGCGTGGGCGTGAACACCTCGTTGATGACCGGCACCTGCGCGGGGTGGATCGCCATCCGCCCAACGAAGCCATCGCGGCGCGCTTCCTCCGTGTCGCGGCGGAGCGCCGCCTCGTTACGGAAATCCACATGAATCGTCTCGATCGCCGGCACGCGCGCGGCCGCCGCGCCGAACAGGCACATGGCGCGCGCAATGCGGTAGGGCTCGGTGAGGATGCCGTCCGGCGTCCGGTTCGCCTCCGCGTTCAATTCGGCGGATAGGTCTTCCGGTCCCCAGGTGAGGCCGATAAGGCGCTTGCTGGCGCCGCGGAAGCTGCCGGCGAGGAAAAAACCGACAGCCGATTCAACCGACTGCGCCAGGATTTTGATGCAACCGTCCGGCAACCCGGCAATCGCCTCGCGCGCCGTGAGCTTGGCGTCGAGATGCACGACCGATGCGCCACCTTCCGCCTTGGGAAACAGCACCGCGTCGGGCTTGCCGGCGACGATCGCATCGAGGTCGGCATCCGTCATGCCGGTATCGAGGCCGTTGATGCGCACGAGCAGTTGCGGGCGCTCTTTCCTTTCGCTCGCCGCTTTCAGGAATTCCAGCGCCGCCGCGCGCGCCTGCGCCTTGCGCTCCGGCATGATCGAGTCCTCGAGATCGACGATGACGGCGTCCGCGCCGCAGTTCATCGCCTTGTCGAGCTTCTTCTCGCTATCGGCTGGAGAGAAAAGCAAAGAACGCATCAGGCCGTCCGCATCCGCATGAACGCCTGCCGCCTGCATTCGGCCACCAGCTTGCCATCCTGCTTGAAGGCCTTGTGGTGGAATTCCACGATGCCGGCGCCGGGGCGCGACTTCGACGGGCGCTTGGAGACGACTTCGGTCGTGCAATGTACGGTATCGCCCTCATAAAGCGGATTAGGAAACTTCACTTCCGTCATGCCGAGATTGGCGATTGTCGTGCCGACCGTCATGTCGGCGACCTGGATGCCGATCATCAGCCCGAGCGTGAACAGCGAGTTCATCAGCGGCTGGCCCCATTCGGTCTCCTTCTCGCAGAACTCGCGGTCGATGTGCAGCGGCTGCGGATTGAGCGTCATGTTGGAAAACAGCATGTTGTCCATCTGCGTCACCGTGCGCCTGAGCGGATGCTCGTAAATCCTTCCAGGCTCGAAGTCCTCGAAGTAAAGCCCGCCGCGCTTGTGCCGTTGCGCCGTCTCCGCCATCGCCTTTGCTCCCCTCGTTAAGCTTCCGTTTACCATAATTGCCCATGGTCGAAAGGCCCTGGAATGGCTCGCATCCGCGTTTGATTTCCGGCCCAAGGCAATTGCAGGGGAGCCAATCGCCGGGGGGCGCATGGCGGTCAATTCGATCAACGGGGCGAACGCATCGCAGGTCACCGGTGCGATCCAGCAGGCCGCGCGCTCGACGGGCGCCAGCTTCGAATATCTGTTGGCGACCGCGCGGATGGAGTCGAATCTTAATCCGCAGGCGCAGGCGCCGGCGAGCTCCGCGCAGGGCCTCTACCAGTTCGTTGACCAGACCTGGCTTGCCACCATGAAGCAGGCCGGACCGGCGCTCGGCTTCGGCCGCTATGCCGCCGCGATCGTGCAAGGTCCGGACGGGCGCTACGACGTTCCGGACCCGGCGATGCGCACCGCGATCATGCAATTGCGCGCCAATCCGGCGGCGAGCGCGATCATGGCCGGCGCTTTTGCGCGCAGCAATTCCGCCCAATTGCAGTCCGCACTCGGCCGCGCGCCGACGGAGGCCGAGCTTTACATCGCGCATTTTCTCGGCTCCGAGGGCGCGCAAAAACTGATCGGTGCGGCCGCGGCCAATCCGGGCGCGATCGCCGCCGACATGTTTCCGAACGCCGCCGCGGCCAATCATGCCGTCTTCTTCAACAGCTTCGGCCGCGCGCGCACGGCGGGCGAGGTCTATTCCGAACTGACGAGCCGTTTCGCCGTTGCGCGCAATACGCCGCTGTCGCCTGGCGCGGGCGGCGCCTCGTTCATCAGCCGGTTTCCCGATCTCGCGGCGGTCTCGGGCGCCTCCGCGGTTGCCAAGGTTGAGCCGCCGCTGCCCGACACCAAGCCGCTCTTTCAGGCGATGTTCACCGACCGGCCGCGCGCGGCCGTGTCGCCGGTGGTGAGCAATCTGTGGATGCGCGGCGGCGCCGGGCAGCCTTTGTCGCTTGCGCCCGAGGCCGCGCCGCAGCCGGCGCAGCGGCTCGACCTGTTCAGCGACGGCACCGCCGATGTCCGCAAGCTCTTTGGCGGCACCTGACCTTTTCAGGCGGGGCGCGGCACCTTGTCGCTAACGGAAGGCAAACAAGCATGGTGAACGCTTTGTTAAGCGTCGGCGGCTACCTTGGGTGCGCCGCAAACGAATGCGGTTTCGCCGCCGGCGTCCGGTCAAAGGATGAACGTTCGTCAGTTCTTGCAATGGGTCCGTACTGCGCCGGCGGGTGACCGCGCCGACGCCACCGCCGCGCTGGCGCGCGCCTATCTTCATTCCGAATTGTCCCCCGACGATCTCGCCGCCGCAGAAGGCGCGATGATCATGCTGCTCGACGATCCGTCGCCGCTGGTGCGAAGGGCGCTGTCGGAAGCCATTGCGGGAAGCGAAAAGGCGTCGCCCATCGTCGTGCAGGCACTCGCGGCGGAGCAGCCGGACATCGCGATGCCTGTGCTGGCGCGCTCGCCGCTCTTGCTCGACGCCGATCTCGTCGACCTCGTGGCCACAAGCCAGCCGGACGCGCAATCCGCGATCGCGGCGCGGCGGCCGCTGTCGCGCTCGGTTGCCGCCGCGATTGCCGAAGTTGGCGCGGCGCCGGCGTGTCTTGCGCTCCTGGAAAATCCTCAGGCCGACGTCACCACCGCCTCAACAAACCGCATCGTCGAGCGTTTCGGGCATCTCGCGCCGATCCGCGAAAATCTGCTGGCGCGCGACAATCTCCCGGTCTCGATAAAGCAGACGCTGCTGAGCAAACTGTCGCTGACGCTGGCCGGCTTCGTTGCGTCGCGCCATTGGCTCGGCGAGGAGCATGCCCAGCAGACCGCGCGCGAGGCTTGCGAGAAGGCGACCGTCGCGCTGGCGGCGGAAACGCCCTATCACGAGATCGGCGATCTCGTTTCCCACCTGCGCGAGAAGGGCCAACTGACCGCCGGCCTCATCCTGCGCGCGCTGCTTTCCGGCAACGTCGTGCTGTTCGAGGAGGCTTTGGCCGAGCTTTCAGGTCTGCCGATCGACCGCGTCGTGAACTACGTGCACGACAGGAACATTTCCGGGTTCTCGGCGCTGTACCGCAAGGCCGGGCTGCCGGAAGCGGCGTTTCCGGCATTCCGCGAGGCGGTCGCGGCGATGCGCGAGACAATGCTCGCCGTCGAACAGGGCGGCGCCTCGCGGCTCAAGCGCGCGCTCACGGAGCGCGTGCTGATGCGGTGCGCGGTGGAAGCCGACCGGCGCATCGAGCCGGTGCTTGTGCTGCTGCGCCGCTTCGCGGTCGAGGCCGCGCGTGAGGAAGCGCGCCTGTTCTGCGACGATCTCGTCGCGGGCCGATTCGGGCCTGACGAGGAGAGCGGCACCGTTTCCATCGCGGAAATCGGCGATGCCGATTTTCGTGACGACGAGTTCGTCGTTGCCGAAGGGGCGGAAGAGGCGACCCACGTCGATGCGGTGCACGCCGGCGGCTTCGCGGCTGATCGCATGGGGGCCGACGACGTGTTTCCGCCCGGCAGCCTCGTTGCGGCGACCCTGGAATCCGAAGAATTCGTCGCCGGCGATGTCATGACCGGCGAAATCGCCGGCGACGAACTCATCGCCGACAATCTGGACGACGACCTGCGGCTGGTGGCCTAGCGGCGCTGCGGCGCTGTCATCGCCCGCTTTCGCGGGGCATGACGGTGGGAGAGGTCAGGCAATCAGGCGCAACCTCTGCCGAACTCGATTTCGCGTTACCCCGGCTGCTCGGGCGCGATCGGCGGGCTCATGATGAGTTCGAGATAGTCCGGCCGGTGCCGGTTTTCGCGCACCAGAAACTCGTCGGTCACCTCGCGCAGGCGCTTGGTGAGCGTGGCGGCCAATTCCTTCGCGTCGGAGCGCGCGTACTCGCGGAAGATCGCGCGCACGGCGTCGACGTGCTGATCGACGAGCCGCAGCGGAATCCGCGTCGGATCGGGCGTGTGCTCGATCAGCCGGCACAGGCTCTCGGCCGCCTGCGCCATCGCCGGGAAGTCGAGGGTCGCGGCTTCGCCCTTGATGTCATGGGAGGCGCGAAACAGGGCATCCTTGGTCATCGGCGTGAAACCGGATGTCTTGACGGTGTTGCGCGCGGCGTCGAGCCGGTCACATTCGGCTTCCATCCAGGACTTGAATTCGGTCGACAGCTGGGCCAGCGCTTTTTCGGCGCGCGCGACGGGATCGACTTCGCCGGGCTCGAGCGGCTTGATCGTCACAAGCTTGCGCAGCTTGTTGTGCGGCGTGATGATCTCGTGGTCCGCATAGGTCGAGACCGCCGGTGTGTCCTTGAGAGCCATCGCAGGTCTACTCCATCCTTCAGCCGGGCGTGCGAACCTTCTCAAGAAGCGGTGCTTGGCGGATCACATCGGCCTTGCCGCCCTTGCGGCGCTCCGGCCCGACATAGTTCGGATTGACGTTGCGGCGCCGATCGGGGCCGAAATAATTCTTCGTCTTGATGAACGGCCGCGGATTGGCGACGATATTCACGATGCGCTGATAAAGCGCCTTGGCCGAAATCGGCTTCGCCAGGAATTCGGTCACGCCGGCGTCGCGCGCGGCGACGACGCGCTTCTTCTCGGAATGCCCGGTGAGCATGATGACCGCGACATACGGGTTCGCGTTGGCACCCGGCTGGCGGATCATTTGCGTGAGCTCGAGCCCATCGAAGATCGGCATCGCCCAGTCGGTGATGACGATGTCGGGGATATAGTGCGTGAAGGCTTCCAGCCCCGCCGCGCCGTCTTCGGCCTCGTAGACCTCGCGCGCGCCGAAGCCGTGCAGAAGCGTCCGCATGATCCGGCGCATATGCGCGTTGTCGTCGATGACGAGAAAACGCAGCCGATTGAAATCGATGCGGACCATTGGCGCCTCGGGCGCCGGTTTCGCGGTTTCCGGCACCTTGCGAAAAGCCTAATCGGGGGCCGTTAACGAATGGTTTAGGATAGCGGTGGTGGCGGACAGCCTCCGTTTCGGTATTGTCTAGGCCGATTCCGGTCGCTCGGCCGCTTCATCCAAATCGGGCCCTGCCATGAAGACCATCCTGATTCCGACCGAAGACCATGACGCCATGCCAGCCGTGCTCGAAGCCGCTCTTCTGATTGCGCGGACGTTCGACAGCTACATGGAAGGCTTTGCGGTCCGTCCGGCGCTCGGCACCTATGTGACCGTCGAGCCGGTCAGCAGCCTCGCGATCTCGGGCGCCTACGACGGCGACGCGCCCGCGCAGGCGCGCGCCCAATTCGAGTCGTTCATGAAAACGCAGGGCGTGCCGCGCGCGGACCGTGAGCCGGCGGCGTTGTCCTATGGCTGGCCGATGGCGGAGGCGGCCGACGATCTGTTCATCGGCAGCTATGGCCGCACCTTCGACCTCATTATGCTGGGCCGGCCGGGACGTGCGCCGGAAAATCCGCGCATGCCGCCGCTCGAGGCCGCGCTGTTCGAGAGCGGCCGGCCGGTGCTGATCGTTCCGCCGGTCGCGCCGAAGAGCATCGGGCGCAACATTCTGATCGCCTGGAATAGAAGCACTGAGCAGGCGGTCACGAACGCCTATGCGTTGCCTCTTCTGCGCAAGGCCGAGAAGGTGACGATCCTGACCGTGGAAGGGGGCACCACGCCGGGACCGTCCGGCGAGCAGGCCGCGCGGCACCTGGCGCGGAACGGCATCAAAGCGGACGCGTTGACGGTGAAGCCGGGCGCGCGCTCGACCGGAGAGGTCATTCTCGATCATGCGGCAACGCTCGGCTGCGATCTCCTGGTGAAGTGCGCGTACACGCAAAGCCGGTTGCGCCAGATGATTTTTGGCGGCGCGACGCGCCATATCCTGACCAATGCGATGCTGCCGGTCTTCATGGCGCACTGAACATTCACGCGCGCACCGGAATCAAACCGTTGTCGATCGGGCAGGGCCAGGACAAGGAGCCGTCGAGCACTCCGGACGCGAGACACCGGGGCTTCCTGACGATCTTCCCGTCGATCATGCTGCCGATGTTTCTGGCGGTGGTGGACCAGACGATCGTGGCCACCGCTCTGCCGGCGATCGCGGCGGCAACCGGCGACGTCGAGCGCGTGTCGTGGATCGTCGTCGGATACCTGATCGCGTCAACGGTTGCCGCGCCGATCTACGGCCGCCTCGGCGACGCGTTCGGGCGCCGGCGGCTGATGTTCGTCGGGCTCGGCGTTTTCATCCTGGCGTCGCTGCTTTGCGCCGCCGCGCCGACAATCGAATTGCTGACGCTCGCGCGCGTGCTGCAAGGCCTCGGTGGCGGGGGCCTGATGACCTTGTCGCAGGCGCTGATCGGCGAATCCGTTCCGCCGCGCGAGCGCGCACGCTATCAGGGCTATCTCGCCGCGGTCGCGGTCACGGCCAACACGTTCGGCCCCGTCGCCGGCGGCTACCTGACCGAGCATTTCGGCTGGCAATCGATTTTTCTCGTCAACGTGCCGGTCGGGATTGGCGCGGTCGCGCTGACGTGGCGGATTCCGCCGCGCAAGTCGGCGGGACATCAATGGCGGGCAGACCCATTGGGCCTTTTGTTTTTCGCCATTTTCGTCGTCACGACATTGCTTGCGCTGGAGCAGGCGCAACGGGTGAACATGGCAACGATGCCGGTTGCCGCCGGGCTGTTCGCGGCCGGACTGATTGCACTTGGACTCCTGATACGGCAGGAAAACCGGGCGCAATCGCCGCTCATTCCCCTCAGCCTGCTGCGCCGCCCGGCGATCTGGCGCAGCGACGCGATGGCCGCGTTTCACGGCGCAGCGCTGGTCTCGCTGATAACCTTCGCGCCGGTCTATCTTCAGGTCATGCGCGGCGCGTCGCCTTCGCAAACAGGTTTGTTGCTCGTCCCGCTGACGATTGGAATCGGAAGCGGCTCCCTCGTTACGGGGCGCCTCGTTCACAAGACCGGCCACACGACCCTGTTTCCGATCGTCGGTCTGTCGCTTGCCACCCTGAACTTTATTGTCCTGGCGGTGTGGGCGCAGAATCTCGGCACCGCGGCGCTCGCCGGCTTGCTGCTGGGCAGCGGCTTGTTCATGGGAACGGTCATGGGCGTGGTGCAGGTCACCGTGCAATCCGAGGCCGGCAACGCGCGACTCGGCGAGGCCGCCGCATCAGTTCAGTTCTCGCGGTCGATCGGGGCGGCCTTCGGCACGGCGCTGGTGGCGGCCATGCTGTTTGCGGTGCTGGCGATCCGCAATCCGGAAGCAGCGCGCGCATTTGGAACGATGGTCGAGCACGC
>DASSRW010000135.1:0-12371 GCA_035701545.1 Pseudolabrys sp.
AATTTAGCGCCGCTCAGCGTTCTGTATTGCGGTTCTGGCACGCTTTGGTGTTGTAGTCTAACAAACCGCGCTTCCCAGCCCTCGTTCGATCATGACTAGGCGATGGCTGCGAAAGCACCGGCGGCCGCGGCCAAGGTCGAAGCGTGAGACAACCCATGGCACTGGCTGTTGCTTTCGAGTCGGGACGGCGTGCCTATGAGCCCCTCGCCAATTGGCCTGTTCAAGACACAACTGGGCTCACCTGTTGCCGTGGTGGTTCACAGTTTGAGAGTTAAGAGGCAGAACGGCGCTTCCATATTTTTCCATGAAACGCCCGCTGGAAGCAGCCCTCTGCAGGGGAAGAAAAGCAGTTCAGTTTCAAGTGCCTATGGCGCGCCGGAAGGGATTCGAACCCCTGACCCCCAGATTCGAAGTCTGGTGCTCTATCCAGCTGAGCTACCGGCGCGTGCTGAATGGTTAGCACAAGTCGAGGCAAAAGCGACGCGTGCTTGGCAACGATTGGCGTTAAATCGGGATCGGCTGGTTTGCCGGCATCTGGGTGCCGAGGTCGTCCGCCAGGGAGGAAAGTCCAAATCCCGGTCCGAGCAGGCGGCGCAGCCGCACCAGCGCGCTGCGGGCCGCATAGGCATCGAAACCTAATTGCATAAGAGCGGCCAACTGCGACGAGGAAGAGAAGATGGCGCGCAGGATAGGCGTCAGGTTCACACTGCCATCTCCGTTGGCCGCGAGAATCGCAGCCTCGGGCAATGCACGGTGCGCCGGGTCGAGCACCACACGGATGGCGGTAAAGGCAAGCCTGTGATCCGCCGCCACGCGGGCGACGATATGCGATTCCATATCGACAGCTACGGCTCCCGTGCGCCGATACAAGTCCCGCTTCGTCGCAGGATCGGCCACGACACAATTGACCCCAACAATGCGGCCGATGCGCGCGCCGGGAATGGCGTCGGCGAGATTGCGCGACCAGCCCGCATCGGCCGCGTGCAGGTGCCCAGCGTCGGCGATATCCGAAGCGATGATGCAGTCGCCCGGCCGCAGGTCGGGATCGAGACCGCCGGCTATTCCGAAGCTGATCAGATTGCGACAGCCGGCTCGCACGGCGCGCCGCAACGTGTCGGCCACGTCGCGCTCCGCGCCCCGGCAGACGACCAGGACTTCCGGATCCGCCGCGATCCGCGCCTCGAAGGCCAAGCCGACCAAGGCGACCACCGCCGCAGCGGAGGCCGAAAACCGCCCCGTCAGAACACCGTTTCGATGGAGATCACCCGAAAAGCGCAGCCGCTCATCCGGTTGTCTTGCAGCCGCTATTTCCAAGGGCAAAATCCAACATCCCGCAGGAGCCTTGCTCGCCGTCAGCAAAGCCCAGATTGACGATAAAGCACGATCCCGGCCCGAACCAATGAGCGACAATAGCAAAAATCGGCGGCCACAATGAAGCCATTCAGAGCGCGACACAGAAAAATTCCACAAAGCCGGCGTCTGCCTCGAAAACACTGAGGCGACCAATCGCCGGAATTCGTTTCTGATATTGTTCAACGGCGCCTTGCCGCCATTGGTTCCTATTAGACCCGGCACCACCCGGACGGACGATTGACCGCATGACCAGCCAAGACACCGCATTTCTGACCGGCGCGAGCGGGTTTGTGGGCGGCGCCGTCCTGCGAAAGCTCACACAGACCGGCTTCGGCGTGCGCGCGCTCGTCCGGCCGACAAGTCGCCGCGATCACCTCGAGGGGTCGGGAGCGCAGATCGTCGAGGGCGACCTGCGCGACGTTTCGAGCGTCCGCCGCGCCATGAGCGGGTGCCGTTACGTGTTCCACGTCGCGGCCGACTACCGGCTTTGGGCGCGCGGGCGCGCCGAGACGTTTGCCAGCAATCTGGCAGGCACCCGGCATGTCATGGAGGCGGCGCTCGCTGCCGGCGTCGAGCGCATCGTCTATACCAGCAGCGTCGCCACGCTCGCCCAGCCGCACGATGGCAGCGTCGCCGACGAACGGCTCTCCCTGCGCGAGCAGGACGGCATCGGCGCTTACAAGCGCAGCAAGATCGCGGCCGAGAACCTCGTGCGCGACATGATTGCCGAACGCGCGCTGCCGGCCGTGATCGTCAACCCGTCGACGCCGATCGGGCCGGGCGACCTGCGGCCGACGCCGACAGGCCGGATCATTGTCGAAGCGGCCTGCGGCCGCATCCCGATGTTCGTCGAGACCGGCTTGAATCTAGTGCACGTCGACGAAGTTGCCGAAGGCCATCTGGCCGCGCTGCAACGCGGCCGCATCGGCGAGCGCTACATCCTGGGCGGGGAAAACGTCCTGTTCTCCCAGATGCTCGCGGACATCGCCGCGATGGTCGGCCGCAGGCCGCCGCGTGTGCGCATTCCCTGGTATGCGACGTTGCCGGTCGCCGGCATCTCGGAAGCGCTCGCATTCTTCAGCGGACGCGAGCCGCTGGCGACATTGAACGGCGTGCGCATGTCGCGCGAGCGCATGTTCTTCACCAGCGCGAAAGCGGAAAACGAGCTGGGATATCGTGCCCGGCCCTACCGCGAAGCCTTGCAGGACGCGGTGCGCTGGTTCTACGAGAAGGGCTATCTTGGCCGCCGCGTTCGGCCCATTTCCGGTCGCGCAACAGGCATGTTGCCGTAGCCGGCGGCACGATTCAGTGCGCGACGCCGTGGCGTTGCCGCAGGAAATGGAAAAATTCCACGCCTTCGCGCAGCCGGCGCCTGATCATGGCGGGGCTCATCACCATCTCTGAAACGATGGACGCGATCTTCGGCGCGCGGAAATAGAAGCGACGATAGAAGTCCTCGACTGAATCGAAGATTTCCTGATGACTGAGATGCGGATAGTGCAGCGGCGCGATCTGGACGCCGCGACTGTCGATCAGTTCGGCGTTGGCCTCGTCGAGCCAGCCGTTCTCCAGCGCCTGCCGATGCAGATAGGTCCCCGGATAGGGCGCGGCGATCGAGACCTGGATCGTGTGCGGATTGATTTCAGCGGCAAAGCGGATCGTCTCCTCGATGGTTTCCTTTGTCTCGCCGGGAAGGCCGAGGATGAACGTGCCGTGAATCGTGATGCCGAGTTCGTGGCAGTTTCTGGTGAAGGCGCGCGCGACATCGACCCGCATGCCCTTCTTGATGTTGTGCAGAATCTGCTGATTGCCGGATTCATAGCCGACCAGCAGCAGGCGCAAGCCGTTGTCGCGCATCGCTTTCAGCGTCTCGCGGGGCACGTTTGCCTTGGCGTTGCATGACCACGTCACGCCAAGCCTTCCCAGGCCGCGCGCAATGGCTTCGGCGCGCGGCCGGTCGTCGGTGAAAGTATCGTCGTCGAAAAAGAATTCCTTCACCTGCGGAAAGGCGCGGCTTGCCCAGGCAATTTCTTCGAGCACGTTCTCGACGCTGCGCGTCCGGTAGCGATGGCCGCCGACGGTTTGCGGCCAGAGGCAGAACGTGCAGCGCGATTTGCAGCCGCGCCCGGTATAAAACGAAATGTAGGGGTGCTGCAGATAGCCGATGAAGTACTTTTCGATTGTGAGATCGCGCTTGTAGACCGGCGTGACGAAAGGAAGCCGGTCCATGTCTTCGAGGATGGCGCGTGGCGGATTGTGCCGGACGACGCCGTTCCGGTCGCGATAGGACAGACCTGCGATGTCCTTCCAATCCTTTCCTTCGGCGACTTCTTTCACCGTGAAATCGAATTCGTTGCGCGCGACGAAATCGATGTGGTGTGAACTTTCCAGACTTGCCTGCGGCTCGACCGCCACCTTCGCTCCGATGAGGCCGATCTTGATCGCCGGATTGGCGGCCTTGAGCGCCTCGACGGCACGCACATCGGAAGCGAACGAGGGCGTGGAGGTGTGCAGGATCGCAAGCTGGTAGCGATGCGCCTCATGCAGGATGGCGAGCAGCGAAACGCCGTGCGGGGCGGCATCGATCAGCTTGCTGTCCGGCACCAGCGCCGCCGCCTGCGCCAGCCAGGTCGGATACCAGAACGAGCGAATCTCGCGCCGGGCCTGGTAGCGCGATCCTGCGCCGCCGTCGAAGCCGTCAAAGGACGGCGCTTGCAAAAAGAGCGTCCGCATCATGGGCCGACACTGTTCTGGTCAGCCGCCAGCTTGCCGTCGGCGCCGACGCGGTAGCTGTGGCCGCGCCACGTGATCGTTCCGCCGAAGAAGCTCGCGACAAAAACGCCGAATGACAGCAAGTCGCACACGGGAATCTGCCAATAACGCTGCCGCGGCACCGCGAAGGCGTGTTCCACCGCCCGGCACAAGACGATGCGACAGCACAGCGCGAATGCCAGCAGCGACATCGCGTCGCCGGCGCCGAGCAATGCCGCAGCAAGGGCCAGCGGAAACGGATGCGTCAGGATCGTGCCGGCATGGCCGATCGGGTCGATGCTTCTGATCGTGCGGGCCGTGCGCAGTTCGTGCGCAAACAAGGACTTCAGGCTGTCATGAAAGCAGACATGGCCGACCGAAAACGGCGGGATCGCGACCACGGCGCCGTGCAAACGCAGCGCTTCGCCAATCGCGAAATCGTCGGCGAGACAATCGGAAAAGGCGCGGAAGCCGCCAAGCCGCGACAGCGTGCTGCGCCGCATCGCAATGGTTGAGCCGAAACAGGGCTTCGCCAGACGGAAGGTCAAGCCGACCACGGCGTTCGGCAGAAAATGCGAATTGATGGCAAGCGCGGCCTGATCGGACCAGCGGCCCATCCCCGCCACGCCATGGTAGAGGCAGGTGACGCCGTCCACATCGGGCGCCTGCAATTCGGACACGACGTTGACGAGATAATGCGGACCGACGTCGATGTCGCTGTCGCTGATCACGAGTACATCGTGGCTTGCCGCCGGAAGCATGTTGGCGAGGTTCGAAATCTTCCGGTTGCTGCCGCATTGAGAGGATTCCGCGATCAGCGTCATCGGCGTCGCGGGGTTCTGCCGTCTCGCAATGTCCACGGCCTGCACCGCGGCGTCAGAACAATCGCTCACGCCGCAAACGATCTGGACAGGCGCGCCGTAATCCTGCCGGCAGAAGGATGCCAGACGCTGCGGCAGATCCGGCTCGCTTCCGTGCAGCGGCTTGAGGATCGTCACCGGTGCCGCCGATTGAAGCGGCCGCTTGCGCGCCCGCGGAAACCGGAGCACGACAACGGAGGCGACCACCAGGTAGGCGCAGCCAAGAGCGGCGCCGTCCAGACAAAAATCGGAAACCAGACGCAGCAGCGGATATTCAACCGACACGTCACCGTGCTCCAAACAAAAATCGGTCGCAGCCCTCGCCGTCAGTCGCGCAAGTGACTTCTCAATTTGTAACGCTGCATCAATGACCGGCGTGAAAGAAAAACCACGGTGCAATCGCGCCAGAGGCCGCTGAAGCGGAAAGCGGCGGCGTTGCGCGCAAGCACAATCATGGCGATGAAGATGTCTTCGCCGAGGCGGTGCAGGCGTTCGCCGAGCGAGGCCGGAGGCCGCGCCGGAATTCGCTCGAAGCCGTATCGGCCGGAAATGCGCGCCAGTTGGTCACTTTGCTCCGTCTCGCCCAGCTTCATGTTGCCGCGGATTGCAACGACGTCATCCAGGTCTTTGCGTCGTCTCAACAGCTCCGCGAGCTCGCTCAATGAAATGTCGAGCGCGCGATTCATTTGACGGGCCCACGCCAGCGTCGGACCGCGGGGCGGCATCAAGGGGACGTGCTCATTCCAGAAATGCAAATCGATGATGGGATCGCCCGCGTGCACTCGCGTCCCGTCGGACAAGACGATACTCTCGTTGGCGCGCGAAATCTGGATTCGGAAGATGCAGTCTTGCGAGCGGGAGAATTCCTCCACCCCGTACCGGAGGCGCAACCGGTCGTCGATCGCGGTGACCAAAGCCCGGATCCACGCATGATCGAAATTCGCCCCCTGCGTTTCCGCGATCGGGAAAGTCGATCTTCGCGCTGCCATTGTCCGTCCCTGCGTGTCTGCAATTAGAACGAGGGCTGGCCCGAAAAGTTGCACCGCTTTGCGGCGGCGCTATGTCGTATGCCGCGCATTCCAATCCAAAGCGCCGGCCAATACCGGCTGTGCATCGGCGACGTACTGATAGTCGCGCGTCCACGGCCGCGCGAGTGCACCGCCGGCGCCGCGCTTGAAAGCCAGCGTTTGCGCAATCGAGAGCCAGCCTCGATCAAAGGCATAGGCCATGCCCGCGAGATAGACGCGCCATATCCGGTAACGCTCGGCGCCCGCGGTCCGCATCGCCTCGTCCCGATGAGCCTCAAGCCGCCGTACCCAGTGCAGCAACGTCCGCGCATAATGCGGGCGGAGGTCTTCGATATCGGCCAGCTCCAGTCCGGCTTTCGCGACTTCAAAAACAACGCGGGACAAATGCGGCACCGAGCCGCCCGGAAATACATAGCGGTCGATGAATTCGCCGCCGGGCGGCCCCTGCGCCCGGCCGCGCGGATCGGTCGCCACGATGCCGTGGTTGAGCAGCGCGCCGCCGGGCCGCAAAAGTGCGGCGATGATGTTGAAATAAATCGGGTAATTTGCCGCGCCGACGTGCTCATACATGCCGACCGAAGCGACCTTGTCGAAGGCGCTTTCCTCACCGGCTAGCTCCCGATAGTCCTGCAAGCGGATTTCGATCTTTTCGGACAGGCCGCTCGCAGCAACCCGGTCGCGCGCATAGTCGTACTGGCGCCGGCTCAGCGTGATCCCGACTCCGCTGACGCCGTAGTGCTGCACCGCCCAGATCAGCAGGCCGCCCCACCCGCAGCCGATGTCAAGCAGTCTCTCGCCCGGCTTCAGCAGCAGCTTGCGGCAGATGTGATCGAGTTTTTGCCGCTGCGCAGCATGGATGTCCTCCGCGCCGTCGCGAAAATAGGCGCACGAATAGACCATGTTTTCGTCGAGCCAGAGCCGGTAGAAATCGTTCGAGACGTCGTAGTGATATCCGACATCGGCGGCGTCCTTCTGCCGGGAATGGCGGCGCGAAACGAGGCGCGCGCCGCGGCCAAGATATCTGGCTGCCGACGATCGGCCGAGGCGCTCGGCAAGCGTCACCCCGACGCGCAGCACGTCCTCGATGGCGCCATCGACTGTCAGATCGCCGGCGACATAGGCGTCGCCGAGCCGCGCAAAATTGCCGCGCAACAGGCTCTTCACCGGCGCCGGCGAGTGCAGCGTAATCGTCACCCGCGGCGCCTGCGCAAAGTCGAAGCGGTCGCCGTCCCAGAACACCAGCCGCAAAGCCGGCGCTTCGTCGCCCAGCCGCGTGCGCAGGTAGTGAAGCAGGCGTTGACGAACCGACATGCCGTTAGCCCTCCGGTTTGGCTTCGCCGCCCCTTTTTGGGCCGAGTTCGGCCCGCGGATCGTCGTAGAGCGCCGCGAGCGTCACCTTGGTGATCAGCGCGACCGGGGCGGCCATGATGACGCCGGTAATTCCGAACAGAAGTCCGCCGGACAGAAAACAGAAGATGATCAGTACCGGATGCAGGCGCGCCGCTGTGCCGAGCGCAATGGGCCCGAGAAGCTGGTCGATCGAGAGCCGCAAGGCGGCGGCATAGATGGTGTAGCCGATGATCGATCCGAGGCCGGTCGCATAACGCACCGCAACAAGGCCGGCGATGACGGCCGCCGCCCCCGGCCCGACGATCGGGATCATTTCAAGAAGGCCGGTTAACAGCGCCAGCACGACGGCGTGGTGGATGCCGAGAACCAGGCCAAGCCCGATGTAGGAGGCGACGATGGCGTAAGCCACCACGACCAGGACGCCGATGAAGTAGCGGCGCAAGACCGGATCGAGCCGGGACCAGATGTGCTGCACAAACGGACGCTGCTTGGGCGGCACCATCCAGAGCAGCCCGCGCATGATCGCCGCGCCGCTCATGATGAAATAAAAAAACAGGACGATGGTCAGAAATACGGAAAAGATTCCGGCAAAAGCCAGGCCGCCGAAAGTGACGACCTTTCCCGCCTGACCGACCCAGTTCTGCACGCCGGAAACCGCCGCCTGCGCCAGTTGGGCGGCGTTCATCGACTGGCCGAAGAGGCTCACGGTCCGGTCGCCGATCATGGTCTTGGCGAGGCTTTCGACGATGCCCTGGAAATCGGTCACCAGCCGCGCAAGCTCGCGCAAGAGCGGCGGCACGCCCAGAAAGCCCATGACCACGCCGATGCCCACGATGACCAGGAAAACGCAGGCGGCCCAGAGCGGGCGCGGCGACCGCGTCCGCGCGCTCAGCCAGTCCACCAGCGGCGTGCAAATGAAGGCGAGCAGCCCGGAAATCACGAACGGCAGCAGCACCCACTGGATGGCGTGCAGCAGGACCGCGATGATGACGAGCACGAAAATCGTCGTCTGCGTGGAGATTCGGTCGACGTGTTCGTGATCTCTGCGCGAGAGGCGGGCCGAACCTCTGGTCATGGGTAGGTCCGGCCTTTCCAGGTCACGCGGCCGCGCATGCGCTTGCGGATGCTGTCGATCGCAATCAGCGCGCCGGCGGTGTAGCCGAGCGGGAAAAGAAGGCCGTACCAGACCGGGATTTTGAAATAGAACGTGCCTGCGACGTGCAGGCCGACAATGGATGCCGACGCGGCGAGCGCCGGCAGCAGCGCGCTGCAGCCTGCTCCGCCATTGATGCACGTGACGAGGTCGGCGGCCGGCACCAGGTAGGTGGCCCAGGCGAACACGACCGCGGCCGTCGCGATGGCGAGGGTGGAGCCCGGACCGCCGAACATGTCGACGAGGTTTTTGGCAAAACCCGGCCACAGCGTCCGCCAGCCGGTGTACATGCGCGTCGACAGCAGGCCGTTGTGCCCGCGCAGCACGACCTTGCCGCCCCGCCGCTTGATGAGCCGGGCAAGCTCCAGGTCCTCGCAGATGGTGTTCGAAATCGCGGCGTGACCGCCGGCCGCCTCGTAAACTTGCGCGCGCAGCAGCATGAATTGCCCGGTTGCCGTCACCTCATCGCTTTGACTTGCCTGCACTTTCCGCAGGTCCTGGCAGATGCTGAGAGCAAACAGCCCGCAGGGGATCACGAGGCGCTCGGCGAAGCTCCGCAACTCCTGGCGGGGCGCGACCGACAGCAGATCGAGATTCTCCGATTGCGCCGCTGCAAGCGCGCTCGACAGGAGAGCCGGCTCGGCCCGCACATCGGCGTCGACAAAGCACAGCCAGTCGGCGCCGCGCAGCGCACGCGCGCCAATCCAGCAGGCGTGCGATTTGCCGACCCAGCGTGGCGGCAAAGGCGGGCTGCGCAGCACCGTCACGTGCGGCCGGCTTTCCGCCAGGCGCGCGGCAATCGCCGCAGTCGCATCACCGGAGTGATCGTCGACGACGAGAATGCGCAGGCTGGCGGCAGGATAGTCCTGCGCCACAAGCGTTTTCAGGCAGGCTCCGATGTTCTCGGCTTCGTCGCGCGCCGGCACAATCACGGCCACACTTGGGTCGCCGGTGACCGCCGCAGGTGGCCTGATCGCGAGCGGTTGGAGCAGACCGCGCTGGTTGAACGCCCGAATGATTAGCCAAGCCGCGATCGCCAGCCAGGCCCAGGAAAAAATGAGTTCCACGGCTGCACCGTCGGCCGGAGTGGCAAGCCCGTCATTGGAACATCAATCCGGGCGGAAGCGGTTCGGTTCCGCGCGGTGGACGTCGTGCGCTTATGCGGCATGTGCGCCACTGGCCTTGTGCGGCATGTGCGCAACCGGCCTTGTATGCGACATCTGGGCCACTGGACTTGTGCGACATGTGCGCAACCGGCCTTGCGCGTCTGGACAGCGGCCCCAACTAAGCCACCATTCGAGGCCACGCCTGCGGCGGAGACTCTGTAGAAAGCCGATGCTTCAGCCACAATCCCAAACGCCCGCCGATGCCGACGAACACGACGACATCATCTACCCGTCCGCCGTCCCGTTCCTGCTGGTCCACGCGGCCTGCTTTGCCGCCATCTGGACAGGCGTGACGTGGACCGCCGCGGCGATCGGCATCACCCTCTACTGGCTGCGAATCTTCGCCATCGGGGCCGGCTACCACCGCTACTTTTCACATCGCGCCTATTCCACGAGCCGGGCCTTCCAGTTCATTCTCGCGGTGCTGTCGCAAAGCACGGCGCAGAAAAGCGTCCTGTGGTGGACGGCCAAGCATCGGCATCACCATTTGCACTCCGACACCGAGCACGACATCCATTCGCCGCGCCACAAGGGCTTCCTTTACAGCCACGTCGGCTGGATCTTTTCACGCAAGCACGACACCGCCGATCTGAACAAGGTCGCCGATCTGGCGCGCTATCCCGAGTTGATGTGGCTGCACAGGTACGAGCTTGTGCCGGCGGCGGTGCTGGCGGTGATTTGTTTTCTGCTCGGCGGCTGGCCGGGGCTGGTGGTGGGATTTTTCTGCAGCACGGTGCTCGTCTACCACGCGACGTTCTGCATCAACTCGCTCGCGCATGTGCACGGCCGCAAGCGTTATCTGACGGGCGATGATTCCCGCAACAACTGGCTGCTCGCGCTCTTCACCATGGGCGAAGGCTGGCACAACAACCACCACGCCTGCCAGAGCAGCGTGCGGCAGGGCTTCCGCTGGTGGGAGATCGACTGCACGTTCTATCTGCTGAAGCTCTTGTCTTTCGTCGGCGTGGTCTGGGACCTCAAGTCACCCTCCCCCGCGGTGCTGCGCAACGAGCACCGGCTCGGCTCGCGCACCATCGAGCGCGCGGCAAAGCACCTCGCCGAAAGCTTCAACGCCGACCACATCGCCGCCTCGATCCGTTCGGCGGTGGAGCACGCGACCCTTTCGGCGCTGCAGGAGCGGCTCGCGGCAACGCAGGTGCGCGCCGCGGACGCACTCGCCGCATTCTCCTTGCCGCACCTGCCGACACGGACTGAAATCCGCAGCCGCGCCCAGCAGATGTTTGCGAAAACGCCGTCGATCGACAGTGTCGTCGACCGCGCGCACGCGTTGCTCCTGGAAGCGGTCGGCTTCCGGCTGAGGGCCGTCAGTCCTCCCCTGGTATAGGCGTGCGTTCGCCGAGGCTGTCGCGGACGTAGAGCTTCTTGACCAGCACGAAAATAACGACGGCAATCGGCGCGGCGAAGATGATCGCGGCCGTGCCGAACATGAAGCCGATCGCAACAATTCCCAAAAGAATAAGTGCCGGCGGGATGTAGACCATATGCCGCTGAATGAGCGGCACGATCAGGTTGCCTTCTGTCTGGTGGATGATGATGTAGGCGATGATCGTCCATATCACCGCGTGCAGGTTCTGCGTTGCGGCGACAAGCACGGCCGGAATGGCCGCAAGGATCGGGCCGAGATAGGGAATGAACTCGGTTATGCCGGCGATCACGCCAAGCGCGAGCGGCGAAGGCAGGCC
Organism: Pseudolabrys sp.; assembly: GCA_035701545.1. Classification (GTDB taxonomy): domain Bacteria; phylum Pseudomonadota; class Alphaproteobacteria; order Rhizobiales; family Xanthobacteraceae; genus Pseudolabrys. The sequence goes on from DASSRW010000135.1 coordinate 11,365, forward strand.
GATCAGCCACACCGCGATCGTCGACAGGATGCCGATCAGCACCATCTGGATCAGCTGCGCGAGCGCCCAGAGACGGAGCGCGTTCGCCACGTCTTCGGCCGTCTCACGGACATTTGGCCGCATGCGGCGGGGAAAAAGCATCAGGAGGCCGTCGCGATAGAGCTTCGGTTGCGCCGCGATGTAGGCGCCGGCGATGATCGTCACGACCAGCGCTTCCAGGAAATTCGCGCTGACGGAGAAGATGCGAGTCACGACCGTGGTGATCGACAGGTTTTCACCCTTGACATGCGAGAGGATGAGCTTTCCGAATTCCGATCCCTGCAGCTGCGACATGATGCTTTTTTGCGCAGATGCAGCGCGGCTGAACACATCCTGGAATTCCGTGGAAATCTGCGCGCCAAAAAGATACGCGGCCCCGGCGACGATCACGATGATGAACAGGCCGGAAATGCAGAGCGCGAGGCCATGCGGAAGCTTCAGCCAGCGCGTCAGCGGCTCGGCGCCGAGCCACAGCAGCACCGCGACGAGAACCGCACCCATCGCGATCATGATGACTTCGAACAGATACCAGACGAGCACCGGCACGAGCGCAACGGCGATGACGATGACCGTGCGCTTGAAGAACTCGGCGGTGCTCAATCCCATGGGTGCGCTGCTCTCGCGCACGCGGCGGCCGTACGGTGAAAGGACCGCGTCAATCTGGGTTGGCGCCAAGGGCCGGCGTGCGACGCCAATCCAACCGCAGGGGGGAACAGTCGTTCCTTCCGGCGCCGGCGCGTGACGGGCATGGCGCTGCTTGCGCGCTCGAAGCAGGGACATTTGCCGGATTGTGCAGTGGAAGTCGCCGGAGGCGAGCACGAAAAATCCGCGGCTCCGGGGGCGCGTCCAACCAACAGTGGCGGGGTATCCCTCAGAAAGGGCCCAACGCTCTTTTGGTTTACGTTGAAGCGCCGCACGTGAGGGCGAACTCCCTCTCCCACTCGAACTCGGGTTTACCCGAGTTCGAG
>DASSRW010000136.1:0-12156 GCA_035701545.1 Pseudolabrys sp.
GACATCGAGGTTCTCGACCGGGTTCCAGATGGTGCGCGAACCGACCTGCCAGAGGCTCCAGTCCGGATCGCAGGTCGGGGCCGTTATGTTCGCGGCTCCCAGGCACATCGTGTCGCTCGGCTCGACTTTCAGGTAACCGCCATAGATCGAGCTTTGCAGGTTCGGCAGCCAGTGATGGGTATAGCCCGCCACGACCGCCCAGCTCTTCGTCAGCTCAAGCTGTCCGCCGGGCGCGAACACCGCATCCGGGTTCCAGCCGACCGCAACGCTCTGGCCGTCGAACAACCCAACGCCGCCGGAGGTGGTCAGGCTGTAGTTGGTGTACTGGCCGGCGCCCTTGGCGTAGTCGAACTCGACGCCGATGTGATCGCCCTTGCCGAGCATCGGCAGGTTGAACTTGGCGCCGGCGCCGAATGCAAAGCCGGCCTTGTCGTCCGGATGGCCACTGGTCGTCAGAGCACCATAGTAGGTCGGGCGAACGTCATGGAACGCGCCGCTGACGCCGGCGGAGCCCCAAGCCTGGTCGATGCGCAGGTTGGCAACGACGTCCGGGAAGTCAGGCGAGAAGCCACCCTGTTGGCTGTTCGGCAATGTTGCGCCGACTGCAGCCGCCGCGCCCCCGGTGTTCCAGATCGCCTTGCTGCCGCGGTCTTCCGCCGCGATCGAGGCAGAGACCCCGTTGCCGAACTGCGCTGTGTAGCCGGCCACCGTGATGCCCGAGCCGCCGGTCGCCGAGCCGATGAAGTTGGTCTGGTAGCTTTCCGTCGGCGACGGATTGTAGATATCGAAGAACGACTGCGTGCGGCCGAAGGTGAAGCCGGCCAACTGGATGAACGCGCGATCGAAGAACGCGTTCTGCGGCGTCGAGGTGTACTCGTCGCCTGACGTCCACTGCGAGCCCACGCGCATATAAGCGCGGAGCGTGCCGTAGGCGGTCTGCGAGCGGATATCGAACGAGATCACGCCGCGCGTGCGCTGGTTGGTGTCACGCGAGTCGGAACGGGTGAACCGCGCGTTGCCGCCGGTCAGGAAGGTCGAGAACGACCCGCTCGCGTTGAAGTCCGTCTCATAGCGGATGAACCCGCCGATTTTCATGCATGTGTCGGTGCCTGGGATGTACCAGAACCCCGCGCCGTACAGGCTGCAAATCTTCACGTACTGGATGGATTTGAAAATAAATCCCAGCGTTTGCAACGGCGTGCCGCCGCCGCGCCCGCGTTTTCGCTTTTTCCGCCCTCGGATGCGCGTGGGTCCGCCGCGCCGGCAAGCATTTGGCCGCAACCGGCTTTGCGTTTTCGCGCGGCGGACTCCGCCTTCCCCTCACTCGGTATAGCGTAGGACGCGCGCTGAATCGGACATTCCGATTTGAAAGGTTCCGCATCGACGATGCGCTGTGTTCCGCATCGAGAATGCGCTGCCTCTGACCGTCATCCTGAGGCGCGAGCGTGCGGAGCACGCGAGCCTCGAAGGATGACCGGCGCAGACTCCGAGGTCCGGGCGTAGGCCACGGGCCGTCGCCCTTCGAGGCCCGCGCCAACGCGCGGGCTCCTCAGGGTGACGGGGAAAGGGACGAACGGACGACCGCCAAATCCGCCATCCTGAGGCGCGAGGCGCGCAAGCGCCGGGCCTCGAAGGATGACGGCCGGTGAATCACAGACGGATTGTAGCGAAAGTCATCGGCCGCCGCCCTTCGCGGCCTGCGCTTCGCGGCGCCTGTTCAGGATGACGGTGATAGGCTTGGGAGGGAGCGCAAACTATGAGCGCTCAAGCACAGCGAGGACAAAGCTAGGATGGTCGCGTTCGTCTACATGCTCGAATGTGCCGACGGCTCGTACTACGTCGGTAGTGCGACCGGCGATGATCTTTCAAAACGCATTAGCGAACATCAATCCGGCGCCCGTCCCGGCTACACGTGGTCGCGACGTCCGGTGAAACTCGTCTGGTCCGAACATTTCGACCGCATCACGGATGCGATTGCCGCGGAGCGAAAACTAAAAGGCTGGAGTCGCGCCAAGAAAGAGGCGCTGATCAAAGATGACTGGCTTTCGATTCACGCGCTATCCAAGCGCCGCGCCGGTGGTCCCAGGCGATCGTCTTGAAGTGTGCATCCCGGATCGCATGCGAGCGTCAGGCCTCAATCCGTCATCCTGAGGTGCGAGCGTGCGGAGCACGCGAGCCTCGAAGGATGACAGGCACAGAGACCAAGGTCCGGAACGGGAGTCTCGGGCCGTCGCCCTTCGAGGGCCGGCTTCGCCGGCCTCCTCAGGGTGACGGCGATAGGCCAGGCCTTGCGGCAAACTGCGGCGCGGGAGCCGAGCCGCCGTTCACCCGGCCGACGCCCGGATACGTCACCACATCCTGAATAAGATCAGCGGCGCCGATCAGCGTCTCCTGCGTGAGGTGCGCGTAGCGTTGCGTGGTGCGCGCATGCAGATGGCCGAGCAGCCCCTGCACGACGTAGAGCGACACGCCGCGGTTCACCAGAAAGCTCGCGAACGAATGGCGCAGGTCGTGCAGGCGCACGTCCTCCAGTCCCGCGCGCTTGCGGATGCGATCCCAGGGAAAGAACAGCGATGCGCAGGGGCGCCCGTTGACCGACGACGGAAAGATGTACGGATTGCCCTCGATGCGCGGCGCGGATGTCAGCAGCGCGATCGCGGACTGGTTCAAGGCGACCACGCGCGCGCGGCCCGATTTCGACTTCGGTACCAGCAGCGTCTTGTTCTTCCAGTCGATATAGTCCCATTTGGCGAACGTGATCTCGTTGCGGCGCGCGCCGGTCAGCAAAAGCAGCATGATGGCGCGCGCGGCGTTCTGGTTCTCATCCATGTGGATTGCGCGGACGAGCGTCTCCGCCTCGTGCTCGGTCAGGAACCGGTTGCGCTGAACGTCGGGACCGGCGGTGAGCCCGGCGGCGGGGTTGTCCAGGACCCCCGGCACTTTCCACTTGCGCGCCAGATTGAACATGTAGCGCAGGATGACGATGACGCGGTTCATCGTGCCGGGCGCGTAGCCCTCCTCACGCATGCGGTTGACGAGCTGCGAAATGGCGTCGGGGGTGAGTTCGTCGAGCGCAAGCGAGCCGAGCTTCGGCAAGATGTGAACCCGCAAGACGGTTTCGTCGGTTTGCCAGCTCGTCTTGTAAGTCTGAACAAACGGCAGATAGCGCTCGCGCGCAAAATGCGCGAGTTGCGGCACGTCGCGGGCATCCTGTCGCTTTTTCTGCGGATCGGCGCCGAGCAGCGCCTCGGCCAGAATCTGGCGCGCCTTGCGGCGAGCCTGTTCCAGCGTCAGCACGTCGGCCGGGCCGATCTTGTACTGGCGCTCACGTGCCCGCTCGTCGGTATAGCGCTGGTAATAGGTCTTCCCGCCCGAGCAGCGCACCTCCAGCAAAAAGCCGCGCTGGTTCAGGTCGAAAAAATCGACCTTCCTCCGCCCCGGAGGGCAAAGGACGTTCCGCACGAAACTCGCGGATAACGCAACTGCCGGCATGACCCCTGACCGTTTGACGGCCTATTTTCCCCGGCTTCCCTGCCCGAAATTGTAAATGAATCGTTTATAGGGAAGCTTTCAATATAACTTTCTCATAAACTTTGATGTAGAGAACATAAATTAGCAAGCCAAAATCATAAATTATGATCTTAGTGACTTAATTGACGCAGTTCTCACAAAGTTCTTTTTGAATCCAATACTTTACGCTGGGACGCCTGTCGGGCGCGAGAAACGCGCGTGTGCACAACCCCCCGGATCGAGCGCCGAGGGCTCTCACCTGCAATTTTACCGGAATGGGTGGGCCTGGTCGGGGCAGCAGGATTCGAACCTGCGACCTTCTGCTCCCAAAGCAGACGCGCTACCAGACTGCGCTATACCCCGTCGGCGCAAAGCGGGAACCCAGAGCCAAAGTGCTGGATTCCCGCTTTCGCGGGAATGAGCGGCGAGAAGCAAGGCCCGCCGGTCGCACTAATACGGCTAAATCTGCTCCGCACCAATACTCAGTGTCGGCTGAATATCCGGTAAGCGACCCTGTCGCCCGGCACGATGCCGTACTTGCGCGCCGTGCCGCCGATGACTTCCAGCACCGCGCGGACCGGCCCGCCCGATGAAACGAGATCCGTCGAGAGCGGCGTCGTGTTCTCCGCGATGCGCAAAATGCGCCCATCCTCGCGGATGAAAAGCATATCAAGCGGAATGTACGTATTTTTCATCCAGAAAGTGACCGGCTGCTCAGTCTTGAAGTCGAACAGCATGCCCTGGCCCTCGGGAAGCGACTTCCGGTACATCAGCCCCCGCTCCCGCGCGGCGTCGTTGTCGGCGATCTCGACCGCGAACGTGTGAACGCCGGTCTTGCTAGCGATCTCGAGCGTTTGCATGTCGGCGGCGCACAAAGGCGCGCCCGCCATCGCCAAGGCCGCAATGACGAAGGCAATCGACAGCAAGATCCGCATGACCTCGCCTTTACGCGCGGAAACACACCGCGGCAACGGAAAAATTCTGTCTCTCGGCTTTAAGAGAAGCAGCTAATGCGAGATCGGCCCGTACGCGCCGCCATCCGGCCGGACTTCGGCGGCCATCAGGCCCTTCGGCCCGGGCCCGAAGCGGACCAGCACCGTCTGCCCCGGCCGCAGTTCGGCAATCCCATACCGCCGAAGCGTTTCCATGTGCACGAAGATGTCCGGCGTGCCCTCGCCCCGGGTGAGGAAGCCGAAGCCGCGCAAGCGATTGAACCACTTGACCTGGGCCCGCTCGAGCCCGCTCGTCGGCATGACCGTGACATGGGTCCGCGGCGGCGGCATCTGCGCCGGATGAACCGCGGTCGATTCGTCCATTGAGAGAATGCGGAACGCCTGGAGACCCTTTGCGCGCTGAAGGACCTCGCAGACCACGCGGGCGCCTTCATACGCGGTCTGAAATCCGTCGCGGCGCAAGCACGTGACGTGCAGGAGCACGTCCGGCATGCCGTTATCGGGAATGATGAAACCGAAACCTTTGGAGACGTCGAACCATTTGATGACGCCTGATACTTCGATCAGGTTCGCCGCCGTTTCATCAACGAGTTCTCTGACCGTCCCCGGTCCGAGATGTGCCCCAGGCATTTTCGACTCGAATCCGTCCGACGCCATGACGCCGTACGCCGCCGCTGTTGTGGCGTCTCTTCAGGGACGCTTCCACGAATCTCTGATTCGAAGATAACACCGCGGCAAAAACCGAAAAGTGCAAAATAAGCTTGCGCACAGGAGTATGCACAGCGGAAAACTTTGCGAATCAGTGCCGGATAAACGGTGCGAGCACGTCGCCGATGTCGTGTTGAATGACGAGATCGGCGATTTCATCAAAATCGGTTGCTTCGCGATTGATAATGACGAGACGCGCGCCGTTCCGTTTCGCCATCAGCGGAAATCCGGCGGCCGGCCACACTACGAGCGACGATCCGATCGCGAGGAACAGGTCGCAGCGCAGGGTTATTTCCTCAGCCCGGCGCATGGCTTCTTCCGGCATCGCCTGTCCGAACGAAATCGTCGCGGTCTTGATGTAGCCGCCGCAGCTTTCGCACGCCGGCGCACGCCCGGCTGCCTCGAACTTCTCGCGCACCCAGGGCAATTCATAGCGGCGCGCGCAATCGAGGCACAGCGCATAGGTGGTATTGCCATGCAACTCGACGACATCCGCGGGTGAAATGCCGGAATCCTGGTGCAGGTTGTCGATATTTTGCGTGATCAGCGCCGGCGCCTTGCCGCCCCGGTAGAGGCTCGCGAGCGCGCGGTGGCCCCGCCCCGGCTGCGGCCGGCCGATCGCGTCGGCAAGGATGAAGCGCCGGCGCCAGGTTTCATCGCGCATCTCCTGGCTCGCCAGAAAGGCGTCGAACGGGATAGGCTGAATTTTGCTCCACAATCCGTCGGGTGAGCGGAAATCGGGTATTCCGCACTCGGTCGAGATGCCGGCGCCGGTGAACGGCAGCACGGCGCGCGCCGCCTCGATGAGTTCGCCGAGCTTTGCGATGCCCGTCTTCAGGTCGGATGCGATCATCAATATAATCCGGAGCGAACGCCGCCGTTCTATCGTTCTATAGTGAGGTTTGTTCATGCGATTTCTGCACACGATGCTCCGCGTACGCAATCTCGATGCGGCGCTCGAGTTTTACGGAACACTGCTTGGTCTCAAGGAGATCAGGCGGAGAGTAGACGAGAAAAACCGTTATACCCTCGTGTTCCTCGCTGCTCCGGATGATGCTCCGGCCGCGGAAGCGGCGCTTCATGCCGGACGGCGCGATGCGCCGGTCGTCGAGCTCACCTACAACTGGGACGCGGAAGACTATGGCGAAGCGCGCTTTTTCGGTCACCTCGCCTACGAGGTCGACGATATTTACGCGACCTGCGAGCGGCTGATGAAGGGCGGCATCCCCATCAACCGTCCGCCCCGCGACGGCGTGATGGCGTTCGTGCGCTCGCCCGACAAGCACTCCATTGAACTCCTGCAAAAGGGCGAGCCGCGGCCTCCGCAGGAACCGTGGAAATCGATGCCAAACACCGGGAAGTGGTGAGCGGCGCGAAGCCGCCCGCTCGCTTGCCGGGCTTGGCGAAGGCCTTTATACGTCGCCGCGCCGCGCGGTTTCTGCGCGAGCCAAGCGCCCTTCGTCTAGCGGTCCAGGACGCCGCCCTTTCACGGCGGAAACAGGGGTTCGATTCCCCTAGGGCGCGCCACCTGATTGTGCTTTCGGCTGTGGCCTGCTGCCGCACCCCTCATCCGACCAGTGATGCATGAGAAACCGGGATGATCGGCGTCCGATCATCGCCGTTTGGATAGATCTTTATGAAAACGATTTATCCGCGCACGTTATTTTTTCATTGCGTGCAAGATGAGCAAAAACGCCGCGCCAAAGTGACGCGCGGCAATGCATATCGGCCATGCGGCACCTGCGCGAATTTGCCCCGCATTTAACGCAGAAATTATGACCCGCCGGCGAATGAGCGCGTTATTCTTCGGGTGCCTTTCGATGAGCTCCCAGGGGAGCGTCAGGCCATGATGAACAGCAAGAACATAGTGGCAGCGTTGCGGCGCGACGTATCATTCGTCTGGCACGCCGTCATCGCAATCGTCTTCATCGGCTTTGCGAGTCTCGCGGTGGCCGCCGCGTTGCTCGATCTGATTTCCATCCGGCACTGAATTGCGGCCGACGGGTCGCGACGGCTCGGGCGGATAGCGATGCCGCCGCGCGTTGAAGTCCTGCACATCGTAGACGCCTTTTGCACCATCGCGCGCCGGCTCAAGGTAACAAGGGCCGATCGGCGACTTCCCGTAGCCGCCCGGAATGTCGAGAACGTAGGTCGGCTGGCACAGGCCTGACAGTCGGCCGTGCAACGCGCGCATCAGCGCACGCCCGCTCTCGATATTCGTGCGCAGATGCGAGGTCCCGGGCGCGAGATCGCCGTGATGCAGGTAGTAAGGCTTGATCCGGCATTCGACCAAGGCGCGCATCAACGCGCCGAGCGCTTCCGGCGTATCGTTAACGCCCGCGAGCAGCACCGATTGGCTCAGCATGGGAATGCCGGCGTCAACGATACGCGCGCAGGCGGCGCGCGCTAAAGCGGTCAATTCACGCGCATGATTGACATGGACCGCAACGTACACCGCCTGTGCCTTGGAGCTCATCGCCCGCACCATATCCGCCGAGAGGCGGCCCGGATCGGCAATTGGCATCCGCGTGTGGATGCGCACAATTTTCACGTGATCGATTGTGGCAAGCTGCCTCATCACGCTGCGGAGCCGCCGCGGCGACAGCACCAGCGGATCGCCGCCGGTCAGAATGACCTCCCAGATTTCCTCATGAGACCGGATGTAGTCGAGCGCGGCATTCACCGCGGCCGCCGACAGCGCGTTCGGCTTGCCGGGGCCGACCATCTCGCGGCGGAAGCAGAAGCGACAATAGACAGCACAAACTTGCACCAGTTTGAGCAGGACGCGGTCGGGATAGCGATGCACGATGCCGGCAATCGGGCTGTGGGTGTCGTCTCCGATCGGATCGGCGCTTTCATTCGCCAGCACCTCCAACTCGGCTGCGTCTGGAACGAACTGTCGCGCGATCGGATCGTGCGGATCGGATTTGTCGATCAAGTCCGCCAGCGCGAGCGGCAAGGCCGTCGCATAGCGCGAAGCAATGCGCTCCAGCTCGCCAAGTCGATCGGCTGACGCAAAGCCCTCTTCGACAAATTCGGCGGGTTTGCGCAGCGTACCGGATTTCATCGGTTCGTCCTCATTGCTCCGCGTTACACTCACGGCTCGGCAACCGGCGCCCACAACACTTGCTCGATGCGTTCAGCGCCCGTCGCCAGCATCACCAGCCGGTCGAAACCGAGCGCAATTCCGCTTGCCGGCGGCATGAGCGCGAGCGCGGCAAGAAAATCCTCGTCGACCGGGTAACGGTCCCCGTAGATCCGTTGCTTTTCATCCATTGCGGAAGCGAAACGGCGCCGCTGCTCCGCGGCATCGCTCAGCTCGCCGAACGCATTGGCAAGCTCGACGCCACACGCGTAAAGCTCGAAGCGTTCCGCGACTTTTGGATCACCGGGCTTTGGCTGCGCCAGCGCGGCCTGCGTGATCGGATATTCGTAAAGAATGGTGGCACGGCCATCGCCGAGCCGCGGCTCGATCTTCTCCGCAAGAACACGGCTGAAAATATCGCCCCACGTGTCGTCGGCGGCGGTTCGCACGTTCGCCGCCTGTGCCGCGCCCGCCAGACGTTCCCGATCTCCGTCGCCGCCGCTGATGGTCGCCAGCACATCGATGCCGGCGTAGCGATCGAACGCTTCGGCCACGGTCAACCGCTCGGGCGCGGCGAACGGGTCGAGCTTGCGGCCGCGATAGCCGAAACTTTTGGCGGTGACCGCTCGTGCGGTTTCCGCAAGCAGCGCGGCGCAGTCATCCATCAGCCGTTCGTAGGGCTCGTTCGCGCGGTACCACTCGATGAGCGTGAATTCCGGATGATGCAAGGGCCCGCGCTCGCGGTTGCGGAACACACGGGCGAATTCACAGATGCGCGTCTCGCCCGCGCTCAGGAGTTTCTTGCACGCGAATTCGGGCGAGGTCCGCAAATACAATGAATCGCGCCCGCCGCCCGGTGCAATGAGATCGGTCTGGAAAGCGTGCAAATGCGTCTCGTTGCCCGGCGAAATTTGCAACGCGGATGTCTCCACTTCGACAAACTCCTCGCCGGCAAACCAGGCCCGCAGCGCGGCCGCGATCCGGTTTCGCGCCAGAAGAAACGGACGCCGCCGGGCATAGATCGACGGCGACCAGAATGGCAGAGGTTGCCCTGGCACGTTTACCTCAAGGCCGACCGGTGCGGGGCGGAGGGCTGGCATCCGACGCGAAGATGAGTATGGTGCCCTCCCAAATCGCCAGTTCTGAGGCCACAAGGATCAGGGATTAAAGACGTGAAGGTCATCGCCAGCTCGCTTCGCAAGGGCAACATCGTCGATGTTGACGGGAAACTCTATGTCGTTCTGACGGCTGAAAATTTTCACCCCGGCAAGGGAACGCCGACCACGCAGGTCGATATGCGCCGTATCTCGGACGGCGTGAAGACCTCGGTGCGCTACAAGACCACCGACCAGGTCGAACGGGCGCACGTCGAAGATCACGCATTTCAGTATCTTTATCAGGACGGCGAGGGCTTCCACTTCATGAACTCCGAAAACTACGATCAGGTCGCACTGCCCGCGGACGTGATCGGCGACCAGTCCGTCTACCTTCAGGAAAACATGACGGTGAACCTCAGCATCCACGAGGGAATTCCGGTTGCAATCGAGCTGCCGCAGAAAGCAACCCTCGAAGTGGTCGACACGGAGCCGGTTGTAAAGGGACAAACAGCGGCAGGGTCCTTCAAGCCGGCGAAACTTTCCAACGGCGTTCGTACGATGGTGCCGACGCATATTACGGTCGGCACTCGTATTGTGGTGATGACGGCCGATGGTTCCTACGTCGAACGCGCGAAGGACTGAGCGCCGATTCCCTTTCCGCGCCGCCGCGGCGATCTCCGTTAGACCCGCACGCTCGCCCTCACCTCTTTTGGAAACAGATCGTCGGGCGTCATCCGCTTCGCGGTGACACCCTGGTCGTGTGCGAAGCGGCAAAACGCGTCGAGGGTCTTGCGGTTAGCTTCCAGCCCGTATGCAAAGGGATCGTTGCCGAAATCCTTGCTCCACTGGTCGGCGGTGGCCGCCGACCACGGAACGGGAATGCGCGACGCGGTCAGGTCGTGCATGCGTTCCAGGCTGCGCTCCTTCGCCTCCTCGAAGGCTTTGAACAAATTCATCGCGACCCACGGATAGCGCTCGAACAATGCGCGCCGGATGGCAACCACGTGCATGATAGGAAAGATACCGGTCTCGCGGTAATAACGCGCTTCCTCCGCACGATAGTCGGGAAAGAGCCGCACGACCTTTCCGTCGCCCTGCCCAAACGCATCCGGCACACGCGCGGAAATAGCCGCATCGATTTCACCCGAGAGCAGCAACGCGCTGATGCTGGTATCGCGGCGCTGCTCGTAATGAATTCCCTTCGGCAGAGTGAACTCAACCTTTTCCTCGCGGCCGGCTTGATTCATGCCGGCCTGCACCCATCGGATCGACTTGAGATCGACGCCGCAACTCTCCGCCAGGTAACCGCGCGCGTAAATTCCCGCGGTCTGCGCCCACTCCGGAATTCCCACGGCCTTGCCCGCCAGATCCTTTGGGGACGATATCTTGCGGTCGGCGCGCACATAAAAGGCGGATTGCCGGAAAACGCGCGATGGAAAAACCGGAATGCCGACAAACGGCGAATTCCCCTGCGACGCAAAGCCGATGAACTTGCCGAACGACAGCTCCGAAACGTCCCACTCCCTATTCTTGATGAAGCGGAAGAACACCTCCTCGACCGGCAACACGAACGATGTCAGCATGATGCCGTCAGGCCGCACCGTCCCGTTCATCAGGTCGCGGACGTGATCGTAATCAGTCGCGGCAAGCGTCAGATGCAGGCGCGCCGCGCCTCCGCTCTCCACGATCTGCGGCGCGCGGTCCGGCCCGCCGGCCGCCGCCCTGTTTTCCGGCATCTCATGCACCGTCATGGATAATATGTCCTTGCTTCCCGCCGCCGCTGTTCACCTTGGTAGCACGCCCGGCACCGCGCGCCCTTGTATGCGGCAGTCCTATGCCCCTACTCTGGTGCGTTGCCAAGTCCATACCACCACCTTGAGAGACACGCATTGAGAACCCCGGTTTTTGCCAGCCTCGCATTGTGTATTGCGACCGCAGCAACTGCCGGGGAAATCGAAGCTCCTCACGTCACCATTTCACAGGTCGATTGGCAGGCGGCTGCGGCGACCGTCCTGCCTCACAGCAGCGACAAAGCCGAAATCGTCTTCGCCCGCCTCAATGCGCAAACGGCCATGCGATTCACCGGCATCGCCAAGAGCACGGTGCCTGTGCTGTTGCCATTCGATATCGTTGCATTTCGCACGGACATTTCCGCAGACCGCCCGGATGCCGCAAATTCCGACAGATATTTCGCTGATTTCGTTCCATCCAGGTTCTTTCTGGCCGGTCCGGCCGGATACAGCGCGACGTTCTTCATTGATCCGTCCGAGCTGGGCCTGAATTTCGACTACAGGAAACGGCCGATCGAGGTGGAGATCACCGGCGCCGCCTTTACCTACGATCTTGACGCCCCTGATCATCAGGAAGCATCGACGCCGAAAGCATTGGACAATTTGTTTCCCGGCATCCGGCGCATCCTGCGCGATGCGCATGTGCGTTACGCCTTCGAGCGATTCGGCGTGCCTTATGTGGTTTCCATCCAGTGCTATGACCGGCCGCCGTCCGAGCATTACCTTTCGTGCCGGGAAGCCGACCCGGTTGCCGAGCGTTTTCTGCGCGCGCTGCACACGGCCGGAGGAACGCCGGCTCACATCCGGGAGCCAAAGGTCGATCTCACCCAACCGGCGGCTGTATCCGACTCGTTTTCCTTTTATGGCCCCGGCAATCTCATACCGAACACCGGCTGGAGGAAGCTGCCGGGACGCGTGGACCGTCATGTCTACGCGCGCATCCGTTTTCCGATTGCACATGCCCCGGCTTACGTGAAATCGCAGTCGTTCATGCCATGGGGAGACTGCTATCG
>DASSRW010000137.1:0-6987 GCA_035701545.1 Pseudolabrys sp.
GATGGCTCGCTTCGGCTTGATCCGCGTGATCCAGTCCAGCGTTTCAGCAAGAGCCATGTGGCTCGGATGCGGCGCATAGCGCAACGCATCCACGATCCAGATTTCGAGGCCCGTCATGGCCGCCAGGCTTTCCTCAGGCAGCGCCTTGATGTCGCACGAATACGCCAGGCCGCCTGAAGTCCCGCCGAACCGAAAGCCAAGCGATGGGATGTCGCCATGCTCCTGCAGCACCGGCAAAGCGTCTATGGGACCGCCCGGACCGCGGATCGTCACGGGCCTTCCGGCCGCGAGCGGCCGCGCGTTAACGATCGGCGGATAGTCGCTGCCCGGCGGGCTCGCGAAGCAGTAGCCGAACTTGGCCGTCACGGCCGCCGAGGTGGGTGGATCCATGTAGACATCGAGCCGCCTGCGGGCGCGCACGAACATGGGCCGCAAGTCATCAATGCCGTGCGTATGATCGGCATGCTCGTGGGTGAGCAGAACGCCATCAAGCCAGCCCACGTCGGCATCGAGCAATTGCGCGCGCAGATCCGGCGAACAATCGACGAGCACGCGCGTACATCCGCCTGGTCCCGTTTTCTCGACCAGCAGCGAACACCGCCGCCGGCGGTTCTTCGGATTGTTCGCATCGCACGCGCCCCAGCCCAGCGCCACGCGCGGAACTCCCATGGACGAGCCGCACCCCAGGATCGTGAAAGTCAAACTCATGCGGCGCTGGAAAGACTCTTCGGAACTTTGCTGAACAAACGGAAGAAATTCTCGGTGGTCTGCCGCACAATTTCCTCGAACGGAACGCCCCGCGTCTGCGCCAATACCCTGGCCGTTTCGACGACAAATGATGGCTCGTTGCGCTTGCCGCGGTGCGGCCCAGGCGCGAGATAGGGCGCATCGGTTTCTACCATGACGCGGTCGGTTGGCAGCGCCGCCGCAATCTCGCGCAGCGCGCCGGAATTCTTGAACGTCAGGATGCCCGTGAAGGAGATGGAGAGGCCAAGCGCGATGGCCCGCATCGCGAGATCGCGGCCGCCGGTGAAACAATGCAGGACGGCCGGGAAGACGCCCTTCCCGCTTTCTTCCTCGAGAATCCGCGCCATGTCCGCGTCGCAGTCGCGCGAATGAATGACCAGCGGCAATTTGCTCATGCGTGCCGCAGCAATATGCGCGCGGAAGCTTTTCTCCTGCGCCGCGCGCGAGCTGTTGTCGTAGTGATAGTCGAGCCCGGCCTCGCCGATCGCGACGACTTTCGGATGGCGCGCACGCCGCAGCAATTCGTCCGCGTCGACGGCGAGCTCTTCATCGGCATGGTGCGGATGCGTGCCGACCGAGCAATAAACTTCCGCATAGCGGTCCGCGATCGCCAGCAACTGGTCGTGCCGGCGCACGCGTGTCGAAATCGTGACGATGCGGCCGACATCCGCCGCCCTCGCGCGCGCAATCACGGCGTCGAGCTCGCTCGCAAAATCCGGAAAATCGAGGTGGCAGTGGCTGTCGACGATCATGCCGCCGCCTCGGGCTCGACATAGCGCGGGAACACAGGCTGCGACGGCGGAAGCTTGCTGCCGGCAGCAATACGGTGCTTGCCGCCAAGCTGCACGAAGCTCCGCTCGTTTTCAGGTATGGCCAAAATATCGAGCAGCTTCGCCGCCGACGCCGGAATGAACGGCTGGCACAGAATCGCGACCTGCCTGATCACTTCCGCCGTCACATACAGCACGGTTTTCTGCTTCGCCGGATCGCTCTTCGCCAACGCCCAGGGTGCCTCACTTGCGAAATAGCGATTGGCATCGGCCACCACGGCCCACATCGCATTGAGCACCTGGTGGAGCTACTGTGTCTTCATGTGCTCGCGCGCGGTCCCGATCATCGCATCCGCCGCAGCCAAAATCGTCTTGTCCGTCTCCGAGAACGCCGATGGTTGCGGCAGCACGCCACCCAGCTGCTTGCCGATCATCGACAGCGAGCGCTGCGCGAGATTGCCGAGATCGTTGGCGAGATCGGCGTTGATGCGGTTGACGATCGCCTCGTGGCTGTAGTTGCCGTCCTGCCCGAAGGGCACCTCGCGCAAAAAGAAATAGCGGAATTGGTCGACGCCATAGGCATCCGTCATCGTGAACGGGTCGACCACGTTGCCGACCGATTTCGACATCTTCTCACCGCGATTGAACAGAAACCCGTGCGAAAAGATGCGTTTCGGCACCGCAAGCCCGGCCGACATCAGAAACGCCGGCCAGTAAACCGCATGAAAACGCACGATGTCCTTGCCAATGACGTGCAGCGCCGCCGGCCAGTAGCGCCTGAACTTTTGGCTCTGAACGTCGGGGAATCCAACCGCCGTGATGTAATTCGTGAGCGCATCCACCCACACATACATGATGTGCTTGTCGGTGCGGGGCACGCGAATGCCCCAATCGAAGGTCGTGCGCGAGATCGACAAATCCTGCAAACCGCCGCGCACGAAGCTCGCGACCTCGTTCAGCCGCTCGCGCGGCAGCACAAAATCGGGAACGCTCTCGTAGAGCTCCAGCAGCTTCTGCTGATAGGCGGAGAGGCGGAAAAAGTAGCTCTCCTCCTCCACCCACTCGACCGGCGTGCCGGTTTTCGAGGCAACGCGCACCTTTTGCTCGTTCAGGTGCGTTTCGTCCTCGGCGTAATAGGCTTCATCGCGCACCGAGTACCAGCCGGCGTATTTGCCGAGATAAATGTCGCCGTTCTTCTGCATCCGCTCCCAGATGCCGACCGACGACTTGTGGTGCCGCTCTTCCGTCGTGCGGATGAAATCGTCGTTCGAGCAGTTGAGCCGCTCGACCATCGCCTTGAAGCGCGGCACGTTGCGGTCGAGCAGATCGCGTGCGCTCAACCCCTCCTTGGCGGCGGTCTGCTGGATTTTCTGCCCGTGCTCGTCGGTGCCGGTGAGGAAGTAGACGTCGTAGCCGTCGAGCCGCATGAAGCGCGCGATCGCGTCCGTCGCGATCACCTCGTAGGCGTGACCGATATGCGGGGGCCCGTTCGGATAGGAGATCGCGGTGGTGATGAAGTAAGGCGCTTTTTCGCCCGCCGCACCCTTCCGTTTCGCGGCGGCCGGTGTCGAAGACCCTGGCTTAGGCTTGCCGGATTTCCTTTTCTTGTCGCTTGGCTTACGCGTTGCGCTTTTTCGCGAAGCCGGCCGGATTTTCCTTTTCAGCGTCTTTGTGGAAAGGCCCGCTTTCTTCCGCTTCGCTTTCGCTGCAGACTTTTTTTTCTGCGCAATCTTGCGTCGTGTCTTCTTTGCCATGGCAGCTTTTTGAACATCCGAAAACAGACATGAATGGCCGGGACGTAACAGCCGCGAAGACGGCGCTTCGCGCCTTTTGCCCGGCCATGCCGATTCAGCAGGTTAGGTAACAACCCCGCGCAAATCGGGCAAGCTGAGCCTTTCTGGACACATATCGAGAGTGCTAGCGTGCCGGCGCGAAATTGTCCGATCCCGCCCCCTGCTCCCTTGCAAAGAGACCGATCATGTCTGCCGGAAACTGGCCTGCGTCACGCGTCGATCCCGAGCACGTTGTAGTCACCGAGCCGGTCGCGGGCTCGCCCTTTCCCGTCCACCTGATGTACGTCGAAATGGTCGACGGCGTTTACATACCGATCGGCCTGCGCAAGCCGGAGGGACCGGGGCCCTTCCCGATCATCCTGTGCGCCACCGGCAACGGCGGCGGCGGCATGGCGATGCTGCGCGACCACGTGCAGAGCAAGAGCTGGACGCCGGATCAGTTTCTCGCCGCGGGCTATGCCACAGCCTGGATGCGCTACCGCGCCGAGGTCGACTACGCCTATGACCGCATTGGCAAGCTCATTCAATCCGGGCGCCAGCACCGCCAATTGTTCAATCGCGGCCCGCTGGAGTATGAGGATGCCATTGCGGTCGCCGAGTACGTAAAGACCTTGCCCTTCATCGATTCCTCGCGCCTCGGCTACATCGGCGTGAGCCACGGCGGCGAGATGGCGTTGAAAATTTCATCCGAATATCACGGCTTCCGGGCGATGGTCGCGAGCGAGCCGGCCTCGCACGAATTCCTTCGGCTCAAGCCGGACGAGACCGCCCACGTCGATCCGAAAACAGGACTGCTCAACGTCGAAAAGATGCTGATGCGCGAACCGGCCAAGGTGCGGGCGCGCATTACCGAAGAAATCGCGCGCGAGCGCGTGCGCACAATCGACACGCCGATTTTCGTGCAGGGGCGCAATTCAGATGAGCTGCAGGGAATCTTTCGCGTGACCTACGATCTCCTGCACGAGGCGGGCAAGCCATCGCAGTGGGAGACCTACGAGCACGACATTCACGGCTTCGTTTATCCCGTGCGCAATGCGGATGGCACGTTCACGCCCGATGCGGTGCAGCGGAAGGCCGTTGCCGATGTGCTCGCTTTCTTTGCGTGCTATCTGAAAGCCTGAGCCGTGCCCGCTCCCGCCACTTTCGTTCTTGTGCATGGCGCCTGGTCGGGCGGCTGGTGCTACCACAAGGTCTCGGCGCGGCTGCGCGCCAAGGGGCACCGCGTCTTCACGCCGACGCTTACGGGTCAGGGCGAACGCACGCATCTGCTGAGCGGATCGGTCAATCTCAGCACGCACATCACCGACATCCTCAACGTCTTCCACTACGAGGACCTGCGCGACGTTGTGCTTGCCGGCCACTCCTATAGCGGCATGGTCGTGACCGGCGTCGCCGACCGCATCCCTAGGCGCGTTACGGCTCTCGTTTATCTCGATGCATTTTTGCCCGAGGACGGCCAATCGCTGTTTGACATCAACATTGCGGCGAACACGCAACGCTTTCTCGCCCAGGCCGGCGACATCGGGGGCCTGGCGGTCCCGGCTCCGCCCGCCGCCTATTTCAACGTCAACAAAGACGATGCGGCCCGCGTTGACGCGTTGGCGACTCCCTTCCCGCTCGGCGCCTTCACCGAGCGGCTCAAATTGACCGGCGCCCACAAGAAAATTCGCCGGCACATCTACGTCCACGCCACGGTGCTGCCGCGTGAAAGCCCTTTCAAGCCGTTTTATGAGCGGGCGAAAGACGATCCCGCCTGGTCCGCCCATACGCTCGCTTGCGGGCACGACGTCATGCTGGATCTGCCGGACCGTACGACGGAAATCCTCGAAAGCGCCATTTAGCCGCTGCTTCGGCAAGGCGGCCGAGAAAGCCGCAATGCTTTACCAATTGCTAAACTCCCTGCGCGTACACTCTCAACCGACGTTAACCACTCGGCCGCTTGCCAGATCCTGGCCAACCAGAACGGTTTCCCACGGTCATGGGCGCCCCTATCGCTCTCATCCACGAACTCGACAGCTCGATTGCGCGCAGTTCGCGCTCCCGCCGCGCCGCCATGGTGCGGCATTTGACCGATCTTTTCCTCGTCAGCGTCGATCAGTACTCGCCCGAGGAAATCGCCGTGATCGACGACGTGCTCCTGCGCCTGGTGGCGACCATTGAGGAATCCGCCCGCGCGCTGCTGGCCATCCGCCTGAGCCCGGTCGCCAAGGCCCCGCCGAGGGTCATGCGCATGCTGGCCTGCGACGACGCCATCGACATTGCCTCGCCAGTCCTCATCCAGTCGGAGCAGTTGGACACGGCGACCCTGGTCGAGTGCGCGCGGACCAAAAGCCAGGAGCACATGCTCGCGATCTCGCGCCGCAAGATGCTGCCGGAGGCGGTCACCGACATTCTCATCTCACGCGGCGACCAGCAGGTGGCGCTGAGCACCGCCAGCAACACCGGGGCGCGATTTTCGCAGAATGGATTTGGATTGCTGATCGACCGCGCGCGCGGCGACGATCAGCTCTCCCGCTGCGTCGGGACGCGGCCCGACCTGCCGCCGCACTTGTTCTCGCAGCTGCTTGAAATTGCATCCGATACCGTGCGTGCGGCGCTCCAGGCCGAAAAGCGCCATGCCAACGAGGCGATCAGCCGCGTCGTCGGCCACATCACCGAGCGCATTGAAACCAAGGCTGTCACGCGGACGCAGGCCTTTGCCGCCGCACAGGTGCTGGTGGAGTCGCTCAATTCGGCCGGCCAGTTGACCACCGCCAAGGTGAAGGACTTTGCCCGTCACGGCCGGTTCGAAGAGATCGTGGCGGCGCTGTCGCTGATGACAAAAATGCCGGCGGAAGCCATCGAGCAGACGGTGAACGACACGCAGGTTGAACCGCTGCTTGTCATGGCGAAAGCAGTCGGCCTTTCCTGGGATACGACCAAGGCGATCATCACGCTCGCCGCCCAGCGTTATCAGCGCTCGGCCGCCGATATCGACCGCTGCATGGCCGCATTCGAGCGGCTGAAGGAGCCGATCGCGCAGCAAATCCTGAATTTCCATCGCGCGCGGTCCGCGCGAAAGCCGTCGCAGCGGCCGGTTTTCGCCTGACGCTCAGGCGCGATCCGCCTCGGAAATCGCGTCGAATACGGCAAACACCAGCGGCTTGCGCTCGAGATTATAGGTATCCACGTCGCGCGCGGTCCGGTTAATCCTCTCCCAGGCCTGCGCCAGGCGCGCCATGCGCCGCGCGTCTTGCGCACCGTCCGTGAGTCGTTCCGAGAGCCATCCGTTGACCACGTCCATGAACGAGGCCAGTACGCGCGGCTCGCTGCCGGCCAGCGCGTCGCCGAGTGCGTGCAGTGTGCGGGGATCGGGGCGGGGCAACTGGGCGAGCGCGTCGACGACTTTTTGCCTCAGCTCGAGGCCACTGCCGTCAAGCAGGCTGAGGGCGCGCGCGACGCTGCCGTCCGCGGCGGCGCTCGCCTCCCGGATGTCCGTCTCGTCCGCAGCGCGTCCGGTCGCGTCCGCTGCGGCCCGCGCAACGTTTTCCGCCACGAGCGGCCGCAATGCGAGCCGCCGGCATCTAGACCGGATCGTAGCCAGCAGCCGGCCCGGCGAATGGCTGACCAGCAGAAACAGCGCACGCGGCGGCGGCTCCTCCAGCACCTTGAGCAATGCGTTCGAGGCTTGGGGATAC
>DASSRW010000138.1:0-35405 GCA_035701545.1 Pseudolabrys sp.
AAGGGTGGAACGTGTGGCTGATGTTTGCAATTTCGCCGTCTCCGCCGACGGCAGCCGCGCCTCAGCAACTCGTTACGAAGGCACGATAGCTTCAAGTCAGCGCAGGTGCTGAACGCTTCGCAAGCCGGCGAAGCCGTATCCCCAGCCTTGATAGTATACGACCGATTGTCGCGCAGTTGGTCCGCCGTCGCAGCCAATTGCGCGTGTGCCGCCGGCTTTTTTAATCGCTGGTTGCTGCGTTGCCGCAGAGAGCAAGCGCCGGAGAAGCCGGGTTGCATGTATTCATACAATGCAATTGCTGTATGCGGCGATGGTTGCTAGCGTTTCAGACCGCGCCAGGGTTTTGAGTTATGGGGAGAGAAATGATGCGTTCTTGGCTGAAGTTATTTGCCTGCATTCTCGCGGCAGCGACATTCACGCCTGCCGCCGGCTTTGCGCAAGCGCCGATCCGGATCGGCGTGCTGCTGCCTCTCACAGGTCCGTTTGCGAAGAACGGCATCGAAAACTGGGAGGCGATGAAAATTGCGCGCGACATGATCAACGAACGCGGGGGGATCAACGGCCGCAAGATCGAATACCTCGAAGGCGACGCCACTAGCCCGTCCGCCGCCATCAGCGAGACGGAGCGCCTGATTACGAAGGAGGGAATCAAGATCACGACCGGCTCCTTTGCTTCGCCGCTCGCGATTGCTGTGAGCCAGGCGGCCGAGCGGCACGGCGTATTCCATTGGGAGACGACCGGCGCCGCCGAGATCATCACCCGGCGAGGCTTTAAGCACACGTTTCAAGTCGGGGCGCCTGCCCGCAAATATGGGCAAGCGGCTGTCGACTTTATTACCGACGATCTCGCCAAACGGCTGAACAGGCCGGTCTCCGACCTGCGGATCGCGCTGCTTTGGGAAAACCGCGCGTTCGGCAAGTCGGTGGGGGACGGCATCCGCGCCTATACCGGCAAGAAGGGCATCAAGCTCGTCTACGACGAGGGCTACGATCAGTTCTCCACCGATATGACGCCCATCGTCCAGAAGCTCAAGGATTCCAAGCCGGACATTGTGATCGCCATCTCGTTTCCAAACGACGCGATTCTGTTCCAGCGCAAGGCGAAGGACCTCAACTTCAACGTTGCGGCGTTCATTGGGGTAAGCGCGGGCTACTCGTCTCCCGATCTTCGCGCTTCGATCGGAAATATGGTCAACGGCATCTTTGTTGCGGACTTCCCGCCGAAGGTGAATCCCAACGTCCTGAAGCCGGAGGTGCGCAAGATCGCCGACGAGTTCTACAAGCGCTATGAGGCCAAGATGAAAAGGCCGCCGGCGGGGCACGCGACCGCCGGCTTTTCGGCGATCTGGGCCCTGTTTACCGACGTGCTGCCGAAGGCCAAGACGTTTGAGCCCGACGAATTGCGCGAGATTGCGCTCAAACTCGATCTGCCCGAGGGCTCTTTGGTGAACGGCAGCGGCATCAAGTTCACCAACTTCGACTGGCCGGACAATCCGAAGGATGCGGGCCAAAATCTGCGCGCCTCGATCGGCGTGTGGCAGTGGACCAAGGGCGGAAACGAAGAAGTTTTCCCGCCGAAGCTCGCCACCCACGAGCCGATCATGGTGCCGCTGCCGTCGTGGGACAAGCGCTGAAGGCGTAAGCGGCGCGGAATGTATCCGCGTCGCCACCTTACAGGCAGACCTCTTCGTGACGACGCTCGCTCAGCTCCTGCTGTCCGGTATTTTCATCGGAGGCGTTTATGCCCTGATGAGTATCGGGTTGACGCTGATCTTTGGCGTTCTGCGCATCGTCAATTTTGCGCACGGCGAATTTCTGATGCTCGGCATGTACGGGGCCTGGGCGGTGACTCGAATTCTCGGGCTCAATCCGTATGTCGCGATGATCGCGGTCGTCCCGGCAATGTTTTTGTTCGGCGGCCTCGTGTATCGCCTAATCGTGAGCCCCGCGCTCGACAAGCCTCATCTGGTCGTCGTGTTTGCGACCATGGGGCTTTCGATATTGATGCAGAACGTCGCACTGATGATGATGTCCGCCGACCTGCTGGACATCCCGCCGATGTTCGGCCATGCGGTGACGATCGGACCGTTTTACTTCAAAGCTGAACTCGTCCTCGGGTTCGTCGTCACGGTCGTCTGTACGCTCGTTCTCCAGTGGGCTCTCAAATCTACGTATCTGGGCAAGGCGATCCGCGCCACCGTGCAGGACCGCGAGGCTGCGATGCTCATGGGCATTCCGGTGCCGCGGATATTTCTGATCACCTTCGCCGGCGGTTCTGCGCTTGTTGGACTCGCCGCGTGCGTGATGATGCCCTTGTTTTCGGTTTTCCCAACGGTCGGACTCAACTTCGTTTTGATCGCTTTCGTGATCGTGGTGCTTGGCGGGATGGGAAGCATCGGAGGCGCCCTGATCGGAGGGATCTGCGTGGGAATCGTGCAATCACTCAGCAGCTACTACGTTGCGCCCGCCTTCGGCCAGATGTTCTTTTTCATTCTTTTCCTCTTGGTGATGGTCTTCCGGCCCAACGGCCTCCTCGGCCAGAAGGGTGCGGCAGACATCGGCATCGCCGATTAAGGCCGGCAGGCGAAACCGACGATGACACGAAATCCCGGCCGTATTTCCTTGACTCCGACCCGCGGCACGCTCTCGCTGTTTGAGATTGCCCTGCTCGTTATTTGTATCGTCCTGGTCGCAGCGCCGATCCCTCAAAATCTTCAGGACGTCATCGTGCTCACTTTCCTGTGGGCGGGACTGGCGACTGCATGGAATATTGCGGGCGGCTATACGGGGCTGATTTCATTCGGCCATGCCGCGTTTTTCGGCATCGGCGCCTATACGTCGACAATTTTGCTTGTGCGAATGAATGTGACGCCGTGGGCGGGAATTTGGTGCGGAGGCCTTCTGGCGGCGTTGTGCGGGGCGATTTTGGCCGTTATCTGCGCAAGATTGCGTGGCCCTTTCTTTATTCTGTCAACGCTGGCGGCAGCCGAAGTCATTCGAATCGCGGCACTGAATTGGCCTTCGCTGACCGGCGGCCCGGAAGGGCTGGCGATCTCTCCCTCCGCGGACGCGATGAACATGGTGTTCGCGTCCAAGCACGCCTACCTCGCGCTGACGCTCGGCTATCTTCTACTTACCTATGTCTTGACGAAGCTGATCGACGGCTCGCGTTACGGTTACTATTTGTTTGCCACACGCGACGATGAGGATGCGGCAAGTGCCGCGGGCGTCAATCCGCTGGCAGTTCGTACCGCAGCGCTCATGCTGAGCGCTGCGCTCAGCGGGATTGGTGGATCGCTCTTCGCGCAGTATTTTCTCTACCTCGACCCGACCTCCGTTATCTCGCCCGAATTGTCGTTTCAGTTTGCGCTCTTGCCGGCTGTAGGCGGACTCGGAACGGCGATCGGGCCAGTTCTCGGGTCGTTTCTGATTACGCCTATGTCGGAGCTTTTACGCTCCTATCTGGGCAGCAAGGTCGCGGGATTGCACCTTGCGATCTACAGCGCGTTGCTCATCGTGGTCGTGCTCTACTTTCCAAGCGGGATCGCCGGGGCGGTGAGTCGCCTGTTGCGCCGGGGAGGCGGCAAGCCGTGACGGCTCTTGTGCAGGTCGAGAATCTCGGCCGACTTTTCGGCGCGCTATGGGCCGTCAACGGCGTGAGCTTTGCGGTTGAGCGAGGAGAGTTGCTCGGACTGATCGGGCCGAACGGCGCGGGCAAAAGCACGCTCTACAATCTGCTTGCGGGCGCGCTGACGCCCACGCGTGGCGAGATCGTTTTCGACGGGCAACGCGTAACGGGCTGGAAATCGCATCAGATGGCGCGCATAGGCATGGCCCGGACCTTTCAAATCCCGAAGCCTTACCGGCGACTGTCTGTCGTCGAAAACGTCATGCTGACCGCATTTCAGCGGCGCAAGTCCGTCCGTTCCGCGCGCGCGTTCGCCGAGGAGATATTGGCAGAGGTGGGCTTGTCGGATCACGCCTTGGCGCCCGTGACAACCTTGACAGTGGGGCTGCTAAAACGTCTTGAGGTCGCGCGGGCGCTCGCGCTGGAGCCAAAGCTGGTTCTTTTCGACGAAATCATGGCCGGTTTGACGCCGAGCGAAGTCGGGGCAATGACAAGCTTTGTCAGCACGCTGCCGGCGCGCGGCATAACCGTGATCTGGGTCGAGCACGTCTTGCACGCCATCATGAGAACGGCGACCCGCGTGATGGTGCTCGACCGCGGTCAACTGATCGCGAATGCCGCCCCGAAGGCGGTTGCGCGCGATCCGGCCGTAATCAAGGCCTACTTCGGCGAGGAGATGAGCCTTGCTTGAAGTTGAAAATCTCGACGCATTCTACGGGAAGATCCACGTCCTGCATGGCGTTAATCTTTCGGTCAAGGCGGGAGAGATCGTCGGTCTTGTCGGCGCGAACGCGGCAGGCAAGAGCACGCTGATGTATTCGCTGGCCGGCTTGCGTACGACCTGTGTGGGAAAAATCCGCCTGAAGAACGAAGCAATCGAGGACCTGCCGGCGCATGACCGGGTGCGGCGCGGCCTGGTCCTGGTGCCGGAGCGACGCAGACTTTTTCCCTTCATGACCGTGCTGGAAAATCTCGAGATCGGAGCCTATGCCGAAGGCGCGCGAGCCCTTGCTCAGCGGACAGTAAAGGAGGTGTTCGAGCTTTTGCCGACCTTATTCGAGCGGCGCAGCCAGATCGCCGGCAGCCTCAGCGGCGGGGAGCAGCAGATGGTTGCGATCGGCCGCGCCCTGATGGCCAAACCGCAGGTGCTGCTGCTGGATGAGCCGACCGAGGGTCTCGCGCCCATCTACGTCAAGCTTCTCTTCGAGCTAATCGTGAACCTGCGGGCCTTGGGAATCACCGTGCTTATCGTCGAGCAGAACATTCATCACGTGTTGCAGACGGCCGATCGCGGCTACGTGCTCGAAAACGGCCGCATTGTGCTGGAGGGGAGCGGACGCGCGCTGCTGAACGATGAACGACTCAAAGTCGCTTATCTCGGATTGTAGCGGTCATGATCACCGACATTCACCGCCACTTCGTTCCGCCTGAATTTTTCGAATTCGCCAAGCGTCGCGACGAGTTCGCGATCAAGATCAAGCGAACCGAAGGCGATTTGATCGACCTCGATATTCGCGGCATGCACTTCGGCCTGAACAAGACGTTTTTCGATCTGTCCCGTCAGACGGAGCGCTTGCGTCGAGAGGGCGTCGAGAGGGCTATTCTGTCGCTCGCCACCCCTTTCATCGATTATCATCTCGACGGCAAGCTTGCGGCTGAAGGCGCGCGGCGGTTTAACGATGCTCTGGCAGCCGCCATCGACGGCAAAAGCGAGACCTATGGCGCGTGGGCTTTCCTGCCCATGCAGGACCCTGAAGCCGCTGCGGCCGAGCTGCGTCGCTGCGTCCTCGATCTTGGCTTTGCCGGCGGGCACATCGCGTCGAACGTTCGAGGCATTTATCTGCACGATGAGCGGTTTTCATCCGTTTGCCGCGCGGCGATCGAGCTTGACGTGCCGCTCTTCGTGCATCCGGCCGACCCGCCGGGCAAGGAGCGAACGCGCGAGTACGAGCTGACTGTCGTTGCAGGCTATTTGTTCGACAACACGATCAACATTCTCAGGATGATTTGCTCGGGATTTCTCGACAAATGGCCGAAACTCAAGCTGATCTGTGCACACGCGGGCGCATTCAGCCTGGTGTTGCGCGCGCGCATGCAGCGAGAGGTCGATACGAATTCCCGGCTGTCGGCAAGTCTGAAAGCCCCGGTTGGTGATTATCTACGCCGTCTTTATTTCGATACGATCTGCTTCGATCCGGATATCTTGCGATACGCGGCTCAGGTCGTGCCCATCGAGCACCTGCTGCTGGGGAGCGATGCGCCGTTTCCGCTCGGCGAGCCTGATCCGGTCGGATTTGTCCGCAAAGCTCTGTCACATGACGATGCAGCGAAGATTCTCATGACGAATTTTGAGTCCTTGGTGGGAGTCTGACATGGATATTCGCCGCGTGCTCATCATCAAGGACACCATCGACTTTGAAGGAGGCTTGCCGGCCGCGGGGTCTGTGACCCGGATTGCGGCGTGTGCCGTCATTGCCAATCCGCTGGCCGGAGCGGCCATGGACGATTTGACTCTCCTGGTGCCTTATGGGGCCGAACTGGGAGAGAAATTGACCAGGGAGGCTTTGGGCTTGCTCAAGCGGCCGGTGAGGTCTTACGGCAAGGGAGCAATCGTTGGCACGTCAGGCGACATTGAACACGCCGCGGCCATCATTCATCCGCGCATGGGAAAGCCGATGCGTGATGCAATCGGCGGCGGGCAGGCCATCATTCCTTCCAACGTGAAAGTTGCAGCGGCCGGCGCTTCGATCGATGTGCCCTTGGGGCACAAGGACGACGTTTGGTCGTTTGATGAGATAGACACCATGACCGTGATGGTGCCGGGCGCTCCGCGGCCCGACGAAATTGTTGTTGTTGTTGCTGTGGGTGATGCTGGTCGTCCTCGCCCGCGAGTTTCCAAAGCCGGCGCAACACCCACTATTTCGCGCTAAAAGAGCCGCGGCAAGTCTGTTGCGTAGGAATTCGACAGCCGACGTAACATCCTTCAAAGGGCGGCGGCGAGTACCGAAAGTTGATTGCTAGGAAATCATTGTCAGACGACCCGACACGACTTTGCCCGCAAACAAGACCGTGCGGTCAACGGGGCCGCTTGCAACCATATCCTCTTCGTCTTCCGCGTCGGCTATCAGCAGGTCGGCGCGGCTGCCTTCATGAATGCCGTATCCTTCGAGATTCATCATTGCTGCCGGGGCGGTGGTGATCATTCGAAAGGCGGCGCCAAGGTCGCTTGCATCGAGATGGCCCGCAAGCACGGTCCACCGCGCGGTTTCCAGCAAATCGCCGGTTCCCACGGGCACGAACGCATCCTGGATGTTGTCGCTTCCGGCGGCGACAGGAATTCCAGCCGCGATCAGGTCTTTCACTCTCGTAAGACCGCGAGGCGGCAGACAGTCGACGTCACGACCGAGCAGATAAAGATTGGCGGCGGGCAGGGTTACGATGCTGATTTTCGCAAGCGCCAGCTTTTCAATAAGCGTGGCCGCTTGTGTTCGAGGGAGCGCACCAAGTGCCGAGCAGTGACCCGCAACGACACGCTTTTGCAAGCCGCCCGCCAGTGTGCGCTCGATTACGGATCGGATCCGGTGAGCGGTCGAATCCAGGTGCTCGTCAACGTGCAGATCGATCGAGACGTCGCGCCTGTCCGCGACATCAAACACGATGTCAAGAAACGCATCAGCATCATCAGCATGAGCAGGCGCGCCGCCCACGCAATCTGCTCCTGCTGCAACCGCCGCGTCGAGCCAATGCGCCGCTGAATCGGGAGAGCACCCTGCCTCCCGCGAAAGAAAAGCAACGATCTGCAATCTGACGCGATCTTTCATGCTCTCGCGCAGCTCCGCCAGCGCCTCGATGCCGCGCAGACCGGCATTTGGGCCGACATTGACGTGGGTGCGAATTGCGACCGTTCCACGCGCTATACATGCCTCGACCGTTTGTCGGGCGCGCATCAGGATATCTTTGCGTGAAGCCGTAAGCTGAAACTTTTGAAAAGCTGCAATCGCGCCTTGCAGCGAGCTGTCCGCATTGGTGAGCAGTTGACGCGTTCTCGTCTTGTCCAGGTGCTGATGAATGTCGACCAGTCCTGCGGTGACCAGGCGGTCCGAAATGTCTGCGACCGGCACATCCGGACGACAGTCGATCGAGGGAGCCAGCCGGGCGATTGAGCCGCCACGCGTGATCGCGATGTCGAGCCGCTCCGGACGGCGTCCTCCGGACTTCAATACGCGTCCGCCGCGGAGCACAAGGCCTGGTTGCTGGGAATCGGCGGACAATGGCACGATCATCCTCGGATCCATAACCGGCTTACTGCCGTTGAGTCGTGGATGCTGACTCATACTTGGCCGCGGCAGGCTTTCGGACCAAACTTCTCCCCTGCATCCTATCGCGCTCTTCGCAAGAAATCATTGTCATGCAACGAAGCCGAAATATTTTTGTCGGGCAGCCGCTTGAGCGGGTGGAAGATGCTCGTCTGCTCACGGGTCGCGGTCTGTTCGTCGATGACATCCGGCCCGCCAATCTTCTTCATGCCGCGGTGCTGCGGAGTGGGGTGGGGCATGGGGCAATCGTTGCAATCGATGCAGTCGCTGCACGGGCTGCACCGGGTGTGCACGCGGTGATCACCGTCGCCGAGGTCGGCAGTCCCGTCCCGCGCATCCCCGTGCGCATGGCGGCCGCCGAAGGGCAGGAGTGCTTCCTGCAGACGGTGATCGCGGCCGGCAAGGTCCGCTTCGTCGGCGAGCCGGTGGCGCTGGTGGTCGCCGAGAGCCGCGCGGCCGCCGAGGACGCGATGGAGAAGATATCGGTCGACATCGAGGAGCTGCCGCCGGCCGCCGATTGTCGGGCATCCGAAACATCGGGCACGCTGCTGTTCGAAGAGCACGGGACCAACATCTGCACGTCCTACGTCGCTCGCATCGGCGATCCAGACGCCGCCTTCGCGAACGCCGATTACGTCCGCCGCGAATTCTTTCAGGTCCACCGCCACACCGCGCTGCCGATGGAAACGCGCGGGCTGGTCGCCGAATGGGACAAGGCCGCCGGCCGCATGACGGTGTGGGGCGCCGCCAAGGTGCCGTTCTTCAACCGCCGCACCCTCGCGGCGATGCTCAAGCTGCCCCTCGAGTCGGTCGATCTTGTCGAGCTGGACGTCGGCGGCGGATTCGGCGTGCGCGGCGAGTTCTATCCGGAGGATTTCCTGATCCCGTTTGCGGCCCGCCTCGTCGGGCGGCCCGTGAAATGGATCGAAGACCGCCAGGAGCATCTGCTGTCGACCAACCATTCGCGCGACGTAGCATGCGATCTCGAGATCGCTTGCCGGCGCGACGGCACGATCCTGGCGCTGCGGGGCCAAATTTCAGCGGACATGGGTGCTTACATCAGGACGACGGGCATCGTCGTTCCCTCGCGAGCCGGCCAGTTTCTGCCCGGCCCCTATCGCATCCCCAACGTCGAAGTGAGCGTGAAGGCGCTGCTGACCAACAAGACTCCGGTCGGCAGCTTTCGCGGGCCGGGGCGTTTCGAAGCCAATTTCTTTCGTGAGCGGATGATCGACATGGCGGCGCGCGATCTTGCGATCGATCCGGTTGAAATACGCGAGAAGAATCTCATCCGCCGCGATGAAATGCCTTACGACTACGGCACGCTCGTCCCGTATGACTCGGCAACCGTCTACGATTCGGGCGACTACCAGGCCGTTTTCCATCGCTGCCTGTCGGAGATCGGCTGGCGCGAGAAGGCGCCGCTGCAAGGCGCGCTCATCGACGGCCGCTACCACGGCCTGGGGCTGGGTTGTTTCGTCGAGAGTGCTGGGTCCGGAAAAGAGGCGGCGCGAATTACCCTGGATGCGGATGGCACCGCCGTCGTTTCGATCGGATCGTCCGCGTTGGGGCAGGGGATCGAAACCACGTTTGCGCAAATTGCCGCCGACGCGCTTGGCCTGCCGATGTCAAAAATTCGCGTTCAGCACGGCTCGACCAGGCTGCTTGAGCAGGGTTTCGGCAGCTTCCACGGGCGCTCGATGGTGATGGGCGGGCCGGCGATCCTCGACGCCGCCGAAAAGCTGTTGCGCAAGGTGCGCGAAGCCGCGGCGGCGAGATTCGGATGCGAAGCTCACGAAATCAAATTGCTCGACGGCTGCGCACTCGGTCCGGACGGCTCATCGATCGATTATTTCACGTTGTCCGCTCCGTCTGCGCCGCTTGCCGCGGATGGATTGTTCGAGAGTCCGAAACGGACCTACAGCTACGGAACGCATGCCGCGCATGTCGCCGTCGATCCGCGAACCGGGCGCGTCGAGGTGCTGGATTACGTCGGCGTCGAGGATGCCGGACGCCTGATCAATCCGGGCATCGTGAGGGGACAGAAAATCGGCGCGATCGTGCAGGGGCTGGGCGGCGTGTTTCTCGATCACCTTGTCTACGACGATCAGGCGCAACTGCTCACGGGCTCGCTCGCCGACTACCTCGTGCCCACCGCCACCGATTTCCCCAACGTCAAGACGGTTTCCCTGGAAATCGGGCAGTCGCCGATGAATCCGCTTGGCGTAAAGGGAGCGGGCGAGGACGGCATCATCTCGGTCGGCGCGGCGATCGGCAACGCAGTCGCTGCGGCGCTCGCGCCGCTCGGCATCGAGCCGGTGGCCCTGCCGCTTTCGCCGCCGCGGCTCTGGGCGTTGATCGAAGGAACCGAACGCCGCCCCGCTCCCCTTGCACATGATCACAATATGTGATCACAATCTGCCCTGTTTTGCAGCGGATTGGCGGGAGCCCCAGCATTGCCGACCATCAAGGCCGTCGAGACCCTTTTGGTCCAGCTACCGACCCGGCGCGAGCACAAATGGACAGGACTGACGGAGCCGATTGGACGTTATGTCCTCGTCCGCATGACGGACGATGAAGGGCGGGTCGGCTGGGGCGAAGCGCCGGCATTGAAGGACTGGGGCGGCGAGTTCGGCCGCTTCTTCGGCGAATCACAGCTCATCGCGCGCACGGTGATCGAGAACTATCTCGCGCCCTGCGTCGCCGGCGTCGAACTCGGCAACGTCGTCGAATTGCATGCGCGCATGGATGCCCTGATCAAGGGTTATCCCTACGCCAAGGCTGCGGTGGAATTTGCCTTTTACGATCTGTCGGGCAGGGCGCTCGGCGTGCCGGTCACGACCTTGCTCGGGGGACGCGCCCGCTCGCGCGTTCCGGTGACGCACTCGATCGGACTGATTTCGATCGCCGAGGCCGAAAAGGAAGCGGCGCAGGTCGCCGCCGAAGGAATCAGGACCATCAAGATCAAGGTCGGCGTCGATCCGAAGCGGGACATTGAGATCGTGCGCACGGTGCGCGCCGCTGTCGGCGATGCCGTCGATCTGTGCGTCGACGCCAACGAGGGCTACAAGACGCCGGGTGAGGCGATCTGCACCGTGCGCGAGATGGAGAAGTATCGGCTGAAATACGTCGAGCAGCCGGTCATGGGCGTCGAGCGGCTCGCCGACGTCGCGCGCGCGATTGATCTCCCCGTGATGGCCGACGAGTCGGCGTGGAACGCGCACGACGTGGTGCAGATCATCGCCCAGCGCGCGGCCCAGATCGTGTCGATCTATACGACAAAGCCCGGCGGCCTGTTCAAGGCGATGGAAGTCGCGGCGGTATGCCGCGCGGCCGGCATCGTCTGCAATGTAAACGGCTCGGTTGAAACCGGCGTCGGCAATCTCGCCAACGTTCAGCTTGCCGCCGCCGCGCCAGCCGTCACGCTGTCCTGCGTCGTGCCGATCTCGACGCCTGCCGAATGGCTGAAAGGGCAGGTCGGCGGCATCTACTACAAAGACGACCTGATTGCGAAACCGTTCAGCGTCGTTGACGGCGCCATCGAGGTGCCGACGGCGCCCGGCATGGGCATCGACGTCGATGAAGCCAAGGTCGAGCGCTATCGCGTCCGCAACTAAAGCATGATGGTTTCAAATTGGATCAAAGCGTCGCCGCAGGCCCTCTTTACCTCTCCCTTGGGGAGAGGTCGGCGCGCGCAAGCGCGCCGGGTGAGGGGTTATCGCCTATGAGACGCGCGATCCTCCTCACCCCAACCCTCTCCCCACCGGGGAGAGGGGGCGCACCGTGCCTGCGTCGGCTGCGTCAACTTAAACTCATCCCGCTCCATCGTAAGATTGGCACAAGGGTACTCTTGCATGCGGGCTGACATCATCGGACGCCAGGTTCGGGCGATGAAGGAGCAGAATCTCGACGCCATGATCGCCTGCTCGCCCGAGAATTTCGCCTATGCCACCGGGTTCGTGGTGCCGTCGCAGCCGCTGATCAGGCACCGGCACGCGATGGTGATCGTGCTGGCCGACGGGCGAACGGCCATCTTTGGCGTCGACATGGAGGCAACGACGATCACGCGGCGCGAGCCCGAGGTGCCAGTCCGCATATGGGCGGAATTTACCGACAACGCCATGGCGGTACTTGCAGATCAGCTTGGAGAACTCGGCCTTTTCGGGGCCCGCATCGGCATCGAGCTCGACTATTTGCCCGCCGGCGACTTTGCCAGATTGCAGGCACTGATGCCCAAGGCCCGCTTCGAGCCGTGCGAGCACATCCTCGCGCGGCTGCGGCAGATCAAGACCGCTGACGAAATCTCGCTGCTGCGCAAGCTCTCGCGCATCGCCGATCAGGCGATCACCGACGCGCTTGGCTCGGTGCATGCCGGCGACACCGAGATGGATATTGCAGGCGGCATGACGCGCCGCATCTACGAATTGGGCGCGGAGCATTTCAAATTGCTGATCGTGGCGACCGGCCCGCGCAGCCAGTTGCCGAACGTCGGCCCCTCCGACCGCGTCTTGCAGCGTGGCGACGTGTGCCGCGTCGAAATCTTCTCGGTGATCGCTGGCTATCAGGCCGGCGTCTGCCGCACGGCGGTCGTCCAGCAAGCGCCGCCGATGGCCGAGCACATCTGGCAGCATCTCGTCGATTGCAAGTACCGCATCATGGAAATGGTCAAGCCAGGCGCGAGCTGCCGGGCCGTCTACGACGCGTTCATCACCAAGCTGTCTGAAATGAAGCTCCCGCCCATCTCCTTCGTCGGACACGGGATCGGGCTTCATCTGCACGAGGATCCTTATCTCGGCACAACCCCGATCCTCGGCCGCCCGGGGGAGGACGCGCGGATCGAGGAGGGCATGGTGCTGGGCTTCGAGCCGCTCTGCTATCAGACCGGCTACGGCTTCGGGATGCAGAACAAGGACATGCTGCTGGTGACGAAATCCGGATGCGAGTTGCTGTCCGACTACGCCAATACAGACAAGTTGCTGGTGGTCAACTAGCGAGACGGTCTTGTGCCGGTTCGAACGTGCTGAGGTAGCTGCCAATGCGTACGCTCATTGAGCATCTCGATCTTGCCTTTCTCGTCGACGCCAAAGACACGATTTTGCGCGATGCAAGCGTCGTGATCGAAGACGACCGCATTGCCGATGTCGGCCACAGCGAAGAAGTGTCACGCAAGCACAGCGGCAGGAAGTTCGATCGCGTGATCGACGGGCGGATGAAGGCAATCTGCCCCGGCTTCATCGACAGCCACGTCCATCTGTCCGAAACGCTGTCGCGGGCGGTGTTTCCGGACAATCTCAATACGCGCGCGTGGGTGTTTCACTGGGCCAAGCCGTTTTACGCCGCCATCACCGAAGACGATGAATATTGGGGGGCGCTGCTCGGCATAACCGAGATGCTGCGCGGCGGCACGACCTGCTTCCTCGACATGGGCTCGCAATACGATCCGGGCATCGTCGTGCGCGCGATGGAGAAGACGGGAATC
Source organism: Pseudolabrys sp. (assembly GCA_035701545.1). Lineage (GTDB taxonomy): Bacteria > Pseudomonadota > Alphaproteobacteria > Rhizobiales > Xanthobacteraceae > Pseudolabrys. The sequence goes on from DASSRW010000138.1 coordinate 13,424, forward strand.
CGCGGCGTTACGGGCCGGCATGCGGCGGACAATCCTCCGGCGGAATTGCCGCGCGGCTGGACCGAAGAGATGGTGCATCACCATTTCTTTCCCGACGCGCAGACCGCACTGCAAGAACTCGAAGCCTGCGTCCGCAAGTACAACGGAGCATTGAACGGCCGCGTGCGCTGCTGGGTCAACATCGAGGGCAAGGAGCCGTGCACGCTCGAGCTTCATGTCGGCGCCCGCAAGCTCGCCGAGCAGCTCGGCGTCGGCACGACCTATCATCTCGCGACCTCGATCGAGGAGGCGAAGGTCTGCGAGGGAAAGCACGGCTGCTGGCCGGTGACCCGGATCGATCGGGCGGGCGGACTGGGCAAAAATCTTGTCATCGCGCACTGCGCGGCCGTGCAGGACGATGAAGTCGCGTTGCTGGCCAGGCGCGGAACAAAAGTGGCGTTCTGTCCCTGCTCCTCGTTCAAGCTCGGCAAGGGCGCGACATCGATCGGCAAATACCCGGAAATGATCGCCGGCGGTGTCAGCGTCGGGCTGGGCACCGACGGCGTCGCTGCCTCCGGCAACATGAACCTGATGCGGCAAATGCTTCTCTTCGCCGGCATGTTCAAGGATGCGCGGCTCAAGCCGGACATCGTGCTGGCGCGGCAAGCCTTGCGCGCTGCGACCATCGAAGGCGCCAAGGTTCTGCAATGGGATGACGAGATCGGTTCGCTCGAGGCCGGCAAGAAAGCGGACTTCGTTCTGTTCGATCTCGATCACATCGAATGGACCCCGTTCCACAATCCTTTGCAGGCACTCGTCTTTTCGGCGTCATCCGCTTCGGTCGTGGAAACCTGGGTCGACGGCAGGCAATGTTTTGCCGGCGGCAAGGTGCAGGGGGTCGACGAGCGCGAGATCAGACGCAAGGCGCGTGAGCTCGCCGCCGCGGCGGTCAGGCGCGCCGGTCTCGACGACGAAAGCGTGCCGACCACGACCACGCTTTACAACAGCGGAAATTGAGCCGCGCGCTGCCTGAGGCAAATTCCGTTCAGAAAGAATATCATATGTGCGTGCTCAACCTGTCATGCCCCGCGAAAGCGGGGCATCCAGTAATCCGCTGAAACGGTTGGGCTTACTGGATCGCCCGCTTTCGCGGGCGATGACAGCTGAGAGAACCTTCGTGCATTAATCAGATCGGAATCTGCTCTACTTGTCGCCGCGCACGCTGGCAAGGGAGCGCTCGATCGCGGCGCGCGTGAGATCGCGCGCGATGAACACAAGCTCGGAGCGCCGCCGCGCATCCGGCCAGAACGGCAAAGGCTCCGGTTCATAAACCGTGTATTGCACGCCTTGAATCACCAGCGGCCGATCGTGGCCGGCGGCGGCGATGTAACCTTTCACGCGCAGAATGGAATCGCCGCGGCTGGCGAGCAGCAGCTCGAGCCACTCGATGAATGCAGGCAGGCTGATCGGCTCGTCTCGTGTGATGACGAACGTGCCGATATCGGAATGATGATGGTGCGCGTCGTTCGGCAAGCTCTCGAGGCCGCGCGCGGGCGCCGTTTCATCGGGCCTGTCGAACAGCGCGTCCGGCGGCGGCAGATTGCCTGGAGAGGACGTGATGCAGGAGGCCGCCGCATTGACTTCCGCGACCCGCGCCGCAAGCGCGCGCCCGGCCGGCTCGTCGACGAGATCCGTCTTGGTCAGCAGCACGCGGTCGGCGGCGGCAAGCTGCCGTCCAGCCTCGCGATACCGCGCCAGCGTCTCGGGACCGTTCACGGCATCGACGGCCGTGAGCACATTGCCCAGCCGATAGGCCTTCGAAACCCTCTTTTCCGTCAGAATGGCCTGCATCATCGGCAGCGGATCGGCGAGCCCGGTCGTTTCCACGACGACGCGGGAAAAGGACGGAATTTCTTCGCAATCGGCCGCGCGCTTCAGGTCGAGCAACGTGGAAAGGAGGTCGTCGCGAACGGTGCAGCACAGGCAGCCGGAGCTCAGCAGGACAACGTCCTCTTTGAGCTCCTGCACCAGCAGGTGGTCCAGCCCGACCTCGCCGAACTCGTTGATGATGACGGCAGTATCGCGCAGTGAAGGGCTTTGCAGGAAGTGCCGCAGCAAGGTTGTCTTGCCGCTGCCGAGAAAGCCGGTCAGCACGTGAACCGGCAGCCGCCGTTGCTGCGGATGGGCTTCCATTCGCTAGAAATAGGCGTCCATCTCACGCGCCGCGAGCGGGCCGTTGAAGGCGAGATCGGCGGCGCCGTTGAGCAGGTACCGCGCCGTCGTGCGCATGTCGCGCGCCAGCGCACGCTGCACCAGATTGGGCTTGCCGGCCTGCAACGCGGACAGGATTTCGGTGTGCGCGGAGGCGTCCCATGGCATCGACGGCGACAGCAGCGAAAAATACATCGTGGGCCCGCACTGGAGCCAAAGCGATTCGATCAGCGGCATCAGAACTTCCGTGCGGCCCGCCTGATAAAGCGTGAAGTGGAACTTCTGGTTGGTGGACAGGCACGCGAGGATATCGCGCCTGGCGATTGCGTCGATCAGGCTGCCGTTGATTCTCTTGAGCTGATTGATCAGTTCGGGCGTCGCGAAATTGCAGGCGGCCTTGGCGGCCATGCCCTCGATCACCTCGCGGACCTGGAACAGTTCGGCGAGCCGGCTCTTCGACAGGCGCGGCACCCGCACCGAACGGTTGGGCAGTTCTTCCAGCGCGCCGGCCGCAACCAGTTGCGACAACGCGCCGCGAACGGGCATGGGACTGGTGCCCAGACTTGAGGCAAGCTTGCGCAAGCTCATCACCTGGCCGGGAATGAGCGCGCCGACCATAAGTCCGCGACGAAGGCGCTCGAGCACCTGATCTTCCAGCTTGCCGCGCCGCCGGTTGTCTCCGACCGCGGAATGATTTCCGTTGGAGAGGCTGGATCGTTTCGACATGCAAGGGCCTGCGCGTGCGTGGACTCGAGCCGTGATGCCCCGGCGGGGTTGACAGGCGATTTATGTGTGATCACACTATGTGATCAATAAACGCGTTGCAACCGCCGGGATCAGCGACTTGGCCCTTACCACGGCGAGAGGAGATAAGTCATGGTGTCTGGAAAAAGCGTACGCAACCTCGCATCGTTGGCCCTGGCCAGCCTGGCGTCCGCGCTGATCTGGCAAACCGCCGCCAGCGCGGCCGATCAGGTCAACGTCCGCTTCAGCTGGAAGCTCAAGGGTGAATACGGGCCTCTCTATATGGCCCAGGAAAAGGGCTTCTTCGCGAAGGACGGCCTTTCGGTCCGATTGGGCGAAGGCGCGGGAGCGCCGGCCGCTCTCGGCGCGCTTCTGCAAGGGCAGGAAGATGTCGTTGTGCTTCCCGGCATCTTCGCGATCTCGGCAATCCAGAAAGGGATGCCGGTCAAGCTGATCGCGATCTATCATCCGAAGACGCCGGTCGTCATCATATCGCACCAGGACAATCCGGCGCTGAAGCCGAAGGACCTGGAAGGAAAATCGATTGTTACGTCGGTCGGCGAGACCGGCACGACCTATCTCAGCACCTTCTGCGCGATCAACCACATCGACTGCGACAAGATCAAGAAAGTGCAGGTCGCGGCGCAATCGCGCGTCAACTACTTCTTGCAGAAGCAGGTCGATCTGGTCACGGTCTACCGCAGCAATGATTTGCCCGCGCTCGAAGCGAAGGTCGGGCATAAATTCCCGACCATCGACATGGCCAAATACGGACTCGCGATTCCGGGACTTGCCGCGGTCAGCAGCAACGCCATCATCGCCAAGAAGGCCGACGTGCTGAAGCGTTTCCTGGCCGCCGTCGACAAGGGCATCGACGCCACGCGAAAGGACCCGGAGGGCGCGGCGAAGGCGATGCTCAAGGACTGGACGGCGGGGCCGTCGGTGGGAATTGTCGAGGCACAGATCAAGGCGAGCATCGACGCCACCGAAGTAAAGCCCGGTCACCCTGCGGGTTGGATCGAACCGTCGGAAATCACGTCTTCGCTCGACCTGCTCAAGACCGACGAGAAAATCGGGACGCCGCGTCCGGCAAAGGATTTCTTCACGGACGATCTGCTGCCGAAGAAATCGGGTAGCTGAGGGCGAAGACCGGACTCCAGCCTAGGAATTCCGCAGGCAATGGCAAAAAAGCGGCGCCGCCGGCACGATGGCTTCCTCGAAAAGCTGGCGGCGCCCGCGACTGCGATTGCTGTCATCGTTCTTTGGCAAATCGCGGTGCCGCTGTCGGGCCTGTCGGAATTCATCCTGCCGACGCCGTTTTCGATCGGCAAGCGCCTGGTGGCGGACTTTCCGCTCATGATGGCGCAGCTTTCCTACACGGCATTTGAGGTTGTCGCCGGATTTGGACTGGCTGTGGCGATCGGCATTCCGCTGGCGCTGGCGGTCTTCTACTGGCGGCCGTTCGAGCGCGCGGTGTTTCCGTTGATGGTCGCGCTGCAAACCATCCCGAAGGTGGCGCTGGCGCCTTTGCTCGTCGTTTACCTGGGCTATGGATGGGCCCCCAAAATCAGCCTTGCGTTCCTGATTTCATTTTTCCCGATCGTGATTTCGACCGTCGTAGGCCTGCAATCCCTGGACAAGGGACTCGTGAACCTGGTCCGCTCGATGGGCGCCAACGAATGGCAGACCTTCATCAAGGTCCGGCTGCCGGCGGCGCTTCCAAGCGTATTTGGCGGCTTCAAGGTCGCGATCAGCCTTGCGGTGATCGGCGCAATCATCGGCGAGTATGTCGCCGCCGAACGCGGGCTCGGCTATCTGCAGCTGCAGGCGAATGCGCGATTCGACACGGCCCTGAACTTTGCGACGGTGGTCGTCATCTCGGTCCTGGGCGTTGTGCTTTATTTCATCGTCGCTTTCATCGAGCGCAAAACGGTTTACCGCCGGGAGGCCGCGAAGTGAGCATGCTGGCGGGCGGCCGGGGCGCCGCGGTGAAAATCGTCGAGCTTTCCAAGACGTACGAGACGCGCGAGAGCGAGGATGTCCAGGCGCTCGACCGCATCGATCTGGACATCGAGCCGGGAAGCTTCGTCGCCGTGGTCGGCCCGAGCGGCTGCGGCAAGAGCACGCTGCTGTCGTTGCTCGCCAGCCTCATTCCTCCGTCGACCGGCCGCATCTTCATCGACGGACAGGAAATTCGAAGGCCGCATCCCAAGGTCGGCGTCGTCTTTCAATCCGACATGCTGCTTTACTGGCGCAATGTGCTCGACAACATCCTGCTGCCGATCGAGATCAAGCATTTCAATCGCGGGCACTACAAGGACAAGGCGGCCACGCTTCTGTCGCAGGTCGGCCTCGACGGCTTCGAGAACAAGTGGCCGTCGGAGCTTTCCGGCGGCATGCGGCAGCGCGTGGCGATCTGCCGGGCGCTGATCCAGGAGCCGGGGCTGCTGCTGATGGACGAGCCGTTCGGCGCGCTCGATGCGCTCACGCGCGAGCAGATGATCATGGACCTGCAGGCGATGTGGGGCCGGGTCGGCAACACGGTGCTGTTCATCACGCACGGAATCGACGAGGCGGTTTTCCTCGCCGACCGCGTCATCGTGATGTCTCCGCGCCCGGGCCGGGTCGATCTTGATCTTGCGATCGACATGCCGCGGCCGCGGCAATGGACCGAAGTGCACGGGAGTCAAAAATTCCAGCAATACGTGCGCCGCATTCGCGAGATTTTCGAGGCCAAGGGCGTGCTGGTCGAGCGGTGAGGTCGCGATGAACGTTGTCGTGATGGGCGCGGGCGCGGGAGGCGCCGCCGCCGTGGCCGAGCTGGTTGCCGCCGGTCATGACGTGACCTTGTGGAATCGGTCCGCGGACACGCTTGCTCCTTTTCTGAAGCGCGGCGGCATTGCCTACGAAGGCGTGCTGGGATCAGGTCTTGCGAAGCCCCGCGCGATGACCGCCGACATTGCCGACGCTGCGAAGGGCGCCGATGTTGCGGTCGTAACCTTGCCGACGTTTCTGCATGTGCCGGTCGCACAGATGTTGGCGAAAGCCGATTGGCCTGCGGACGCCCCGATAATCCTCAATCCCGGGCACACCGGCGGTGCCCTGGAATTCGCCCACGCGTACAGGCAGGTCCGCGTCGATGTTCCGCCTGTCGCCGAATTTTCGACGTTGACTTACGTTGCGCGCAAATATCGGCCGGGCGAGGTCACCATCAGCGGACGCGCGAAACGAGTGCCGGTTGCCGCGCTGCCGGGCGGCAGCATGGCGCTCGCGGCCGCCTGCACGCTTTTTCCCGGCGGCGAGCCCGTGAACGATGTGCTCGCGACGGATCTGTCGAACGTCAATCTGGTGCTGCATCCGCCGGGCGCGATTCTGGCCGCCGCCTGGGTGGAAGCGCGGGCCGGTGACTTCACTTTCTACGTGGACGGCATGACGCCCGGGGTCGCGCGCGTCATGCGTCAGCTCGACGATGAGCGGCGCGCCGTTGCCGGTGCGTTCGGGCACAGATTGCCCAACCTGATCGAGGAGATGCAGCGGATCGGCACGGTCGAGAGCAGCGCCGAAAGCGAGGATTACGCCGCTGCGATAGCGGCCGGCGAGGCGAACAGCAAAATCAAGGCGCCGGATTCACTCAATCACCGCTACTACCGCGAAGATTTCGGCCACGGGCTGGTGCCTTTCCTGGCGCTGGCAAAGGCTGCCGGCGTCGAGACGCCCATTGCCGCATCGCTTCTCGCGCTCGGCGAAAGCCTGTGCGGCATCGCGTTCTCCAGGCATGGGCGCACGGCCCGGAGCATGGGGATCGAGGGCCTCGGCAAAGCCGAGTTGCTGCGAAAGGTAAGACACTGATGGATTGGAAGAACTTGGTGATTGCCGTCGTTGCCGGCGACAGGCGCGAGCAGGAGATTGCACGTTGCGCGGCCGCAACCGGCGCCACCGTCAAGGCGTATGGATTTCCTTGGCCGGAAAAAGGAATTGAAGGTGTCGTTCGGGAAGAGGGCGCTGCCGCCTGCCTGAACGGCGCGGATTTTGCGCTGTTTCCGATTCCGGGCATCGCGCCCGATGGAGCATTGTTTGCTCCGCAATGTCCGGAGCGGATCATCCCGGACCACACAATGCTCCGTGCGATGCGACGCCCTGCACACATCATTCTTGGCTGGGCCGACGCGAAGCTCAAGGCGGCATGCGAGCCCCTCGGCATCGGTTTGCATGAGTACGAATGGGATGACGATCTGATGCTGCTGCGCGGCCCGGCGATTGTCGAGGGCATGCTGAAGGCGGTGATCGAGAACACGGACATCACAATCCACAACGCGAAAATTTGCCTCGTCGGGCAAGGCACGATCGGCTCGCTCGCGACGCGCACGCTTTATGCGCTCGGCGCGAGAGTGCACGTGGCGGCCCGCAATCCGGTGCAGCGCGCCGCGGCCTACGCAGCCGGCGCGGAACCGCACGAATTGAACAAGCTCGGTGACGTCTTCAAAGACACGGATATCGTCATTTCGAGCGTCCCATCGCAGATCGTCGGACGCGACGCACTGGCGCGCCTGCCCAAGCACGCGCTGCTGGTCGATCTCGCCGCACCGCCGGGAGGCATCGATCGCGACGCGGCAGCGGCGCTCGGACTGAAGTTTGTTTGGGCGCGGGGGCTCGGCAGCCGCGCCCCCGTCACCGTTGGCCGCAGCCAATGGGGCGGAATTCGCAGACGTATCGAGGAAATCGTAAAGGCTCGGCAATGAAAGCAGATCTTGTTGTTCGCAACGCGCGCATCGTCAGCCACGACGGCGAGACGCACGGCGGCCTGGCTGTGAAGGACGGTGTGATCGTTGCCGTTGGATCGGACGAAGCCCTGCCCGAAGGCAGGCGCGAGATCGACGCAAAAGAAAAGGTCATGCTGCCGGGCGTCATCGATCCGCATTGCCATCTGGGCGTCAAGTATCCTTACGCCGAAGACATGCGGACGGAAACCGCGGCGGCCGCGTCCGGCGGCGTGACGACGGTCATCCTTTACATCCGCAACCTGAAGCCGTCCTACATCCCGTTCTATGAAGAACGCAAAACCGCCGGCGAGCAGAATTCGCTCATCGATTTCGGCTTTCATTTCGGCATCCAGCGCGAGGAGCACATCGCTGAAATTCCCGAAGTGGTCGCCAAGACGGGCGTTCGATCGTTCAAGTGCTATTTCGGCTACGAGCCCGACAATCCGATCGGGATCGTTCCGGCGACCGACGGCTGGGTTTATGCCGCGATGCGAATCCTCAGCAAGATTCCGGGCGCCGTCATCAACGTCCACTGCGAGAACACGCAAATCGCGACCTGGATGAAGAACGAGATGAAGGCGACCGGCCGGCAGGACCTCGGCGCCTATACGGAGTCGCGCCCGGCCTTCTGCGAAGTCGAAACGATCCGGCGCATGATCTTTCTGGCCGAGCGCACCGGCTGTCCGCTTCATCTCGTGCATACGTCGGTCGGCATGGGGCCGGTGCTCGCGGCCGAAGCCAAGGGGCGCGGCCTCGATATTACGGTCGAAACCTGCCCGCATTATCTGACGAGGACCTGCTACGACCCCGATCTCAATATGACGGCGAAGATTTCACCGCCGCTTCGCGACAGGGAGGAGCAGGACGGCCTCTGGCGCGGAATCATGAACGGGTCGGTCTACAGCCTCGGCACCGATCACGTGCCGTTCTTCCCGAAGAAGGGCGAAGACCTCTGGGCCGAGTTGCCCGGTGTTGTCAGCTTCCCGTGGGAGCTGCCGCTGATGCTTCATTTCGGTGTTCATCAGCGGGGCGTGTCGCTGAGCCGGCTCGTTCAGCTCAACTCCTATCATCCGGCCCGGCGCTTCGGACTCTGGCCGAAAAAAGGCGCGCTCCAGGTAGGCTCGGACGCCGATTTTGTTCTGGTCGACCTCGAGGCCGAGCGAACCGTCGAGCACAAAGGCAAGGGCACCTGCATCTATCAGGGATGGAAATTGAAAGGCTGGCCGGTTCTTACCGTCGCGCGCGGCGCGGTGCTCTATGAAAACGGTGCCGCGGATGAAAGCGGCTTCGGCCGCGGGCGCTGTGTGACATTGCCATCTTGAGGAGCCGCCGTTTCGTGCCGATGTCCGATACGATCGAGCAAGCTTTGCACATCGAGGAGCGGCAGATCGCCGCCGTGCGCGCAGCCGTTTCCGATCTGGCGGCGCGCGACCCGCAGCCGCGGCAGGAGCGGCTTTCAGGCATCCACAATCCGTGGGGATTCGCCGCGACCATGACCAACGCCTGGGCCTTTCTCGATCTGTGCGAGAACAACGCGGTCGTCGGAAAGGTCGCGGCGCTCATCGGGCCCGATGTCATTCTGTGGGACAGCGAACTGTATCTCGGCGCTGCGCACTACCTTGAATTCGTGGCTGCCGGACGGGAAGGGCGATACTGGCCGGCCGCGCCGCTCGCCGGCGCTGTGGCGCTGGTCACCTTTGCGGAAAAAGCGGCGTTCCGCTTCGCGGACATCCATTCCCTTTCCGCGCAAGACCTTGCATGCAGTCAAGAAAACGCGCCCCTGTACGTGATCCGTTACATGCCGGCGGCCAGCCGGTTCATCCGCGATCCGAAAGCGCCGGCAAACTGGATCGCCATGGAAGAGCAGCCGCTCATCAACTACGCGACGCGGCCGCTTTGGCTCGTAAGCGGCGAAGACCGCGCCGGCAACGATTTCGTCACCGGTTTCTCATCTCAGGCGCCGCGCTGGGCCGCGCGCTAGCTCAAGGAGTGCATCATGCCGTTCGTCATTGTCGAAATGTGGGAAGGCCGCACGGTCGAGCAGAAGCGCAAGCTCACGCGCGCGATCACCGACGCGATGATCGAGCACGGCGGCTGCAGGCCCGACCATCTTCACGTTGTGATCCATGAAACGCCGAAGGACAGTTGGGCGCGTGCCGGTGTGCTCGGCATCGATGAGGAGAAACACTGATGCTCGACGACATCGAACTGAAGACCGCGGCGCTGCTTGTCATCGACATGCAGAACGCATTCATTCATGAGAAGGGAACGCTCGGCGTTTCCGGCGTCGACACCAAGCGCCTCGCCGCGATCATCCCGGCCGTCAAGAAGCTGGTCGAAGGCTGCCAGGCCGGCGGTGTTCCCGTCATCTGGACCGTCCAGGAGCACTTCGCGGTCGACGCCAGCCGCGCGCGGAAGAAACTTGCGGCCCATACGGCACGGCGAAAGCAGGTCTCGGCCCTGGCGGGCTCGTGGGACGAGGAGATTGTCGAGGAGCTCAAGGCCCTGGCTGCGGTCAATCCGTCTTATGTCGTGCGCAAGCACCGGTTCGGCGCGTTCTTCGAGACGCGCCTCGATATGCTGCTGCGCATGCTGGGGACGCGCACGCTGTTCATCGTGGGCACGACCACCAACGCCTGTGTCGAAACCAGCATCCGCGAGGCCTATTTGCGCGACTTCGACAGCGTGGCGGTGCTCGACTGCATTTCCGGCATCAATTCCGACTGGGAGCAAAGCGCGCAGAAGGTCTGGAAACAGTATTTCTGCGAGACGGCCAATTCGGGCGATATCCTGAGCTGGATAAAGACGCAGTCAGCGCCGCGCACGCTCGGCTATGGCCACATGCTGCTGATGGTGCAGGACATGAAGCGGTCGGTCGACTTCTACGTCGAGCAGCTCGGATTCAGGATTCGGCCGGCCAAGCCGCTTGCGGACGGGCGATCCTTTACGGCCTTTCATCAAGGCATAGCCCTCGTGGCGGGCCAGCAGGAGGGGCACCGCCAGGTCGACCACATCGCCTTCGAAGTGAACGACGTCCGCAAGATGTGCGACCGGCTCAAGCAGGCCAACGTTCGCTTTTTCCAGGACCTGCACAACGGCCCCTACGGCCTGACCGTTTACGTTGCGGACCCCGATGGCACGAAAGTCGAGCTTTATGAGGTCGGCGCCAGCGTCTGATCGCCGGACGTGCGCAGTGGCGCTGCCAGCCGATCCAACAGGAGTTGCAGACCGGGAGCGCAGAAAATTGCGAGCACCGCCACGCCGATGCCCGCGATTACGTCGATCAGGTAATGGTTTCCGCTCGGAATGGCCGACAGGAGCATCACGGCGTTGAGCGCCAGGGCCGGCCAGAACAGCGGCCGATAGCGGCGCAACGCGACCGGGATGATGACGGCCACCGCTGCATGCAGCGATGGAAAGCTGATGATGCCGTCGACGGCCTCGAATCCGATTTCTTTGAGGGCGCCTTGTCTCAAGGCAAGCACAATGTCGGCCGTCGTGCGGCCGAGCGTGGGAAGATTTTCGAAGTGGCTCTGTTGGGCGAGCGAGGCCATCGGTCCCAGCGTCGGAGCCAGGATGCTGGCCAGCTCAGCGATGAGCGACGCGCAAATGAAAGTCAGCAGAAACCGGTCGAGCGCGCGCGTTCCCGCGAACGCCAGGAGAAGAACGGCTGTTGCGATGAGCTGAAACGTGAACGTCGCGTAGGCCGAATCCAGCAAAAGGAGCAGCCCCGGAAACGCGTCCAGCTGCTTCATCATTTGCAGCCAGTCGAAGCCGAGCCGCTGATCGATCCAGATCATCTCCCGGTCGCGCAGCGGGAGGTCCATGGCCGCACACACGTAGCTCAGGCAGGCAAGCCCGAGGCCGAGCGCGACGACGGCAAGAACGGCTTCAATCACCTCAATGAAACGGACGGCGGCAGGCGAAGCGCCGCGGCTGAACAAAATCAGAAACGCTGCGCTGGCGAGGCAAAACGGAACGGCGTCCAGTGCCGTGGGGCGCAATTTGAGCAGCGCGCTTCCGCCAAGCGCCAGCAAATAGACGGCGAGGGCGAGAATGAATGTCGCATTGAGCCCCCGCGCTTCGGATTTGCCGCCATCCACTGTGCATGAGATCGGGCCGCCGGATTTCTCCGTCCGCTCGTACACAGAGGCGCCGATGCCTCTCGGCCGCGGCGGGCGGCTTTCCGGTGACGTTCGAGGCATAGCGTAAGCGGCGACCTATTTTCGCTGCCAACGCTTTTGTTTGCTTTTGGGTTCCTGCCGCTGCGCCGCTGTGGGTCGCCCCGGCATTGCGCGAGACACGCCGCCGGCGCTTCTGTCGCCTTGCGTTGTCGCGCAATCAGCGCTGCAGCAGCTCGCGCATCCAGGGCGGCAGCGATTCGGGCGGAATATCGCGAGGATCGGAGCTCTGCGTCACGATCGACGTGTTGCCGCCGCTCTTGCGATAGATCACCGTGCGGCCCGGCTTCTTCTCGATGCGAACGACGGCCTTGTCGGGATCGCCGCTTTGCGTGACGATCGCGACGCTGTTGCCGTTCCGCACGATTGTGGTGTTGCCGCTGCCCTCGTCGCCCGGCTCGCCTGCGTTTGCTGCGCTCGACATGATGATTGCCAGCCCTAAGGCAAGAAGCATGGGTTTCATGTTCGCCTCCATGCGTGCGCGGCCGGCGTCGTTGCCCGGCCGCGCGGCGCGCCTTTATGGACGCACCTGGAATATGCTCGATATGTTCGTTCCTCCGGCCTGTCCGACGAACGCCGTATTGTTCAGCCCGAATTGGGTGATCGTCGCATTTGTGGTCGTGCCGAACTGCAAAATGCCCGTCGCATTATTCTGCCCGACTTGCGTGACCGACGCGGTGGGACCTGTACCGATCTGGAAGACGCCGGCAAAGTTGAGCGGGCTGCTCTGGTTGATGGTCACCGGAGTCACGTTTCCGATCTGGACGACAGTCTGTATGGACTGGGCCCAGCCGGCCGAGGGTGCCACGACGATTGCCGCGGCAAGGAGCAGTAGGCGCGCTTTCATGATGCTCTCCATTGTAACTCAAGTGCGCTGAATTGATCTATCCTGGCGGCCGTCCTCTTGGTCAGGGGCTGACCTGCTGGATGACCAGGGATCCGTTCGACACTCCCGTTTGCATGATCGCGCCTGTGTTCAGGGCGCCGAGCTGTCCGATCGTGCTGGTGTTCGACCATCCGAGCTGACCGACGGCCGCAAAGTTGGAAATCGTGCCTGACTGGCCGATCGTGGCGTTGTTCACCGTCGGCGCCAGGACCGGTCCCGATTGCGTGGATCCCGCCCAATTGACGCTGCCGAATTGAAGCGTCGTGGCAGTGTTCGAGGTCGCGCCCGATTGCGTCGTTGAGGAGACGTTGACGGTTCCAAACTGGAGAACGCTGACGGTGTTTTGCGCGTGCGCGCTACCCAAAGATGCGCAGCTGGCCAGCGCGGCAAGGAAGAGAATCCGGGTGGGTTTTGTCATAACTTTGCTCCGCATGAGAGAAATGGATCTCGAGCGGCTAATTATGCACACGAGATGTCGGTTTCTGCTTCTGCTTCGGTTTCTGCTTCACTTATTTATTAACCGGGCGCGGATTTGCTCCGCGCCCGGCAGTCAGCATTACGGGAAATGAACCTGATTCACGCCGCTCAGGTTGATGATGCCCGCTTGACCAATGGCAGCGGTGTTGGAGCCGAAGAACGAGAGCTGGTTGACCTGGCTCGCGTTGAGGCCAAAGCTGCTTTGGGCCACGGTGCCGGAGTTCACGACGCCGATCTGATTGAGCGAGGCAAGGTTCAAAACGCCGCCGCTCTGGCTCGTGGTCGAGGAGTTGACGACGCCGATTTGAGTCGTCGTTACCGCGTTCTGCGCCTGGGCAACGCCGGAGAGCGCGAGGATCGCGGCGCCGGCGAGGATCAGTTTACGAGAGATCATAGCAGGGACCTTTCTTGGTGAGCGTTGCTGTCGTACTGACGTTTCGTTGCTTCCGGGAGCAACGCGCTCAATCTGCTTCGCCGATCTGCAAGCGCATAGACTGATATTTGGACTAGTCGGGAGAGACTAGTCCGCAGCGCGCATCGAAACTGCGCCGTTTGAATCTTTCGAAGTAGCGCTTGATTGCTGTCACATTGCCGTTGCGAACGGCTGCTCATGTCGATGGCGCTCGCAAGCGATCTCCGCAAGGACACGAGAGTGCACAGGCGTAAAGACGCTGAGTCGCTTTGCTCCCGCGGCCATAAAACTCGCGTTAATTGTGCACGAGAAGCCGCATCATTCTGTCGCAGCAAAACCTTTTGGTATCGCCCATTCGGGAACGTCCGCTCCAACGGGGGTAGTACAACTGACCAATGGAACAGCCCAGGCGCCGCGCCTAACCTTACTGTCGATTGCGTGCACAAACGAGGCGTCTCCCCATGAAAATGTCTCTGCTCGGCGGTTGCCTGGCTGTTTCCCTGTTTGGCGCGCCCGTGTTGCTGGGAGTTTTCGACCCTCAGAATGTCGACCGGGCGATTTCGAAAGCCGAAGGCTCGTTCAAAAGCGCGTACTCATATGTCGGCGTCGCCGCCGAATTGACAGCGGATGAGGCCCCCGCACCCGCATTCCGCTTCGCTTCCATCCAGCGCGGCACGCTCGAGCAAATTGTTACCGCGACCGGCACCCTGCAGCCGGTGGAAACTGTGGAGGTTGGCTCACAGCTGTCGGGGCAGATCGAAAAGCTTTTCGTCGATTTCAACGACAGGGTCCATGTCGGCGATCCCTTGGCGCAACTCGATCAGCGGACGTTCAAGGGGAAGGTCGAGGAAGCGCGGGCCGCGCTCGAGATGGCCCGCGCCGAGGTGCGGGTGCAGCAGGCAAAGCTCGACCGCGCCCGCTTCGACCTTGACAACGCTCAGGCCAACAAGGACGTGCTCATTGCCAAGCTCCAAAATGCGCAAGCGTTCAAGGAATCCGCAGAGCGGAACCTGAAGCGCAAGCAGCAGCTGCGTTTCCGTGACGCCGCATCCACGACCTCCGTCGAGGATGCAGAGACGGATTTGACGTCCAAGATCGCGCTCGTTCGCGAAGCGAAGAGCCTGCTCGCGCTCAACGCCTTGTCGGTCGAGTCGGCCGGCGCCGACGTGCGCCGGCTTACCGCCGAACTTGCGCAAGCGCAGGCGGCCGTTCCGCAGCGGGAGGCGGTATTGCGGATCGCCGAAGCGGACCTTGACCGCACCATCATTCGCTCGCCGATCGATGGCGTCGTGGTTGGCCGCTTTGTCAACCAGGGACAGACGCTGGCGGTCGGGCTCGAATCGCGCACGGCCTTCAACATCGCCAACAATCTCGAGCAGATGGAAATTCATGCCCGCGTCGACGAGACCGATATCGGGCGCATCGCGGCCGGGCAGCACGCGACCTTTACGGTCGACGCCTTTCCCGACAGGCACTTCCACGCCGTGGTCCGGCAGATCCGCAAGGCACCCCAGGTGAACCAGAACGTGGTCACCTACACGGTCGTTCTCGCAACCGACAATCGCGACGGCGTGCTGCTGCCCGGGATGACGGCGCTGGTGAAACTCGTCGTGCACCGCGAGGAGGATGTGCTCAAGGTGCCGCTTGCCGCGTTGCGCTTCCGGCCGCAAGCCGGCGCGGCTCCGGCCGGCGCGAACCGCAGCCCGGCCGTGTGGGTGCGTACCGCGGCCGGCGGCATTGAGCCGGTCCCGGTGACCGTCGGCGCCTCGAGTGCCGATCAGGTCGTGCTCAAAACGGGTGCCCTGACGGAAGGGGACCAGGTCGCCGTCGGGCAGGCGATGGCCCAGCCTCAGCGGCAGCTCTTCGGCATCCGGTTCGGGTCGTGACATGTCGCCGCTCATCAGCCTTCGATCCGTGCAGCGCACATTCGGTAGTGGCTCGGTTGCAGTCACGGTTCTTCACGATGTTTCCCTCGACATTGAGGCGGGCGAGCGTGTTGCCATCATGGGCCCGTCGGGGTCGGGTAAATCCACGCTTATGAACATGATGGGGCTCCTGGACGAGCCGAGTTCGGGCTCCATTCTCATCGAGGATGAGGACGTCTCGGAATTGTCGGAGGACGAGAGGGCGCGGCTGCGAGGGCGCAAGATCGGCTTCGTATTCCAGTCCTACAATCTTCTCCCCCGCAATACGGCGATCGAAAACGTCACTTTGCCTCTGATTTATGCCGGGGTTGGCCGGCGAGAGCGCTTCTGCCGTGCCGCGGAAGCGCTGGAGCTGGTCGGCATGTCGCGCCGCGCCGGCCACTTCCCCGCACAACTATCGGGCGGCGAACAGCAACGCGTCGCCATCGCGCGCGCGCTGGTGAGCGGTCCTTCGATTATCCTCGCCGACGAGCCGACCGGCGCCCTCGACAGCCGCACGGGTGCGGAAATCCTTGCCCTGTTTCGTTCGCTCAATCGATCCGGCCAGACAGTGGTGCTGATAACCCACGATGCTCATGTGGCAGCGCAATGCGAGCGCACCGTCCGGCTTCAGGATGGCGAGATCGTCGGCGACGTGAGCGCGCATCCGCATGTCCGTCTCGCGGGAGGCCGCGCATGAGCCTGCTGCAAACCTTGCAGGTTGCCATACGCGCGCTGCGGCTCAACCCGCTGCGCAGCTTCCTGACCATGCTTGGGATCGTGATTGGCGTGGCTTCGATCATGACCGTGCTGGCCATCGGCAAAGGCGCGCAAGTTCAGGTCGCCAGCCAGATCCGGGCGATCGGCGCCAATGTTCTTGTCATCAAGCCGGGGGTTGCGCGCGAGGGCGGCGTGCGGCTCAAGGCCGGGTCGCGGCTGACGCTGACCGAGAGCGACGTGGACGCGATTCTCGAGCAGGTGCCGCAGGTGCGCGCCGCCGCCGGATCGCTCGCGGGAACGGCGCAGGTCGTGCACGGCAACAAGAACTGGAACACGACCATTAACGGCACCACGTCGAATCATTTTCTCGTCCGCGATTGGGACCTTGCCGCCGGCCGCTTCTTCACGCGCGAAGAGGAGGCCGGCGCGGGCAAGGTCGCCATTCTGGGCAGTACCGTCGCCCGCGAATTGTTCGAAGGTGAGAATCCGATCGACGCGCAAATTCGCATCATGAACGTTCCTTTTCGTGTGATCGGCGTTCTCAACCGCAAGAGCCCGGACCAGGATGACGTCGCCTTCGTGCCGCTCTCGACGGCGAAGCTTCGCTTTCTGGGCAGCGCCAGCGGCGTCAATCGTGACGCGGTCGCCTACATTCTGGCCAAGGCGCAGTCGGACGAGGCGATGGCGTGGGCCAAGACCGGCATCGAGGAGCTGCTGCGGCAACGCCACCGCATTCCGGCGGGCCAGGAGGACGATTTCACGGTGTCCGATCCCGCCGCGGCCATGGAGGCGCAGCGCGGCGCGACCCAAACTGTCGCGCTGTTGCTGATCGCAATCGCCTCCGTCTCACTACTCGTCGGCGGCATCAGCATCATGAACATCATGATCGTATCGGTGACCGAGCGAACGCGGGAAATCGGCATCCGGCGGGCCGTCGGCGCGCGCGCACGGGATATTCGCCTGCAATTTCTCTCCGAAGCTCTGGTTCTGTGTCTGCTGGGCGGCATCGTCGGCATCGCCGGCGGCGTGGCCGTGTCGCTGACGGTCGCGCGCTCGGCGGGATGGATCACGGCCATCGATCTACAGGCCGTCGCCTTGTCCGTGGGGTTCTCGGGCATAACGGGTTTGTTCTTCGGCTTTTATCCGGCGCATCGGGCGTCAAAGCTTGCGCCGATCGACGCATTGAAAACGGAGTGAACGACAGGGCGCTGTTCGCAACAGTCGAATGTCGAGTTGACAGGAGAGACCGATGGAATGGATGTCTCAGGCAGCGACCGAAGCGCCGACCGCTCGCGAGCAGCAATTGATCGTCCTCATCGCCCGCGGCTTGCAGAACAAGGTCATCGCTCACGAGCTGAAAATTTCCGCCAATACCGTGCGCGCGCATATCGGCAACATCATGCGCAAATACAGGCTACACAACAGGACGCAGATTGCGATGGTTTTGGCGCCGCGTCTCAACGAGCCGTGGCGGCGACCTCCCGGAATCGAGGAATAGCCGTTATCGGCGAACTTGACGCATTTGGGGCGGACGGCTGGCGCCGCCCGCCCCAAAATCGCTCAAGGTATTAAGAGATCAAGACAAGAAGGAGCCGGAAGAGGAGGCGCCGCCGGTATCAGGCGGCGGCGCCGTCGGTATCGACCTCAAGAAGGTGCTTTTCCATGCGCACGGTGTAGTTGTTCTCCATCGCCCACACCGCCGCCTGGGTCCGGTTCGCGACGTGGATTTTGCGCAGGATCGACTTCATGTGCACCTTCACCGTCGCTTCGGTGATGCCGCACGTGCGTGCGATCACCTTGTTCGAATAACCGCACACGATGCCGTCAAGAATTTGCGTCTCGCGCTCCGAAAGGCGCGGCATGGTGCGTGACCGCGGCAAACGCGAGGCAGAATCGAGGACGGAGTCGCCGCCGTTTACGCAGGCGAGGGCGGGACTTGCCATGTGCATGATCGAGATCTTGGCCATGTCGCGCCCGCCGTTGCCGTTCTGGTGCTCCTTGTCGTGCTGCGGATCGCCGGCTTCCAGCAGCGGCTGAATGCGCGTGCTGGACGGGCCGACCATCAGCAGGATCTTGGCGTCCTCCAGCATCATGAGATCGAGGGTGCGCAAAAGCGTGTCGCGGGAGACGGAAAGGGGCACGCAGCCATCGATTTCCGATGCCATCATTTGGCGGTAGTCATCGGCGCCCGCCGGACCCATGAGCAGCATGATTTTGCTGGCGGGCCAGAAGATGCGGCATTTCTCTGCCTCGGCCAACGCCTGTTCAATCGTTTCGGCTCCGACCAGCACCAGTTTGGGCGCCGGAGAGGAGCGAGTGTCGGCGAAATCAGAAGCTCCATTTGCGCTGCCAACGACACGATAAGAGTACTTCTCAAGCAGAGATGTGAGTCCTTCCCGGATCAACATGTTCGGCTCGACGATCGCAGTTGTGATTCGTAACGACATGGCCTCCTCCGTGGCGGCCCATCCGCCGTGTCCGATTGCTTCGCGCCGACCGTCTTCCTCCTCACAGTTGCAGTTCAGCCCGGGTTTACTTTAGCCAACAAGAACTCGGTATTGGGCTGCTATCCGGTCCTTTTACAGTTACGATCAATCTCTCTGCAGCTTCACCTTACCTCTTTTCACGCTTGTGAAATCAGCCCAACGATCTTTGCGATGCTGCGATCTTACTCGTCGGCATGATACCACGAACGCGCGCCGCGCCAATGTAACGGCGCTCACCAAGCGCGAATTAACGCCGCACTGCGACGTTCGGCCGCGAGAATGATGTGACTGTGTTGCGCTGATCGAGGAAGCAAAACACGTGGAACGCGCGCGCTCGAGCAACGACAAATCGCTACGCCTGCCGACGGGAGAAGCTTTGATCGTGCCCCTTGTCCCAGGCGGCCGTACGCCAAACAAATTGCGCACGCCACGCATAACACGCCTTCACAAACAAACCGGATCTCGCACTGAGCAATATCGAGGCGACAAACCAACCATCATCGCAAATACCTAATCCGTTTGCGGGACCCCGGCAATGACGCATTGGTGGTAGTTTATTCGACATTTACATGGACTTTGCCGTCGGCGCCGCGGCCGCGAAGTTTGCTGCGCGCGGGCGGAGGTAATCCGCGGCGGTATACGTGCGTATCGAGAAGAAGCGCTGACATATCGAGCGCTAGTGCCGGCACAGCCGCCCGCTCTCGGAAATAAGTCTCTCGGAAATAAGTAATGAATGATGACAGATCGCGCACTCCGAAGGCCGCCTTGCGAAGCGGCGACGCGGTGAGCTCCGTACGTAGCCAAAAATAGCGTCCGAACGAGGCAGCCTCGCGTCTTGGCAAAAAGGAAGTTGCCGTTCAACGCGATGCAGCCAAAGCGGCCTGCCGTTCCCCAATAATGCACTCACTGTGACAGTCAGGCCGCAGCCGCCGCGCGTGGGCCACGCTGCGCCGGCGAAAAACCTTCCGAAATATGGAGTTAAGCCCGCTAGGCGAGGCTGGGGTTTTCGGTATACGCTTCTTTCACCATGTTAATTCGTCATGCTGCTATCAGGGAGGAACGCTTCGATGCAATCGCGACCGAATCGTCGAACCGTATTGAAAACTGCCGCCCTCGCAACGACGGCAGTCATTGCCGCCCCCTACGTCCGCGGCGCCTATGCCGCCGGAAAACTGAGCCTCGGCTGCTGGGATCACTGGGTTCCCGGCGCCAACAAGACGCTGACGAAGCTCTGCAACGAATGGGGTGAGAAGAACAAGGTCGAGGTGCACATCGACTACATCACCTCGCAAGGCGAAAAGGACAAGCTGACCGCGGCCGCCGAGGCGCAGGCCGGTACCGGTCACGACATCATGTCTCATCGCGACTGGAACATCCGGATTCACGAGCGTGTGCTCGAGCCGCTCAACGACGTTGCGGGTCAACTCATCAAGCAGTACGGACCGATCAGCCCGGTCGCCGAATATCTCGCCAAGATCAAAGGCACCTGGCGCGGCATCCCCACCACGGTCGGCAGCCAGGTCAAGCCGTGCCAGTCCCGGTTCGATCTTTACAAGCAGCATTGCGGCATCGATCTCCAGGACATGTTTCCGGCCGACGAGTCGAAATACGACAAGTCGAAAACCGACAAATGGACCTGGGATCTCTATCTCGAGTGCGCGCAGAAGCTTTACAAAGCCGGCCATCCGGTCGGCCTGCCGATGGGACAGGCGAGCGACGCGGTCGATTGGGTCGGCGCGTTGTTCAACGCATACGGCGTGGTGTTCGTCGACGAGAAGGACAACATCAAGATCAATTCCGATGAGACGCGCAAGGCGATGGAGTATCTCAAGAAGCTCATGGCGGTGAATCCACCCGAGGTCTACGCATGGGATGACGCCGGCAACAATCGCTGGATCATCTCCGGCAAAGGCTCCGCCATCATGAACCCGCCGAGCTCGTGGGCGGTCGCCAAGCGCGACAATCCCGATGTCGCGAAGAACATCTGGATTCACGGCATGCCGAAGGGCCCGAAGGGCCGCTTTGTCGGGCAGCTTCCGCAGTTCTACGGGTTGTGGAGTTTTTCGAAAAACAAGTCGGCGGCAAAAGACCTTCTGCTGTACATTTCGCAGAAGAGCTCGGTGGCTCAGCTGGTCCAGGCCTCGGTCGGCTACGACCTGCCGTCGTTCAAGAGCATGTACGACATCGATACGTGGAAGACGGTCGAGCCGCCGAAGGGCGTGGTTTACAGCTATCCGCCGCGCGGCGACGAGGAAACGTCGATGTTCGGCAAGCCGGCCCGCTCGGAAGTTGGCGCCCAGATGTACAATCAGGCGATCAATACCGTGATGGTGGCGAAGTTCACCCAGGGCAACGAGAAGCTCGACGAGGTGATCAAGTGGGCCGAAAAGGAGCTTGAGGGAACATTGCGCGCCTGAGCGGGGTTTTCGGTCAGTGACGAGAAGAGACGTGCCGGCGCCGCCGGCACGTCTGATCGGCAGTCTTTAGAGGGGCCCGGCCGCCAAGGCCGGCAAACGGCATGGCCGATACCGTTCAATCGTCATGGACGCCGGCGCTGCAGCGTGGGCGCGCGGCATCGGCAAGAATTCGCCTGCAACGTTTCATTCGCCGCCGGTCGACCATCGCGTTTTTGATGTGTCTTCCGCTGATCCTGATCATTGGCTGCCTTGTCATCTACCCGGCCTTCTATTCGATCTGGCTATCGATGCTGAACAAGTCGCAGACCCGCTTCATCGGGCTCGGCAACTTCAGCTACCTGCTGTCGCGCGACGTGTTCTGGATGGTCGTTCAGCAGTCGGCGATTTTCGCGATCTCCGCCGTTTTCTTCAAAGCCATTATCGGGCTGATCACGGCGCACCTCATCAACAACCTGCCGGCCAAAGGCCAGCGCAAATGGCGCGGCATGCTGCTGGTGCCGTGGGTGATCCCGCTGGCGCTTTCCTCGCTCGGCTGGTGGTGGCTGTTCGACCCGACCCATTCGGCGTTCAACTGGGTCATCACCGGCATGGGTTTCAAGGAGATTCCCTGGCTCAGCGAACCGAGTTGGGCACGCTTCTCGGTGATCCTGGTGAACGTGTGGTACGGCGCGCCGTTCTTTCTCATCATGTATCTGGCGGCGCTGAAATCGGTGCCGGAGCAGCTCTACGAGGCCGCTGCGATCGACGGCGCCAACGCCTGGCAGAAATTCGTGCACATCACGCTGCCGATGATGCGCAACATCAT
>DASSRW010000139.1:0-27759 GCA_035701545.1 Pseudolabrys sp.
TGTCGGGCGCGAGATTGCCGTCGATCTGGAGCGCATCGGCGCGCCGGTGACGCGCGCCGATCTCGAAACATATCAGGCGAAGGTGGCGGAGCCACTCAGCGTACAGCTCGAAGCCGGCACGATCTACAACGCGCCGCCGCCGACGCAGGGGCTGGCCTCGCTCATCATCCTCGCGCTGTTCGAGCGGCTGCGTGTGAGCGAAGCCGAGAGCTTCGCGCACGTGCACGGCATCATCGAGTCGACCAAGCGTGCCTTCCGCGTGCGCGATCGCGTCATCTGCGATCCGGACCGGATCACGGCCGATCTCAATCGATATCTTTCGCCGGCGTTTCTCGACGCCGATGCGGAAAAGATCGATCCGAACAAGGCGGCCATGTGGCCGCAGCCATACGGCGAGGGCGACACGATCTGGATGGGCGCGGCGGATGCAAGCGGCCTCGTCGTTTCCTACATCCAGTCGCTCTATTGGGAGTTTGGCTCGGGCTGCGTGCTGCCGGCCACCGGCGTGCTGATGCAGAACCGCGGCGCCAGCTTCTCGCTCGATCCGAAAGCGGTGAACCCGCTGGAGCCAGGCCGGCGTCCGTTCCATACGCTCAATCCGGCGCTTGCCGCGCTGAACGATGGGCGCGTGATGGCCTACGGGACCATGGGCGGCGACGGCCAGCCGCAGTCGCAGGCGGCCGTGTTCACGCGCCATGTCACGTTCCGCCAGCCGCTCGACAAGGCGCTCGATGCGCCGCGCTGGCTGCTCGGCCGCACCTGGGGATCGACCATCACGAATTTGCGGATGGAGTCGCGCTTCGACGGCAATCTGGTCGACCGGCTGATGTCTGCCGGCCACGACGTGCAGGTGCTGGACGAGCCCTATTCCGACACCATGGGCCATGCCGGCGCGGTGGTGCTGCATCCGGACGGCACGCTCGAAGGCGGCCACGATCCGCGCGCCGACGGCGGCGCGGCGGGGGTGTAGCTTCGACGCGGCGCTAGCAGCCTACGAACCAGTCATTCCGGGGCGCGCTGAAGGCGCGAACCCGGAATCCAGAGGCCAATTCTGCCTATGTTTCTGGATTCCGGATCGCCGCGAAGCCTGTCATCGGGCCGCGCTTCGCGCGGACCCGTTGGCGGCGTCCGGAATGACGTCGGAGTGTTTGCGACTGCCCGTTAGGCGAAATCGTCTTCGCGCAGCACGATCGGCTTGCCGTGCGGCGTGCGATCGCAGGCGCGGTCCCAGGCGTCGCGATAGCGGTGCAGCGTCTCACTCGTCGTCACGCCTTTAGCGGCAACGATCCGCTCGAGCGCGTTGAGCCAGTGCAAATAATAGGTCTCGCCGGTGTCGGGGTCGCCTGCCGCCTGCGCGCGTTTGATTTCTGCGGCGAGCGTGTCGGCCCATTCCTTCCAGGTGAACACCCCGCGCTCGTGCAGCGTCAGCGCCATCGCGAAGGCCTGCGCTTCCCACGGCTCCCTGAACACGGGCCCTTCCTCGTCCCGAGGAACACCGGGCACCGAGGCGGCGGCTTTTATTGCTGATTGAGCGTCAATTGGCATCGTCTCTCCTCTGTCATGGCCGGGCTTGTCCCGGCCATCCCGCTCAGGAATGCACTGCCTTCCCACGCGGGGTCACCGGGACAAGCCCGGTGACGACAACTATTTTTTCTCCAGATACGGCTCGAACGCCTCGATCGACACCTTCAGCGTCGGGTCGGCGTCATCGCCCCAGAGGTCGCGACCGGAGAACACGACCGTGTAGAGCCACTGCGGATGCTCGCCTTCGCCGCGCGCGCTGGTGTCGGGAAACACGTGACAGCCGTTGATGCGCTCGATCGTGCCGGTGTGGCCGCGCGCGTAGCGCGGCAGGCGCGTGTGCGTTACCGGGTTGATGTTCTTCGTGCGCACGCGGTCGCCGAGCGCGAACGCCGGGGGCGCCGACGGGTCGCGGCGGAAGCTGCCGCGTGTCATCACGCGCTGGACGTCGCTCATCGAAAACTTGCCGCGCTTGAGTGGCGGGCTTTGCCGCAGCGAACGGGCCGCCTCGATCTCGTCCTTGCCGACCATGCCGCGCTCAAGCATCGACTGCCGGAGCGCCAGGAACCATTTCTTGTAATAGGAGCTTTCGAGATAAACGACCGGCGGCAGCGACTCGCGCGAGAAGCGCTGCATGTCGATGTTGATGCCGCCATTTGCGCCCATTGCGCGTACCATCGCCATCACGCGGCCTTCCCATTTTTCGTGGAAAGGTGGCTCGTTCTGTTCGACCTCGACTTTGCCGAAGCCATCCATGCCGCCCATGTCGTGGACGCCGTTCATATCAATCTCCTTTACCTCTCCCCGCTTGCGGGGAGAGGGAAGAAAGCGGACGCCGTTCATTTCATCTTCACAGCCGGGTCGGGCAATCCCGTGCCGATCATGCTGTCGCGCGTGACGATCTCGGCCAGCTGCTCCTCGCTCCAGCCTTCGGTGCCGGCGGGGCGCATTGGCAGAACGAGGAAGCGCGTCTCGGCAGTCGAGTCCCACACGCGGATTTCCGTGTCCTTCGCCAGCGTGACGCCGAAGTCCGATAGGACGCCGCGCGGGTCCTTCACCGCGCGCGAGCGGTAGGGCGCCGCCTTGTACCAGACCGGCGGCAGGCCGAGCATTTCCCACGGGTAGCAGGAGCACAGCGTGCACACGATCATGTTGTGGGTCTTGGGCGTGTTCTCGACCGCGATCAGGTGGTCACCGACGCGGCTGACGTGACCAAGCGTCGCAATCGCCTTGGACGCATCCTCAAGCAACGCCTTCTTGAACGCCGGATCGGTCCAGGCCTTGGCGACGACGCGGGCGCCGTTGCGCGGGCCGATCCTGGTCTCGTAGGCCTCGACGATGGCGTCGAGCGCCGCCGGCTCGACATAGCCTTTCTCGGTCAGGATTGTTTCCAGCGCGCGCACACGCAACTGGGTTTCGGACAACTCGGAATGGTCGTCGTCGTCGTGGTGGTGATGGTCTGACATGGCTCCAATTTAGCGGATGGGCCCTCTTTGTGTCATCATCCGGCCCCGCTTTCTCGGGGCCAGGCTCCAGCGGATGATCCAGTACGCCCAGCGCTTGTGGTCAATTGATGGCACCGTGAATACTGATGCCCCGCCTTTGCGGGGCATGACAGGCCAATTAAATGACGCACCTTCGCCTGCAATCAATTGCCGACGGGATCGATCGCCTGACGACCGCAGTCGGGCGCGCCGTGGCGTGGCTCATCCTGTTTGTCGTGCTGGTGCAGTTCGGGCTGGTGGCGGCGCGCTACGTCTTTTCGCTTGGCT
Organism: Pseudolabrys sp.; assembly: GCA_035701545.1. Taxonomy (GTDB): domain Bacteria; phylum Pseudomonadota; class Alphaproteobacteria; order Rhizobiales; family Xanthobacteraceae; genus Pseudolabrys. The sequence continues at coordinate 3,294 of DASSRW010000139.1, forward strand.
CGATCAAATTGTCCGAAAGCATCATCTATGCGCATGCCACGCTGTTCATGCTGGCGGCGGCCTGGACGCTGAATGCCGGCGGGCACGTGCGCGTCGACGTTTTCTACGCGGAAGCCTCGCCGCGCACGAAAGCGTGGATCGATCTCGCCGGCGCGGTGCTGTTGCTGCTGCCGTTCGCGCTGGCGGTGCTCTGGCTGTCGGTGCCGTTCGCGCACCGCTCGTGGGCGATCCTCGAGCGCTCGCAGGAGACGAGCGGTCTGCCCGCGGTGTTTTTGCTCAAGACGCTGATTCCGCTGTTCGCCGCGATGCTGGCGCTGCAGGGCGTCTCGCAGGCGATCCATTCAATCGCTGCGCTTATCCCTCCCACGCTTGCGGGGGAGGGTGGTCGACGAAGTCGACCGGGTGAGGGCGCTTGATGATCGGGTTACCCCACCCCGGCGCGCTGATGCGCGCCGTCCCTCCCCTGAAGGGGAGGGACAAGAAAGTCGGCGCGCGCGGCGCTGAAGGTTGCGCTGATGTCCTTCCCTGAAATCTTCGCCATCCTGTTGGTCGCCGCGGTCTGCGGCGTGCTGATGGCCGGCTATCCGGTGGCGCTGACGCTCGGCGGCATCTCGCTCGCCTTCGCGCTCGTCGGCCATTTCGCCGGCCTGATGGACATCGGCATTCTCGGCGCGCTGCCGGAGCGCATCTACGGCATCATGACCAACGAGGTGCTGCTGGCGATTCCGATGTTCATCTTCATGGGCGTGATGCTGGAACGCTCGCGCGTCGCCGAAGAACTGCTCGAAACGATGGGCCGGATGTTCGGCCGCCTGCGTGGCGGCCTCGGCATCTCGGTGGTGATCGTCGGCGCCATGCTGGCGGCGGCGAAGGGCGTCGTCGGCGCCACCGCGGTCACCATGGGGCTGATCGTGCTGCCGGCGATGCTGCGCTTCGGCTACGACAAGCGGCTTGCGGCGGGCACGGTGGCGGCGACCGCGACGCTGGCGCAGATTTTTCCGCCGGCAACCGTGCTGGTGCTGCTCGGCGACCAGATCGGCAACGCGTATCAGGCCTCGCAATTGTCGCAGGGAATCTTCGCGCCGCGCTCGGTGACGGTGAGCGATCTGTTTGCCGGCGCGCTGGTGCCGGGCTTCGCGCTGGTCGCGCTCTATCTGATCTACCTGATCGCGGTCGCGATCATGCGGCCGAAGAAGGCGCCGGCGCTGCCGCCCGATCCGGATGCGCCACACGGAATCAGGCTTGCGCGCCGGCTTGTTGAAGTGCTGATCGCGCCGCTGCTGCTCATCTTCGCGGTGCTCGGCTCGATCCTCGGCGGCGTCGCGACGCCGACCGAAGCGGCCTCGATCGGCGCGGTCGGCGCGCTGCTGCTCGCGATGCGCAAGGCGGGCCTGCGCGGCCTGATCGTGCCGGTGATCGAGAAGACAACGCAGATCACCAGCATGATCTTCGTCATCCTGATCGGCGCGACCATGTTCAGCCTCGTCTTTCGCGCGCTCGGCGGCGACGTGATGGTCGAGCGCGCGCTCACCAATCTGCCGGGCGGCGTCGACGGCGCGCTCATCGTCGTGATGCTGGCGATGTTCCTGCTCGGCTTCGTCATGGACGCCTTCGAGATCATTTTCGTGGTGGTGCCGATCGTCGCGCCGCCGCTCCTGAAGATGCCGGGCGTCGATCCGGTCTGGCTCGGCATATTGATGGCGGTGAACTTGCAGACGTCCTACATGCACCCGCCGCTCGGGCCGACGCTGTTCTATTTGCGTGGCGTGGCCCCGCCGGAAATCACCACGCGGCACATTTATGCCGGTATCATTCCGTTCGTTTTCATCCAGCTTTTCGCGCTGATTGTGCTGTGGTTCGTGCCGGGGCTTGCGACCGCGCTGCCGCATGCGCTTTATGGGCACTGAGGGGCAGCGCATGACCAAAGCCGCCAAAATGTTCGACCTGACCGGCCGGGTGGCGCTGGTGACCGGCGCATCGAGTGGACTCGGCGCGCAGTTCGCGCGGGTGCTAGCGGACAACGGCGCGGCGGTGGCGCTGGTGGCGCGGCGTCTGGATCGCTTGAAAGCACTGCAAGAGGAAATCGAAGGACATGGCGGCAAGGCGCTTGCCCTCGAAGCCGACGTGACCGACCGCGTGGCGATGGCGAAGGCCTTCGACGCCGCGGAAAAGGCCTTCGGCACCGTCACCATCCTGGTCAACAACGTCGGCATCGCGCAGTCGGCGCGCCGCGCCATCGAGGTGCCGGCCGACGAATGGCGCAAGGTGTTGAGTGTCGATCTCGATGCGGTCTTTCACAACGCGCAGGAAGCTGCGCGCCGCATGCTGGCCGCGAACAGGAAAGGTTCAATCGTCAACATCGCGTCGGTGCTCGGGCTCGGCGTGGCGAAAGGCGTCGCCGCCTATGCGGTGTCGAAGGCGGCCGTCATCCAGACGACCAAGGCGCTCGCGGTCGAGCTTGCGTTCAAGGGCGTGCGCGTCAACGCCATCGCGCCCGGCTGGTTCGTGACCGAGATCAACCGCGATTACCTGATGAGCGAGGCGGGCGAGAAGATAAAGCGCGACATCCCGATGGGCCGCTTCGGCAACGAAGGCGATCTCGACGGTGCGTTGCTGCTGCTCGTGTCGGACGCCGGCGCCTACATCACCGGCGCGACCATCGTGGTCGACGGCGGCCAAGTGGTGCAGATCAAGGGGTAGCTTCTTTGTCCCTCCCCCGCTTGGCGGGGGAGGGCAGCTGGCCAAAGGCCAGCCGGGTGGGGGGCTGTTGACGAAATGACCCCACCCCGGCTCACTTCGTTCGCCGACCCTCCCCTTCCAGGGGAGGGATAAGAAGGAATGTCATGGACTTCACCCTTTCCCCCGACATCGAATCTCTGCGCCTGCGTGTGCGTGCGTTCGTCGAGGAGCACGTGCTGCCGCTCGAAGCCGATCCGGCGAATTTCTCCGACCACGAGAACATTCCGGAAGATCGCCTCGCCAAGGTGCGCGAGAAGGCGAAGAAGGCGGGCCTGTGGGCGCCGCAAAGCCCAAAGGAATACGGCGGCATGGATTTGCCGATGGTCGCCTGGGCGGCGATCTACGAAGAAGCCGCGCGCTCGCTGTTCGGTCCGCTTGCGATCAACTGCATGGCGCCGGACGACGGCAACATGAACGTGCTCAAGCTCGTCGGCACGCCGGCGCAGAAGGAAAAATGGCTGAAGCCCATCGTCGAAGGGAAAGTGCGCTCGTCCTTCGCGATGACCGAGCCTGCGCCCGGCGGCGGCTCCGATCCGTCGATGATCCGCACCAAAGCCGAGAAGAAGGGCGACAAGTACATCATTTCCGGCCGCAAGTGGTTCATCACCGGCGCGGACGGCGCCGCGCATTTCATCCTCATCGCGCGCACGTCCGACGACAAGCGCCACGGGCTAACGGCCTTTCTCTTCCACAAGGACCAGCCCGGCTGGCGCATCAAGCGGCGCATCGAGATCATGGGGCCCGAGGAGCACGGCGGCCACTGCGAACTCGAGTTCGACGGCCTCGAAGTGCCGCGCGAGAACGTGCTGATGGAGGAAGGCGACGGGCTCAAGCTCTGCCAGATCAGGCTTGGGCCGGCGCGCCTCACGCACTGCATGCGGTGGCTCGGCTGGGCGAAGCGGTGCATGGAGATCGCGCAGGCCTACGTCGAAAATCGCGAAGGCTTCGGCGTCAAGCTTGCCGACCGCGAGAGCGTGCAGATCAAGCTCGGCGAGGTCGCACAGCAAATCCAGATCGGCCGTTTGCTGACGATGCACGCCGCCTGGATGCTCGATCAGGGCGGCCGCGCGCGCAAGGAAGTGTCGATGGCGAAGGTTCACGTTGCCGACACGCTGAACAAGGCGGCGGACGTCGCGATCCAGCTGCAGGGCGCGCGCGGGTTCTCGAAGGATACGGTGGTCGAATGGGTTTACCGCGCGGCGCGCGCGGCGCGGCTGGTCGACGGCGCGAGCGAGGTGCACATGATGGTGCTCGCGCGTTTCATGCGCGAGGAAGGCCGCGACTTCTGGCAATGGGGCCCGGGCGAGGGGCGCAGGAATGAACGGTGAGAGCATTGGGCTAAAGCGAGATGGCCTTAAGCTGATTCAGCGCAGGTCAAACTCAAATCCGTCATCCTGAGGAGCGCGGCGAAGCCGCGCCTCGAAGGATGAACGGCCCGGGCCGTCGCCCTTCGAGGCCCGCGCTACGCGCGGGCACCTCAGGGTGACGGAGATAAGCCGGGCGCCCAGCTTCGAGCCGCCAAATTCTAATCCTTGCAACTCACCTCAATGTCCACCCGCCGGTTTGCCCGCTGGCCGGTGTTGTCGTTCGTCCAGACTTTCAACCGCCGCTCGCCCCATCCTGCGTTGCTGATCGTGATGTCCTGGCCGGCAAAGGCGAGTTTCAATTTTGCAGCGACTTCTTCCGCCCGCTTTTTTGAAATCTGAAGATTGCGGGCGTCGCCGCCAAGCGTGTCCGCATAACCTTCGACACCGATCGTGCAGTTCTTCCGGTCCTTCAGAACCTGCTTCAGCCTGTCGACGATCGCCGTTGTCTGGCCGTTGTCATCGAGGCTGCCGACCTTTTCGTAGTTGACGGTCATCACCGGGATCGATCCGGGCGGCGGCACGTTGGGCGAGGTGACGTAAACGACGGCGAGATCTTCGCCCGTAGAGCCTGCCGAAGGCTGCACGCTGGCTTGCTTGATCTGACCGGAAAGGCTCGCCACCGTCTTCGACAGTGCGGCCTGCGATAATGCAATCGCGCCGATTTGGCTTTTCAGCTCTTCGATGGTGCTTGCGCGAACGCCGGCGTTTTCGATTTGAGCGACCGCCGCTGTGATTTTTTCCACCTTCGCGTCGAGTGACGCGAGGTTGGACTTAATGGCTTCCGCAGAACTCGCCTTTTGCGTATCGGCGGATATTGTGGCGTTCGCCTTCTCGATCTTGGTGCCGAGCGAGCCGATAGCGGGAAGGATCACGCTCTTGATCTGCGAGAGCGCATCGCTGGCGCCGGTGGTCTCCGCGATGCGTTGCCTGCGCGCGCTTTGATCACTCAGCTTGTCGATCTTGCCATCGATGGCCACGAACCGCGCATCGATGCTTTTGGTAACCTTCGGGTAGACAACGAGATAACCATACGAGGGTACCGCAATTGCAACGGCAGCCGCGCACGTCGCGCACACGGCGATCCACCCCAGCAGCGCTTTTTCCGATTTCATATTGTTCTCCCCCGCCCGGTTATATTTTTTTGGTATCGATTGGGCCTTTAATGTGGGAATGCTATTCCCGCCCGTCGATTTGGATCAAGGGCCAATGAGTGCTGGGACCGTGTGATCCCGGTAATACCCAGGAAGGAACATGCGGCCACAATGACCGATCCGATCCAAATCCGCATGGGCGGCTACGGCCCGCCGTCGACCGGCTTTTCCAAGGCGCTCAAATTCATCGGTGACAGGCTTGTGGCCGCGTTCGGCAGCCGCATCGAGGTGAAGTACGTCTGGAACATCATGGATTTCGGCTACAAGGCCGAGGAGATCATGTGGCTGGTCGAGAGCGGCATTCTCTCGCTCGGCTACCAGTCGTCGAGCTATTTGACCGACCGCGTGCCCGAGCTCGGCTTTGTCGACTTGCCGTTCCTGTTCTCAACGAACGCGCAGGCGCGTGCCGCAATGGACGGCGCACTTGGCGATCTGCTCGCGCGCAAGATCGAGCAGAAATACAACTTCCGCATTCTCGGCTGGTTCGAGAACGGCTTCCGCCATATCTCGAACCGGCTGCGGCCGATCCACTCGCCCGCCGATCTGAAGGGCATGAAAATCCGCGTGCTGCCGAGCGAAATTCAGCGGCGCACGTTCGCGTTGCTCGGCGCCGACGCAATGCGCATGGATTTGACTGAAGCAATCGCCATGATCAAGGCCGGCACGCTCGACGCGCAGGAAAATCCGCTCGCCAATACGGCAACCTATGGCGTGCACAAATTCCACAAGTTCCACACGCTCACCAATCATTTCTATATTTCGCGTCCGATCTTCCTCAATCGCGATGCTTTCGATTCCTGGCCGCGGGATTTGCAAGATGCAATGCGCGAGGCTGTGAAGGAGGCTGTCGCTTATCAGCGCAGGCTTGCGGTCGAGGAGCACGAGCAATCGCGAAAGATCATCGAAGCGGAAGGCTGCGTCTTCAACGCGTTGACGGCGGACGAACACGCAAAGTTCGTGGCCGCCGTGCAGCCGCTGCTCGCTGATGCGCGAAAAATGTATGGCGACGAGATGTTTTCCCTGGTGCCACCGGCCTGAGACCCTGACTGAAAATATAGGCTGTCATGCCCGGCCTTGTGCCGGGCATCTCGATCAGGGGTGCACTGCCTTTCTAAGCGGGATGGCCGGGACAAGCCCGGCCATGACAACAGCAATTGCGTGCCTGCCACGAATTCACAATCAGCACGCATTCGGCCAGATCGTCCCAACCTTGCATCCGCTTAACGTTTGCGAAAGCTTAACGCGGCCGCTGCAATTGCGCCGATTTACGCTGCTGAAACGACTCTGTGTGTAGAGGACGGGCGGGTTCTCTCAACGTCAGGCAGCGGTCCCGCCGTCATGAGCCAGTCCTCGCGCCCGGTTGCGCTTGCGGTCCGCGGTCTCAGCAAGCACTTCGACCGCCCTGCCGTCGATGCCCTCGACCTCACAATCTACGGCGGCGAGTTCTATTCGCTGCTCGGGCCGAACGGCGCCGGGAAGACAACGACCCTGCGGATGGTGGCCGGGCTCCTGCGTCCGGACGCAGGCACGATTGTCGTGAACGGGATCGACGCGCTCGCCGACCCTGTCGCGGCCAAGCAAGTCACGGCCTGGGTTTCGGACGAGCCGATGATCTATGAAAAGCTGACGCCCTTCGAATATCTGGAATTTGTCGCGGGGCTTTGGGGCGTCGACGGCAACGTTGCGCAGGCGCGCGCGAACGAATTGTTCGGCTGGCTCGGCCTTGCGCCGCATGCGCACGAGCGCTGCGAATCGTTCTCGAAGGGCATGCGGCAGAAAGTGGCGCTGGCCGGCGCGCTGGTGCACGATCCGCAACTTATCATTCTCGACGAGCCGCTCACGGGTCTGGACGCCGGCTCCGCGCGTCAGGTGAAGAACGTGCTGCTCGAGCGCGTGCGCGCGGGCGGCACGGTGATCATGACGACGCACATTCTGGAGGTCGCCGAGCGCATGGCCGATCGCATCGGGGTCATCGCCGGCGGGCGGCTGATTGCCGAAGGCACGCTGGACGAATTGCGGCGGCAGACCGGCAAGGCCGGCACCACGCTGGAAGATGCCTTTCTCACGCTTGTCGCCGAGCAGGCCGCGTGAGCCATTCCGCTGCACTGATCTGGCTGGCCGGCCACGAATTCAAGCTCGGCTGGCGCGATTGGGTCGCGCTGATGACGGCGGGGCGACGCACCCGTGTGCGCACCGCGATCATCGCGCTGATCGCCTTTGCCGCGATGATGCATCTCGTCGCCTATTCGATGGTCGCGCGCTATACCGATGCAGGCGCTTACCCCGACAAGGCGACGCTGGTGACCGTCACCGGCACGATGCTGCTGTCGTGGTCCTTGTTGCTCTCGCAAGCGATGGAATCGGTGACGCGCGCCTTCTATGCGCGCTCCGATCTCGACCTCATCCTCACGTCGCCGTTCCCGGCGCGCAAAGTCTTTGCGGTGCGCATCGGCCGCATCGCCGCGTCCGTCTCCGCCATCGCCGTGCTGCTCGCGGCGCCGTTCATCAACATGCTCGCAGTCTTCGGCGGCTTCCGGTGGCTCGCCGCTTACGGCGTGGTTGCCGCAATGGGGGCGGTTGCCGCCGCCGCTGCCGTGGCGTTGACCATGGCCTTGTTCCGCACCATCGGCGCCAGGCGCACGCGGCTGATCGCGCAGATCGTGGCGGCGGTGATCGGAGCGGCGTTTGTCATAGGCCTGCAAATCGCGGCGATCCTCTCCTTCGGCACGTTGTCGCGTTTTGCGCCGCTGCAATCGGAATGGCTGATTGCGCACGCGCCCGGAACGGCCAGCCTCGTCTGGTGGCCGGCGCGTGCCGCTCTCGGCGACGGCGTGGCCCTCGCGCTGGTGTCGGCGATCAGCGCGGGCCTGCTCTGCGGATCGATCCTGTTTTTCGCCGGCGGTTTCGGAGAGCATGCGCTGGCCGCCGCCGGCGTATCGAGCACTGTCGTCCGGCAATCCCGCTGGTCACAACGCTTTCGCCACGGCTCTCCGCGTCGCGTGCTGCGACGAAAGGAATTGCTGCTGCTGCTGCGCGATCCGTGGCTGATGTCGCAGACCTTGATGCAAATCTTGTATCTGCTGCCGCCCGCGGTGATGCTGTGGCGCAGTTTTCGCGACGGCATCGGCGCCTCCGTTGTGCTGGTTCCGGTTCTTGTCATGGCGGCAGGACAACTCGCCGGCGGTCTGGCCTGGCTTTCGATTTCGGGCGAAGACGCGCCCGACCTTGTATCGACCGCGCCGGTCGCGAGCGGCCGCATCATTGGGGCGAAGATCGAGGCGGTTGTCGGCGCCATCGGGCTGGTCTTCGCGCCGCTGATTTTGGCCTTGGCCTTCGTCGCGCCTGGCGCGGCCCTGGTGTCCGCCGCTGGCGTGCTGCTCGCGACGGCATCTGCGACGCTTGTCCAGCTGTGCTTTCGCGTACAGGCACGCCGCAGTCATTTCCGACGGCGGCAAACGTCATCGCGGCTCGCCACCTTCGCCGAGGCTTTCTCGTCGATCAGTTGGGCGGGCGCGGCGGCGCTGGCCGCGGCCGGCAGCGCACTGGCGGTGTTTCCGGCTGTGATCGCGCTCGGCATTCTTGCCGGCGTCTGGGCCGTCAGCCCGCGGCAGCCGTGACGGCCGGCAGGCCGCCGCGCGTCCTGTTCTGCTGCAAGACGAGCGTGCCGATAATCACGAGATTGAGCAGATTGGCACCGACGCCGGTGACAAAGGCCGGCGCGTAGTAGCCGAAATGATCGTAAAGCAATCCGCCGAGCCAGCCGCCGCTCGCCATGCCGATGGCGCTCGATCCGAGCAATGCCGGAATGCGCCAGGCTGCCTCCGAAGCCGCGAACAGTTCGCGCGATGCCAGCACGTAAGCCGGGATGATGACGGAAAAGCCGAGCCCGAAAGCGGCGGCAACGGAGAACAACATAAGCTCATTGTGCGTAAACACGAACAGCAGCATCGCGGAGCATTGCCAGGCCGAGCCGATCAGCACGGTTGCAAGTCCGCCGATGCGGTCCGAAATGTAGCCCCACATCTGCCGGCTGATGAAGGCGGTGCCAAGCAGCGTCGACAGGGCGGCGGCGCCAAGGGTCTTGCTGATGCCGATATCGCCGCAAAATGCAACGAGATGCACCTGCGGCATTGCCATCGGCACGCAGCACAGCGCGATTGCAAAGCACATCATCACGAAGACGACGTTCGACGGCCAGCCGATCACGCGCGGCCTTGCTTGTCCGTTGCCGACCGTCGGCGAGGGGAGAACGACCTCGGGCGGATTGCGCATGTAGATCGCCGCGAAAGGCAACACGATCGCCATCTCGAACACGGCATAGATGAGCATCGCTTCGCGCCAGCCAACGTGCGCGATGACGCGTTCGAAAATCGGCGGCCAAAGCGCCCCGGCGAGATAACTGCCGCTCGAGATCAGCGCCAAGGCCGAGCCGCGCCGGCGATCGAACCAGCGGCTCACATAGATGTACATCGGCGCGTTGATGCCGCCGAGGCCGAACAGGCCGATGAAGATGCTGTGGCCGATCAGCAGCGGCCACGGCGGCCCGAACGTGGAAATCGCAAGTCCGATCGCGATCATTGTCGAGCCGCACATCACGCTCCAGCGCGCGCCGAACCGGTCGGTGACCTGCCCCATGATGAGGCCGCCGACGCCGGAGCCCAGCCAGACCAGGGCGCTCGCCAGCGCGGGAATCGAGCGCGAGCCGCCCAGCTCGGCAGCGATATCCTTGAGCGCAACCGCGGTCATCCAGGCGCCGCCGAAGCACATCATCATCGCCAGCAGGCCGACAGAGGCGACGACCCAGGATTCGCGGGTTTCGATCGAAGGCGGGGCGGATTGCAACATTACATGAGGTCCGCCGTCTCTATTGCAGAGGCTGCGGCGTTTGACCACCCGCGCATTCGGCAGGGCAGGCCGGCATGCTGCGTTGCGCCAAAATGCGTCGGCGCAGCCGGGGCGGAAATTTCATGTTAGGTACGCGGCCAACTGCGAAATTGCAGGCATGATGTTGAAGTGTCAGTATTTCCTCATGCCGCGCGGTTTCAAAACGGACGGCCGCTCGCTATATGAATGGGCAGCGCGCTCAGTACTTTCTCCGGATGCGGCGCTCGCCGAAGGCCAGCCATGACGCTTCGAGCCGTCAGTCTCGACGATAAATACGATCTCTCCCAGTCGCGTGTGCTGGTGACCGGGTATCAGGCGCTGATCCGTGCCTGCCTGATGCAGAAGGAGCGCGACCGTCAGGCGGGGCTCAATACCGCAGGCTATCTGACGGGCTATCGTGGCTCGCCACTTGGCGGCCTCGACCAGCAATTCATGCGCACGGCGCGCCAGCTTTCCGCCGCCGATATTTTGTTCCAGCCCGGGATCAATGAGGAGCTTGCCGCGACCGCACTATGGGGCACGCAGCAGGCCGAATTGCGCGGCGAAGGCAAGTTCGATGGCGTGTTCGGGCTCTGGTACGGCAAGGGGCCGGGCGTCGATCGCTCGGGAGATGTGTTCCGGCACGCCAATTTTGCGGGCACGTCGAAAAATGGCGGCGTGATCGCGCTGATGGGTGACGATCACACGGCCGAATCCTCCACCACCGCGCATCAGTCCGAATTCCATTTCGTCGACGTGATGATCCCGATCCTCAATCCGGCCGGCGTGCAGGAGATCATCGACTACGCGCTCTACGGCTGGGCGATGTCGCGCTTCACCGGCGCGTGGACCGCGCTCAAATGCATGCACGAGACGGTGGAATCGACCGGCGTGGTGGATGCGGGCCTTGACCGCATCAGGATCGTGACGCCGGACGATTTCCGCATGCCGGAAGGCGGGCTCAACATCCGCCTGCACGATACGATTCTCGGGCAGGAAGCGCGCCTGCACGACTACAAGCGCGACGCGATGCTCGCCTTCGTGCTCGCCAACCGGCTCAACCGGATCGTCACGTCCGGCGGATTCAATCCGAAGGTCGGCGTCATCACCACCGGCAAGGCCTATCTCGACGTGCGGCAGGCGCTCGACGAACTCGGCATTGATGAGCTCAAGGCGAACCGTCTCGGGTTGCGCCTGCTGAAGATCGGATGCCCGTGGCCAATTCCGCGCAGAGACCTTGTGGAGTTCGCAGCCGGCCTCGATCTCATCATCGTGGTCGAGGAAAAGCGCTCGCTGATCGAAGTACAGGTACGCGAGGAGTTGTACGGAAGCGCCAACCAGCCGGTGTGCATCGGCAAGAAGGACGAGCAGGGGAACTGGCTCTTCCCGGTCAAAGGCGCGCTCGATCCGAACGACGTCGCTATCTGCATCGGCGAGAGGCTGCTGCGCTACGGGCAAAACGACGAACTGGCGGCAAACGTCGCGCGCCTGAAATCCGCCCAGCGTGCGCTTTCAGAGACAACCGACATCGCGCAGCGCATTCCTTACTTCTGCTCCGGCTGCCCGCACAACACCTCGACACGCGTGCCGGAAGGGAGCCGCGCCTATGCCGGCATCGGCTGCCATTACATGGCGCAGTGGATGGACCGCGACACGCTCGGCTTCACCCAAATGGGTGGCGAGGGCGCCAACTGGATCGGCGAGGCGCCGTTCTCGAAGCGGCCGCATGTATTCCAGAATCTCGGCGACGGCACCTACAATCACTCGGGCTATCTCGCCATTCGTGCCGCGATCGCGTCCGGCACGACGATGACCTACAAGATCCTGTTCAATGACGCGGTTGCGATGACCGGCGGCCAGGCCAACGACGGCGGGCTTACCGTGCCGCAAATCGCGCGCCAGGTTGCGGCCGAAGGCGCCAAGCGGGTCGTCGTCGTCACCGACGAGCCGTGGAAATATCCCAAGGACACCGACTGGCCGCGCGGTCTCACGGTGCATCACCGCGACGAGCTCGATGCAGTACAACGTGAGCTGAGTACCGTTCCGGGCGTAACAGTGCTGATTTACGACCAGACCTGCGCCGCGGAAAAGCGCCGGCGGCGCAAGCGCGGCACGTTTCCCGACCCCGACAAGCGCGTCGTTATCAACGATCTCGTCTGCGAGGGCTGCGGCGACTGCGGCGTCAAATCGAACTGCGTGTCGGTGCAGCCGCTGGAAACTGAATGGGGCCGCAAGCGCATCATCGACCAGTCGAGCTGCAATAAGGATTATTCCTGCCTCAAGGGCTTCTGCCCGTCATTCGTGACCGTCCACGGCGCCAAGCTCAAGAAAGGCGAGAGCATCGCCGAGCCGGCCGGCTGGAAGCCGCTTCCGGCGCCAACCGCACCGCTCATCAATCACCCCTACAGCATCATCGTGACCGGCGTCGGCGGCACTGGCGTCGTCACGCTCGGCGCGATCATCGGCATGGCGGCGCATCTTGAAGGCAAGGGCGTCGGCGTTCTCGATATGGCGGGCCTCGCGCAAAAGGGCGGGGCGGTCTACAGCCACATTCGCATCGCGAACAGCTTCGACGAGATCCACGCCATCCGTGTCGCGGCGGGAGGGGCCGACCTCGTGCTCGGCGGCGATATCGTCGTGGTTGGCAACAAGAAAGTGCTGGGCGCCATGAAGCCCGGCACTCAGGTCGTGGTGAACACCGCGGAATTCCTGCCCGGGGATTTCACGCGCAACGCCGATTACTCGCTGCCGACGGAGAGGCTCAAGCGTGCGATCGTCGGCGCGGCCGGGCGTGAGCGCACGCATTTCGTCGACGCCGGACGACTCGCGACGGCGCTGCTCGGGCAATCGATCGGCGCCAACATGTTCATGCTTGGCTACGCCTACCAAACGGGCGCGCTGCCGATCTCGTCGGACGCGATCGAGAGGGCCATCGAGATGAACGGCGAAGCCGTGCCAATGAACATCTCCGCATTCCGTTACGGCCGCCGCGCGGCTGTCGATCCGTCTGCGCTCGAGGCGCTAGTAAAGCCAGCGCCGGAGAACGCCAACGACTCGCTTCGGCTCTCTCAGTCCTTTGATGAAGCGGTCGATCGCCGCGTCGCGTTCCTTTCCGGCTATCAAAGCAAGCGATACGCGCGCCGCTATCGCCGCCGTGTGGAAAAAATGCACGCGGTGGAAGCTGAAAAGGCACCCGGCAAATGCGGCCTCGCCGACGGGGTCGCACGCTACTTGTTCAAGCTGATGGCCTACAAGGACGAATACGAGGTCGCGCGGCTTTATGCCGACACGTCGTTCTTTGACCGAATAAGATCAAATTTTGACGGCGACCTGCGCTTTGAATTTCATCTGGCCCCGCCGCTATTTGCCAAGCGCGATCCGCTGACCGGCGAATTGCAGAAAAAGTCCTACGGGCCTTCGATGCTGCGCGCGTTCCGGATCCTGTCAAAATTCAAGTTCCTCCGCGGCACGCCGCTCGACATTTTCGGCTATACCGCCGAGCGCAGGGCCGAGCGCAGGTTGATTGCCGAATATGAGGCCTTGCTCGACGAAATCGCCGAAAAGCTCACGCCAGACAACCATCATCTGGCGGTCGGCCTTGCCGCCATTCCGGAACACATTCGCGGGTACGGGCACGTCAAGCAGCGGCACATGGCCGCCGCCAGGGCCGACCAGGCCGCATTGCTCGAGCAGTTTCGCAGCGGGCAGATGCCGCTTCTCAAGGCGGCTGAATAAATCAACAGTTTCACAGCCGGCGGCTTTGCCGCGTGCTCAACACTTGACCCTTTCCGGCCGGTGTTTTCATATCCATGCAACAAGACCGCCGGACAGGCGGCGCGGGAGGGGTCGGCTGACGCGCGTTTCCCCGCGCGGAATGGGAGGAGCAAGCTGTGGCGTCCTATGCCACCGCAGCGGCGGACACGTTTCCGAAGCTGCTGATTCGTAACGCCAAGCTATACAGGTCCCGGCCCGCGATGCGGCACAAGGACCTCGGGATTTGGCAAACCTGGACCTGGGCCCAGGTCCTCGACATTGTCCGCGCCTATGCGGCGGGACTGCATCGCATGGGCCTCAAGCGCGGCGACACGATTGCCGTCGTCGGCGCGAACCGGCCGAAGCTTTACTGGTCGGTGATGGCGGCGCAGATGATCGGCGCCATTCCCGTTCCCGTTTACGCCGATGCCGTCGCCGACGAACTCGCCTTCGTGCTCGACCACGCCGACGTGCGCTTTGCCGCCGTCGAGGACCAGGAGCAGGTCGACAAGATCCTTTCGGTCTCGCAGAAGCTGCCAAAGCTCGAGCAGATGATCTACGATGAGCGGCGCGGCCTGCGCGACTACGACCACGCGCGACTGCGCCCGATCGATGATGTCATCGCGGAGGGCCGCAAGGCGCTGGCCGAAGACGCATCGGCGGCCGCATGGCTCGATGCGCAGATCATGTCCGGCAAGGGCAGCGATCCCTCCATCATTCTTTACACGTCAGGCACAACCGGCGCCTCCAAGGGCGTGTTGCTTACCCATGAGCGGTCCATCCTCGCCGGCAGCGACACGGTCGCATTCGACAAGCTGACCGAGCAAGATGTGGCGCTCGCCTATCTGCCGCTCGCCTGGGTGGGCGACCACTATCTCAATTACGTCCAGGGCATCGTAGCCGGCTTCTGCATCGCGTGCCCGGAAAACACCGATACGGCGATGCAGGACCTGCGCGAAATCGGGCCGAGCTTTTATTTCGCGCCGCCGCGTACGCTCGAGATGCTGCTGACGCGCGTCATGATCCGCATGGAGGACGCGGGCTTTCTCAAGCGCACGCTGTTTCATTATTTCATCGGCGTGGCGCGCCGCTACGGAGAACGCATCCTCAACAAGCAACCGGTGCCGCTGACCGGACGGCTGCTTTACCGGCTGGGTGATTTCCTTGTGTACGCGCCACTCAAGAATGTTCTCGGTTTTTCGCGGGTGCGGGTCGCCTACACGGCCGGTGAGGCGATCGGGCCGGAATTGTTCGGCTTTTATCGCTCGATCGGTCTCAATCTGAAACAGCTTTACGGCCAGACCGAAGCGTTCCTCTACGTCACAGCGCAGCCGGATGGCGAAATTTATTCCGACACCGTGGGTCCCGCGATTCCGAACGTCGATATTCGTATCACCGAGAGCGGGGAGGTCCTGTTCAAGTCGCCCGGAATGTTCGCCGGCTATTTCAAGGACGACGCCAAGACCGCCGAGGTGATGACCGATGACGGCTACATCAAAACCGGCGATGCCGGTTTTTTCGATGAAAAAACAGGCCACCTGAAGATCATCGATCGCGCCAAGGACGTCGGCAAGCTCAACGACGGCACGCTGTTTCCGCCAAAATACATCGAGAACAAGCTCAAGTTCTATCCGAACATCCGCGAGGTGGTGGCATACGGCGACAAGCGCGATTTCGTCGCCGTGATGATCAATATCGATCTTGCCGCCGTCGGAAGCTGGGCCGAGCGCAACAACGTCGTCTATGGCTCGTACCAGGAACTCGCGGGACATCCGCTCGTCTACGACATGATCGAGAAGCACGTGGCCGAGGTGAACCGCTCGCTTGCCGCGGACAAAGTGATGGGCGGAGCGCAGATCAAGCGCTTCCTGATTCTGCACAAGGAGCTTGACGCGGATGACGGCGAGCTGACGCGGACGCAGAAGGTGCGCCGCGGATTCATCGCCGAGCGGTACGCGCCTTTGGTGACGGCGCTCTACGATGGATCGCGTGAAGCCGATATCGCGACCGAGGTTACCTTCGAGGACGGCCGCAAGGGCTCTATCAGCGCGCGCGTGAAAATCCGCGACATGAAGACCGGCCCGTCGGGCACGCTGGAGAAGGCCGCATGACCGCTCTCCTTCTTATCCCTCCCCGGCTTGCGGGGGAGGGCGGCCGCCGAGGGCGGCGGGCGGGCGTTCCTTCGCCGGTCACCCCACACCGATTCGCATCGCTCGCGCGATGCTCACCGACCCTCCCCTTTGAGGGGAAGGATAAGAACGCGAGGCCCGCCCCATGAGAGCGCCGAGCGGACCCGATATTGCGGTCGGCGACGTGCTTTTGTCGGTTGAGAACGTTTCGCTGTCGTTCGGCGGCGTGAAGGCGGTGAGCGACGTTTCCTTCGACATCCGCAAAGGCGAAATCCGCGCCATCATAGGGCCGAACGGCGCCGGCAAGACGTCGATGCTGAACGTCATCAACGGTTTCTATCACCCGCAGCAGGGCCGCATCACGTTCAAAGGGCAAGCGCGCGGGCATATGCGACCGCATGACGCCGCCTATGGCGGCATCGCGCGCACCTTCCAGAACGTGGCGCTGTTCCGGGGCATGACCGTGCTCGACAACATCATGACGGGCCGCACGCTGCGCATGCACCGCGGCTTGCTTTGGCAATTGCTGCGTCACGGCCCGGCTCTGGCGGAGGAGGTTGAGCACCGACATCGCGTCGAGGAGATCATCGATTTCCTCAAGATCCAGGACATCCGCCGCGTGCCGGTCGGGCGCCTGCCGTACGGATTGCAGAAGCGCGTCGAGCTTGGCCGCGCGCTCGCCATGGAACCGGAGCTTCTGCTGCTCGATGAGCCCATGGCCGGCATGAACATCGAGGAGAAGGAAGACATGTCGCGCTTCATTCTCGACGTGAACGACTATTACGGCACGACCATTGCGCTGATCGAGCACGACATGGGCGTGGTGATGGACTTGTCGGACCGCGTCGTCGTGCTCGATCACGGCATCAAGATCGCCGACGGCACACCGGCTGAAGTGAAGAAGGATCAGGGCGTGATCGACGCTTATCTTGGCGTGGCGCATTGAGGAACGGCGTAATGCATCTCCTCTACCAGATCTTCATCGATCCGTTCGTGCAGATGGGCACCGCGCCCGATCTGTTCGTACAGACGCTGTGGGAAGGTTTGGTGACGGGCGTACTTTATTCGCTGATTGCGCTCGGCTTCGTGCTGATCTTCAAGGCTTCGGGGGTGTTCAACTTTGCGCAGGGCATCATGGTCGTGTTTGCGGCGCTTGCGCTGGTCGGCTTCTATGAGCATGGCGTGCCCGCCTATCTCGCGCTCGGCCTCACCATTGTGCTGATGCTGATCCTCGCTGTCGCGGTCGAGCGTCTGATCCTGCGGCCGCTCGTCAATCAGCCCGAGATCATTCTTTTCATGGCGACGTTCGGCCTGACGTATTTCCTCATCGGTTTCGGCGAGCTGATTTTCGGGGGCGACCCGAAAGTGATGATTTCGGGCGCGCTCGGGCTGCCGAGCGGCTCGTATCAGATCAAGACGCTCGGCGGTTTTGTGCAGATGCAGAAGATCGATATCGCTGCCGCGATCATCGCCTCTCTGATGGTCGCCTCGCTCGGCGTGTTCTTCCAGAAGACGCGCATCGGCCGCGCCTTGCGCGCGGTTGCCGACAGCCACCGCGCAGCGCTTTCGGTCGGTATCTCGCTCGAGCAGATTTGGGTGATTGTCTGGTTCGCGGCGGGAATCGTCGCGCTTGCAACCGGCATCATGTGGGGCGCGCGCTCCAACGTGTCGTTCGCGCTCGAGATCATCGCGCTGAAAGCGCTGCCGGTGCTGATCCTCGGCGGCTTCACGTCGATTCCGGGCGCGATTGTCGGTGGCATCATCATCGGCCTAGGCGAGAAGATCGGCGAGTTCTACTGGGGGCCGCTGTTCGGCAGCGGTATCGAGGATTGGCTCGCTTACGTGATCGCGCTTGTTTTCCTGCTGTTCCGGCCGCAGGGCCTGTTCGGCGAGCGCATTATCGAGCGGATTTAGGGGGGCGGTTCGATGCTTTATCGCGAGGCCGGCCAGTTCAAGACGACTTACGCCGCCGACTCGGCGCTGTTTCCGATTTTGCAGGACAAGATCGGCATCGTGCTGATCTTGCTGGCAGCCTTCATCCTGGTGCCGCTCACCGCCTCGGACTTTGCGATCGACTCGATCCTGACGCCGATTCTCATTTTTTCGCTCGCCGCGATCGGCCTCAATCTGCTGACGGGATACACCGGATTGCTCTCGCTCGGCACCGGCGGGTTCATGGGCGTGGGCGCTTACGCCTGCTACAAGCTCGCGACCTTCTTCCCGGGCATCAATATCGTTGTGCTGGTCATTTTCTCGGGATTTTTTGCGGCGGCCGCCGGCATCATCTTCGGATTGCCCAGTCTGCGGATCAAGGGCTTCTATCTTTCCGTCGCGACGCTCGCCTCGCAGTTCTTCTTGTCTTGGTGCTTCATCCGTGTCCCGTGGCTTTACAATTACAATGTCTCCGCCTCGATCGAAGTCCCGACGCGCACGTTGTTCGGGATTCCAATCACGGGGCCGACCGCGACGCCGGCGACGCGTTACATCGTCGTGCTCGCAATCGTTTCAATCATGACGTGGCTTGCATCGAATCTCATCCGCGGACGCATCGGCCGCACCTGGATGGCCGTGCGTGACATGGACATCGCCGCCGAATTGATCGGCATCAAGCTCTACCAGACCAAGCTGCTCGCCTTCGCCGTGTCTTCGTTCTACTGCGGCGTCGCCGGCGCGATGCTGGTTTTCCTCTGGCTCGGCAACGCCGAGTCCGAGAGCTTCAACATCAACCAGTCATTCCTGATCCTGTTCATGGTGATCATCGGCGGTCTTGGCAGCCTGCTCGGATCGTTTCTCGGCGCGGCGCTGATCTGGGGCTTGCCGATCGTGCTGCGCACGGTGCCGGGCTTCTTCAATCTGTCGATCAAGGCCGCCACCATCGAGCACATCACGTTCATGACCTTGGGGGCGCTCATCATCCTTTTCCTGATTGCCGAGCCGAACGGGCTCGCGAGGCTTTGGCAGATCGGAAAACAGAAGCTCAGGGTGTGGCCTTTCCCCTATTGAAGGTGCACACTTGGAGCCAATTTCCCGACCCGGTGCCATGTTCATCGGTAGGGTGATACCTCTCCCGGTCGAGGGAGCAGACGCAAAAAGCCGGGCGAAAAAGCACCGGCACACGAATGAGGGAGAAACACAATGCGCTTGAAACGTCTGGTTCTGGGCGCGGCCCTTGCGACCCTGGTCGGCGTCCCGGCCCTGGTTTCGCAGGTCTCGGCCGAAACGTTCGTCCCGCTGTTCACCTATCGCACCGGCCCCTTCGCGAATTCCGGCATTCCGATCGCCAACGGGATGCACGACTACTTCAACATGCTGAACGCGCGCGATGGCGGCATCGGCGGCTCAAAGATCGTCGTCCAGGAGTGCGAGACCGGATACAAGAATGAAAAGGGCGTCGAATGTTACGAGTCGCTGAAGAGCAAGCACCCGGCGATCATCACGCCGTATTCGACCGGCATTACGCTGGCCTTGATTCCGAAAGCGGCCGTCGACCACATCCCGATCCTGTCGATGGCGTACGGGCTTTCGGCCTCCGCAGTCGGCAAGGACTTCCCCTGGATATTCAATCCGCCGGCGACCTACTGGGACGGTCTCTCGATCATCTTCCGCTACATCGGCGGCAAGGAAGGCGGTCTCGACAAGCTCAAGGGCAAGACCATCGGCTACATCTTCTTCGACGGCGGCTACGGCCGTGAGCCGCTGCCGCTGCTGCATCAGTTCGCGAAAGATTACGGCTTCACCGTGAAAGAATATCCGGTGCCGCCGGCACAGATGCAGAATCAATCGAGCATCTGGCTGAGCGTTCGCCGCGACCGGCCGGCCTACATGATCATGTGGGGCTGGGGTGCGATGAACCCGACGGCGGTGCAGGAAGCAGCCAAGACCGGATATCCGATGGATCATTTCATCGGCATCTGGTGGTCGGGCAGCGAGGACGACGCGCGGCCTGCCGGTCCCGGCGGCAAGGGCTATCTGTCGCTCAACTTCAACGCCGTCGGCGCGAACTTCCCGGCGTTGAAGGACATCCAGAAAGACGTAATCGACAAGGGCAACAGCCAGACGCCGAAAGGCCAGCTCGGCGAAAACTTCTACAATCGCGGCGTGCTGAATGCGGCCGTGATCGCCGAAGGCATCCGCAACGCGCAGAAGCTTACCGGCAAGAAGGACATTACCGGCGACGAAATGCGCCGCGGCATGGAGACGCTGAAGATCACTGCAGCGCGCTGGAAGGAGCTGGGTCTCGACGGCTTTGCCGCACCGATGTCGGTGAGCTGCTCGGACCATAACGGTCATCATTCCGCCTACGTGCAGCAATGGGACGGCACCAAGTGGGTGAAGGTCTCCGACTGGATCGCGCCCATGAAGGACAAGGTCGAGCCGCTGCTCGAGGCTGCCGCGGCCGACTACGTCAAGAAAAACCAGCCGTGGCCGAAGCGCACGGAGGCTTGCGACAAGTCGTCGTAAACAGATCGACCTCGTCCTGAGAAGCGCCGTCAGGCGCATTCGAAGGACAAGGCCCGTTCAGAGTAATGCCCTCATCCGTCGAACCGCGTTTTCGCCTTTTGCCGGATGAGGGCGAGCTTGACGGAGCTTGCAATGTCTGCCGTCGAACAAGCGAGTATCGCGGCCGCAACGGCGGCCGCTGAAAAGATCCTCTCGGTCAACAATATCGAGGTGATCTACGATCGCGTCATCCTCGTACTCAAGGGCGTATCGCTCGATGTGCCGAAAGGCGGCATCATCGCGCTGCTCGGCGCCAACGGCGCCGGAAAAACCACAACCTTGAAGGCAATCTCCAATCTGCTGCATGCCGAGCGCGGCGATGTCACCAAAGGATCGATCGTATTCGACGGTGCTGAGGTACAGGACCTTTCGCCGAACGAGCTTGTGCGCCGCGGCTGCATCCAGGTGATGGAAGGCCGGCAGTGCTTCGGCCACCTCACGATCGAGGAAAACCTGCTCACCGGCGCGTTTACCCGCCGGGACGGCGCCGCTGCGATCCGCGCCGATCTCGAAAAGGTCTATGCCTATTTTCCGAAACTCGCCGAACGGCGCAACTCGATGGCGGGCTACACATCGGGCGGCGAACAGCAGATGTGCGCGATCGGCCGGGCGCTGATGTCGCGTCCCAAGATGATCCTGCTCGACGAGCCGTCGATGGGGCTTGCGCCGCAGATCGTCGAAGAAATCTTCGAGATCGTCAAAGATCTCAATGGCAAGGAGGGTGTCTCATTCCTGCTCGCCGAGCAGAACACGTATATGGCGCTCAAGGTGGCGAGCCACGGCTACATCCTTGAAAACGGGCGCGTCGTGATGGACGGCGCTGCGCGGTCGCTGGCGGAAAACGAGGACGTGAAGGAATTCTACCTCGGCATCTCCGAAGGACGCCGGAAATCGTTCCGCGACGCCAAGCACTATCGCCGCCGCAAGCGTTGGCTGGCGTGACCGCTTCTGAACGGCAAAAGAAAATTCACCGCAAATGTGAAATTTTCACTTTTGGCCGAAGATGGCAGGCTGAGTTGCTGCGGCATTTGATCCGGACAAGCGACATCAAAACCTGAATACGATGGCCATTCACTACGACGCGACAGAAACACGCGACCCCGCAGCTCGCGAGCATGAGCTTTTCGCCGCGCTTCCGGAAATTGTTGCGCGGGCAATGGCTGCGCCCGGCTGGGCAAAGCATCTCGCCAGCATCGATCCGAATTCCGTGAACTCGCGCGCGGCGCTCGCCACGCTGCCGGTCTTGCGCAAGGCCGATCTTGCGAAGCGG
This sequence comes from Pseudolabrys sp., assembly GCA_035701545.1. Classification (GTDB taxonomy): domain Bacteria; phylum Pseudomonadota; class Alphaproteobacteria; order Rhizobiales; family Xanthobacteraceae; genus Pseudolabrys. The sequence continues at coordinate 25,066 of DASSRW010000139.1, forward strand.
CAAGTCGAAGCGCCGCCATTTGGCGGCTTCAACGTCACGCCGCCGGGAAAGGCCAAGCGCCTGCATATGTCCCCCGGGCCGCTGTTCGAACCGCAAGGCTGGGACAGCGATTTTGGCAACGGCGCGCGTGCGCTTTTCGCCGCCGGATTTCGCGCCGGCCATATCGTCCACAATTCGTTTTCCCATCATCTGACGCCGGGAGCCTACATCCTGGAGGAAGGTGCGCATGCGCTCGGCTGCGCCACCATCCCGGGCGGCGTCGGCAATACCGAGCAACAGCTTGCCGCTGTCGCGCACTACAAGGCGACGGGTTATCTCGGAACGGCGGATTTCCTGAAGGTACTGCTCGACACAGCGGAAAAGACGGGACGCGATGCGTCCTCGATCAAGCGCGCGCTGGTGTCGGGCGCAGCGCTTCCTGCTTCGCTGCGCGAGGAATTCAAGCAACGCGGCATCAGCGTCATGGAGTGCTACGCGGTCGCCGAAACGGGCGTCATCGCGTACGAAAGCGACGCGCATGAGGGCCTGATCGTCAACGAGCCGCTGATCGTCGAGATCGTTCAGCCGGGCACCGGCGATCCGGTTGCGGAAGGCGAGATTGGCGAAGTGGTCGTGACCACCGCCAATCCCGACTACCCGATGATCCGGCTGGCGACCGGCGATCTTTCAGCCATCATGCCCGGCCACTCGCCATGCGGGCGCACCAACATGCGCATCAAGGGCTGGCTGGGGCGCGCCGATCAAACGACCAAGGTCAAGGGCATGTTCGTGCATCCGGCGCAGGTCGCCGAGATCGCCAAACGCCATCCCGAAGTGGCGCGCGTGCGGCTTGTGGTGAGCCGCGCCGGCCAGCAGGACAGCATGGTGCTCATGGCGGAATGCAGCCAGGCCGATGAGGGTCTTTCTGACGCGATGGCCGCGACGCTTCAATCCATTACGAAGGTACGCGGCTTGGTAAGGCTCGTCCCGCCGGGTACGCTGCCCGACGACGGCAAAGTGATCGTCGACGAACGATCCGGTCGATAGCACGTCGGCTCCGCAGACAGTATCGGCGTATACGCGCGCGGGGGGTAACGCGGTCGCAGGAACGTTTTGCGCGCATGCATCATTGTCTTCTGGGCACCTGATGCACTGGAGACACGAACATGCCAGGCGAACTTGTCGGCAAGCGCATTCTCATTCTTGCGACCAACGGCTTCGAGCAATCGGAACTCGAAGTCCCGCGCGACCGCCTGAAACAGGCCGGCGCCAAAGTCGACGTCGTCTCGCCGGAAGAAGGAGAGATCAAGGGCTGGGACAAGAAGGACTGGGGGCGGCCGGTGAAAGTCGACAAGAAGCTGTCCGACGCTCGTTGCGAGGACTACGACGCGATCGTCATGCCCGGCGGCCAGATCAATCCGGACCTGTTGCGCGTGAACAAGGACGCGCTCGCGCTCATCAAGGACTTCTATCGGTCGGGAAAAACGGTCGCCGCCGTGTGTCACGCACCCTGGCTGCTGGTCGAAACCGGAATTGCCAGGGGTCGCCGCATAACCTCCTATCATTCGATGAAAACCGACGTGATCAACGCCGGTGCAAAATGGGAGGACTCGTCGGTCGTGACCGACAATGGAGTGGTCACCTCGCGCAATCCCGGCGATCTTGAAGATTTCAGCAAGAAGATCATCGAGGAGGTGCGGGAAGGCCGTCATCATCGGCGCGAGGCGGCGTAGGAAGCTCGCTGCACGCGGCGTCGCGAACGCCTTGACCGCGCGGCTTGTTTGCCGCTGAGTGCGGGCCATGAGCCCGAAACCTCCACCGCCGACCGGCTTGCGACGCATCGGCGTGCTGCTTGTTAACCTCGGCACGCCGGAGGCGACCGATTACTGGTCGATGCGCCGCTACCTGAAGCAATTTCTGTCCGACCGGCGTGTCATCGAGGAAAACCGTCTCAAGTGGTGGCTCATCCTCAATCTGATCATCCTGACGGTGCGCCCCGGCCGCAAAGGCCGCGATTACGCGAAAATCTGGAATCGCGAGCGCAACGAGTCGATCCTGAAAACCATCACGCGCTCGCAGGCGGAAAAGCTCGGGGCTTCATTCGCCGGTGACGAGCGCACCATCGTCGATTGGGCCATGCGTTACGGCCAGCCATCGATTGCGTCGCGGCTCGGGGCGATGCAGCACGCCGGTTGCGGCCGCATCCTCATCGTGCCGCTTTATCCGCAATATGCCGCCGCAACCACCGCGACTGTTTGCGACGAGGCGTTTGCCGCGCTTGCGCTGATGCGCGCGCAGCCCGCCCTTCGCGTCGCACCGCCTTACTATGACGATCCGGTCTACATCGATGCGCTTGCGTCGTCGCTGGAATCATCGCTCGCCGGTCTGTCGTTCAAGCCGGATATGATCCTCGCCTCCTTCCATGGCATGCCGGAAGAATACCCGCGCAAGGGCGACCCCTATCCGCTACATTGCGCCGAGACCACGCGGCTGCTGCGCGAGCGGCTCAAGCTCGACGAGACCAAACTGATGATGACGTTTCAGTCGCGCTTCGGCACGGCCGAGTGGCTCAAGCCCTATACCGACGCGACGGTGAAAAGCTTGGCCGAGGGCGGGGTGAGGAACCTTGCCGTCATTACGCCCGGCTTTGCCGCCGATTGTCTCGAGACGCTGGAGGAGATCGCGATGGAGAATGCCGCGATCTTCAAGGCGGCG
>DASSRW010000140.1:0-16119 GCA_035701545.1 Pseudolabrys sp.
CCAACCTCTACGCCCGTTTCGTAGGGCGGGCTGAGCGGACGCGAAGCCCACCGATGCATCAACGCGAACATAGGCGATTTGGTGGGCACGGCGCGGAGCCTGCGCCCGGACGGCGCCAACGGGCCCGCGCGAAGCGCGGCCCGATGACAAGCTCCGCGCCGATCCGGGTGCGCCTTCGCCCACCCTACGGCTGCTGGTGGGCTTCGCTGCGCTCAGCCCACCCTACAATTGATCGATCCGGATCGTACTGCCGTAAAGCGTTTCGCGATTGCTGTGCGCCCGCTATACCGGAATGCGACACGAACGAAAACAAGGGAGAGACGACATGAGCGGCACGATCCGCTTTTTCAATCCGCCGGCGATCGGCGCGCCGCGCGGCTTCTCGCACGTGGCGGAAGCGACCGGACCCGGCCGCACGCTTTACATTGCGGGACAGCTCGGCGTCGATACTGACAACAAGCTTGCCGGCGCGCCCGGCGATTTCCGCGCGCAGGCGACGCAGGCCTTCGAAAACCTCAAGGCGGCGCTGACCGCCGCCGGCGCCCGCTTCGCGCACGTCGCGCGCATCACCAATTATTTCGTCAACATGGACCATCTGCCGATCTTCTTCGAGGTGCGCGACCGTTACGTGAACACGAACGCGCCGCCGGCAAGCACGGCGATCCAGGTGGTGCGGCTGGCGCGCGAAGGCGCCTTGTTCGAGATCGAGGCGATCGCCATCCTGCCGCCGGCGTAACGATGCCGCACAGTCAAACAGCGTCGAGTAGCGACCTATTTCATTTCAACGGGCAGCACGCTAGAGCGCTTTTGTTTAGGTTGAACCGCTCCGCATCCTCTTCACCTCTCCCAGAGGGAGAGGTCGGATCGCCAACGGGTCCGCGCAAAGCGCGGCCCGATGACAGGCTCCGCGATCCAGGTGAGGGGTTACGCCCATCGAGAGTGGAAATCCCCCTCACCCCAACCTCTCCCCCGTCGAAGTCGGATATATCCGACTTCGACCAGCTATTTAGTGCTCGAACTCGGGTAAACCCGAGTTCGAGTGGGAGAGGGAGCGCGCTGTGCCTGTTGGCGCTTCAATCTAAAGCAGAAACGCTATAGCTTTTTTGAAAAGTAGGGAGTGAGACATGGCGAGCAAGGGTAAACATTCGCCGCCGGGCGCGGGCAACATCTACGCCAAGGCCAACGAAGTGATCGTGAAGATCACCGGCGGCGACACCAACCAGACGTTCGAGGTCGTCGAGGAAAACTGCAAGCCCGGCTTTCAGTCGCGCGCGCATTATCACATCAAGGCGTACGAGACGTTCTACGTTTTCGACGGCAGCGCGGAATTCAGGGTCGGTGACGACGTCTTCCAGGGCACCAAGGGCTCGTGCATCCACATTCCGCCGGGCGTGCCGCATCAGGTGACGTCCAAGGACGGCGTGCGCATGCTGATGATCTATTCGCCCGCCGGCACCGAGGGCATGTTCGCCGACATGCACGCGCTCTCGCAGGATCAGCTGATGAACGCCGAGCTGACGAAGCAGCTCGCGCTCAAGCACGACACCGTGATGATCGAGCAGAGCAAGGACGGCCGCGGCAAGGGCACGATACTCGGCTAACAATTTCGGTCATTCCGCGAGTGAAACGAGCGGACCCGGAATCCAGAAGCGGGCAATGCGCTTGCATCTGGATTCCGGGTTCGCGCTTTCAGCGCGCCCCGGAATGACAGCTGGCGGCGCCACAATCCATCCTCAGAATTATCAACACCGACTCCGAGCCGCTTGTCAGCGGCAAAAATCGGCGTAGACTTTCCCGCAGGTCATTCAAGTTTGGTTCTGCCAGACGCTGAATGAACGCCGCGGCCGAAACGGGCAAGGGATGCGGATGTTGCGCAACATCCGGTTGCTCTTGAGACGACGGTCCTGGCTCTCAGTACTAGTAGCGCGGCCCCGTGAGCTCACGCTCGTGCCGCGAGGATCGGAGAGCTTGTGACGGGTGGACGACGGTCCGCCCGTTATGGCTTTTTGGGACACCTTTCCGCGTCGGACGGCGATCGCTTGATCAGAACAGTTCGTCCACACTGAGCCGGCGTGAAATCAGCTTTTGCTGAAGCGCGTAACCGATCAGAAGCTCGAGCGCCGCGCGGTTCGCCGCCTTGCCGAACGGCGCGATGTCCGGTTTGCCGGCGTCGGGACTGCCGCCTGCCTTTCTGCTTTCTTCCAGCAAGCGATAAAGCTCCACGACTGAGCGTGGATTGGAGCGCGCGAGCTCGCCGGTGACGACGACCATGTGATTGACCGGCACCAGCTTGTGCCGGGCGTACCACGCGCGCGCGGCGGCCTCGGGATCGGGAATGACGCTTTTGAGCCGCGCGTCGTCCGGCATTGCCGCGCCGTAGATCGCGGCATCGATTTCGCCGTCGATCAGCATCTGCGTGATGTCCTTCCCCGCCGGGGCGCGAATGACATCCGGCGGATCGCGATACTCGGCGACGTGACCGTCCTCGAACGTCACCCATTGCACGCGCGAGAAGTCGACGCCGTAGTCGTTTTGCAGGATGCCGCGGATCCAGACGCCGGTGGTCTGGCTGTACGAGCGCACGCCGATGCGCTTGCCGGCAAGATCGGCCGGCGTGATTTTCCTGCGGGCGGAGTTGTGCAGCATGGTGCCGTGCTGGAAGCGCGCCAGCATCGCAGCGGGGAGCAATGTCAGACCTTTGTTGTGGTCCTTCGCCTGGAGGTAGCTCACCAGCGCCATCTCGCTCGCATCGAAGGCATGCTCGCGGATCATCGGCTTGAACGCCTTGTGCATCGGTTTCACATCGTTGAAATCGAGCCTGAGCCAGGGCGAGGTTATGTCGCCGCGCTTGAGCGGCAGCGTGTGCGGGTAATCGCCGATGGCGACGCGAAGTGTGGTGGATGTGTTGCTCATGAATACGTCTTCTGCTTTTAGATACAGGGTAATATCTCAGTTTGAATCCAGTAGCCTTTGAAATTGGCCTAGGATAGCCGATGCTTCCGCTAAGCATGGAGTCATCTGCAATGAGATCACGGCTAGTCTACCGTCCGGGCACTCCAGAGGGAGGACAATACTCCAAAACTTATCGCTGTAGCTGGTGTGACCGTGACATCCGGCTACCGCGTATGCCTTGTTCTTACGACAGTGACCAAAACGGTGATCGTTCTTGGTATGCCGGTCAGCCCGGCAACAATATAGTTCTTATCCGCGAGCTAACTGATCCGGTTTGCCGGGAGAAGGTCGAAAAGCACGAACAAGAGATAAGGACCCGAGATGCCAAGAGGCCCTAAAGGCGAGAAGCGACCGCAGCGCCTGTGGCATTAAAACGTGCCTGAGAAGAGGGAGTTGTCAAAGTTCATGCCAGAGCAAAAAACCGGCCTCGTCGTGACCGCCCATCCGGGGGATTTCGTCTGGCGCGCGGGCGGCGCGATCGCGCTGCACGCCAAGCGCGGCTACGGAATGAAAATCGTGTGCCTCTCCTTCGGCGAGCGCGGCGAAAGCCAGTTCGCCTGGAAGGAAGCGGGCGCGACACTGGAAAAGGTGAAGGCCGGCCGCAAGGACGAGGCGCAACGCGCCGCCGATTTGCTCGGCGCCGAGATCGAATTCTTCGACGTCGGCGATTACCCGCTGCGGCTCAACGACAAGCATTTCGAGCGCATGGTCGACATCTACCGCGAGCTCAATCCCGCCTTCGTGCTCACGCACGCGCTGGAGGACCCGTACAATTTCGATCATCCGGCCGCCGCGCATTTCGCGCAGGAGACGCGCGTGGTGGCGCAAGCGATGGGGCACAAGCCCGGCGCCAAATACACTTACGCCGCGCCGCCGGTGTTTCTGTTCGAGCCGCACCAGACCGAGATGTGCAACTTCAAGCCGCAGGTGATCCTGAACATCGACGAGGTGTGGGAGACCAAATACAAGGCCTTCCAGATTCTTGCCGCGCAGAAGCACCTGTGGGCCTATTACGAGCGCGTCGCGCTCAACCGCGGCATCCAGGGCGGCCGCAACACCGGCAAGCCGATGACCTACGGCGAGGCGTATCAGCGGCTCTTCCCGATGGCGGTGGAGGTTTTGGGATAGGCCGTTCTTTACCTCCCCCTGAAAGGGGGAGGTCGAACCGCGAAGCGGTTCGGGTGGGGGTCATTGATAACCGCCAAGTGACCCCCACCCCAACCATCCCCCTTTCAGGGGGAGGGAGTCGAAGCGTCACGTTGTGAGGGAAAAATGAAACCCGTCGTCGTCCGTAACATCGAACGCGCCGATTCAAACGCCATCGGCACGTTTGCCGCGCTCGGCACATCGACCGTGCACGAAGCGCTCGGCCGCTCCGGCCTGATGAAGCCCTACATGCGGCCGATCTGGTCTGGTGCACAAATCGCCGGACCAGCCATCACGGTGCTGGCGCAGCCGGGCGACAACTGGATGCTGCACGTCGCCATCGAGCAATGCCAGGCGGGCGACGTGGTGGTCGTCGGCTGCACCGCCGACAGCACCGACGGCATGTTCGGCGAACTGCTGGCGACCTCGATGCGCGCGCGCGGCGTAAAAGGCCTTGTGATCGACGCCGGCTGCCGCGACGTGATGGCTCTCAAGGACATGGGCTTCCCGGTGTGGTCGCGCGCGATCTCGTCGAAGGGAACGGTGAAATCCACGCTCGGCGCGGTCAACGTGCCGGTGGTGTGCGCGGGCGTGAACGTCGAGCCGGGCGACGCGGTGGTCGCGGACGACGACGGCATTGTGATCGTGCCGAAGGAGCTCGCGGCCGAGACCGCGCAGAAGGCGCAGAAGCGCTACGACGACGAGGAGGGCAAGCGCCGGCGGCTCGCCGCCGGCGAGCTCGGCCTCGACATGTACAACATGCGCGAGGCCTTGCAGAAAGCGGGCCTGCGCTACGTCGACAAGCCGGAAGACGTTTAAGGCGAGTTTTTCTTTGGATTGAATCGCCCGGAGGCGCACTGTTCACCTCTCCCCTGTGGCGAGAAGTCGGATCGCGGAACGCGATCCGGGTGAGGAGGAACAGGCATACCGAGAGTCACTTGCCCCCTCGCCCCAACCCTCTCCCCCGAGGGGAGAGGGAGCGCGCTCTCATGCGTGGCGCTTCAAGGTTAAGCAAAAGCGTCAGCTCATATGCGGACCGGGACCCGCCGCATCAAGCACGGCGGCACGCCACTCGCGCTTGATCGGCAGGATCGGCGGAATCGGCGCAACGTCAGGCTCTGCCGTCGGGGCGGCGATCGACTGAATGTTCTCGGTCTTCCAGCCGCGGCGCATGAACAGATTGTAGATCGTCCATTGCGCGCGGTGGCGCGAGCCCCGCAGCGGAAAACGGCTGGCGATCGAGGACGCCGCATAGAACATCCCGTAGGTCCTGCTCACGCCGAGACGCAGCTCGTCGCCCGACATCTGCGCCGGGCGGTAAACCACATGGCCCTGGTCGTAGAGCGTCCAGTCGAAGGAGACGATGCGGTTCGCCTTCTTCATCTCGTACCAGGTGAGCGTGCCCGGATAGGGCGTCAGCGTCGAATAGGCGCAGGCGTCATATTTGTTGGCGATGTTGAAGCGCGCGGTCTCCTCGAACGAGGAGCCGTCGTCACCGTCGAAGCCGAACATGAACAGGCCGAACACCATGATGCCGTACGAATGCACCTTCTCGACCAGCGCGGCGAAGGTCTCCGGATGATTGACGTGCTTGTGCACGCTCTTGAGCGTCGAGCGTGAAATTGACTCGAAGCCGATGCTCAGCAGCGTGCAGCCGCTTTCGGCCGCGAGCTCGAGCATGCGGTCGTCCTGCGCGAGCTTTGAGGTGACGCCGGCCTGCCACTGGATGCCGCGGCCCTTGAGCGCGCGCATGACCTCCTTCGGACGGTCGGGCGTGCCGAAAAAATCGGCGTCGTTGATCGAGATGATACGCGAACCGCAGTTCTCGATTTCGTTGACGACTTCATCGACGGGCCGGTAGCGGAATTTCAGCCCGTTCATCAGCGGCTCGGCGCAAAACGTACAGCCCTGATGGCAGCCGCGCGACGTCTGCACGAAGGTCTTGTTGACGTAGCGGTGCTTCTTCAGCAGGTCGTAACGCGGCATCTTCACGCCCACCATCGGGTGGAGCTTTTCCGACTTGTAGGTTCCGCGCATTTCGCCGCGCTCGAGATCATCGAGCAGCCTGTCGATCACAAGCTCGACCTCGCCGATGACGACCGCGTCGGCGTGCTTCAACGCTTCTGCCGGCATGAAGCTCGGATGAACGCCGCCCATCACCACCGGCGTGCCCTGCTGGCGGAAGCGGTCGGCGATCTCGTAGCCGCGGTTGACGTAGCTCGTCATCGCGGAAATGCCGACGAGATCGGCCTTCAGATCGAAATCGATGGTCTCGATGTTCTCGTCGGTCAGCACCACCTCGTACTGGTCGCGCGGGATTGTGGCGGCAACCGCCAGCAGGCCCGCGAGCGGCGAATAGAGCGCCCGGTTGAAATAGAGCGGACGGGTGGTGAGTGAGTCTGTTTTCGGATTGATGAGATGAATGACACGCGAGCGCACGAAATCCTCCCCGCAATGGTAAAGCTCCCCCGCAAGGCGAAACGATGTCTGCGCGTCAGGGTTCCCTCGCCGCGTGCAAATTCAGCGGCTGTTGCCGGATCGATCCCCTGATGTCGGGTGGCCGTCAAAGCCGAAGCACGGCGGAGGCCCAATCGACCGATACGGGCGGCGCAACATTCCTCACAAAAACGGCCGCAAATACCTCACCAGCGTGAAGCGGCTTTATGACGCGATCGGCAGCCGCGAGGCGGCCGCCCTGTTGCAATCGGCCCATCGTTCAGATGAAATGATGCGCTAGACAACCAGAGCGGTCGCGCAGGGGGAACGCTTGAGCGCGCTGGCGACGCAGGCCGAGGCTGCCCTTGAGCTGCGACAAGCGGGACGCCGGCGCGGCGCCTTGGCTGCAGCGTGGATTGTTGCGCTGATCGCGATCCTGACCTTCCTGGTCATCTATCCCATCCTGACGCTGCTGTTCGGCGCGCTCACCGACGCCAATCCGGTGGTCGAGGGCTTCAACTTCGCGCGCGTTTCCATCGCCAACTTCGTCACGGTCGTCACCAACCCGAACGTCGGCGAGGCGCTCCTCAACACGCTCGTCGCCTGCACCGGCGGCACCGCCATCGCGGTGGCGATCGGCCTCGCCTTTTCCTGGATCGTCGTGCGCACCAACACCCCGTGCAAGCGCTTCATCGCGGCCGTGAGCGTGCTGCCGCTGTTCGCGCCGCCGCTGGTCGCAGGCGTCGCCTGGTCGATCCTCGGGTCGCCGCGCACCGGCCTCATCAACACGATGTTCAAGTGGGCGCACATCGACCTGCGCGTCGACTTCTATTCGCTCGCCGGGCTCGTCATCGTGTTCGGCATCTACTACGCGCCCTACGTCTACATGTTCACGTCGTCGGCGCTGCGGAACATGGACCCGAGCCTTGAGGAAGCGGCGGAAGTGTCCGGCGCGAGCGCGTTTGCGACGCTGTTCTCGGTGACGTTTCCGCTGATCATGCCGGCGATCATTTCCGGCATGCTGCTGTCGTTCATCGTGATGCTCGGCATCTACGGCATCCCGGCGGTGCTCGGCGCGCCGGCCAATCTCAACGTGCTGACGACGTATATCTTCAAGCTCACCAACTGGTCGCCGCCGCTCTACAACACGGCCGCTTCCGTCGCGATCCTGCTGATGATCGTGACCGCCATTCTCGTTTATGCGCAGCAGAAAGTTCTGAGCGGCCGCAGCTACACCACCGTGGCGGGCAAGGCCTATCGGCCGCGCAACCTCGATCTCGGGCCCTGGCGCTGGCTGACGCTCGGCCTGGCGGTGATCTATCTGATTGTCGTCGTGCTGCTGCCGCTGTTCGCGCTGATCGTCGCCGCGTTCCGCAAGTTCATGTTCATCCGCGACGTCGCCAGCCTGTTCGATGCGCGGATGTATTCGCTCGTGCATTTTCACGCGATCTTCGACAATCCGCTCACGCTCAAATCGATCTACAACGCGGTCGAGGTCGGCATCATCACGGCGCTGGCGGGCGGCGCGCTCGCCTTCGCCGTCGGCTACACGATCCACCGCACGCAGCTTGCCGGCCGCCGCTCGATCGACGTGCTGTCGACGCTGCCGGTCGCAATTCCCGGCCTGGTGATCGGCGTCGCCTACCTGTGGGCGTGGATCGCCATTCCCGGCGGGCTCTACGGCACGATCTGGATTCTGGCGCTCGCCTTCATCGCCCGCTTCATGCCGGACACGGTGAAATCGCTGTCGACCTCGTTCCTGCAAATCCACCGCGAGCTCGAGGAGGCGGCGTGGGTCTGCGGCCGCGGCGTGCTCTCCACCATCCGCACCGTCGTGCTGCCGCTGGCGAGCCCCGGGGTGATCGCTGCGATGACGCTGTTGTTCGTGCTGGCGATCCGCGAACTCGGTTCCTCGCTCTTTCTCTACACCAGCAACACGATGGTCATGTCGGTGCTGCTGCTCGACTATTACGAAGGCGGAAATCTCGGAAAGACCGCCGCGTTCAGCCTGGTGCAGATGGTTCTGCTCGGCGTGCTGATCGGCGGAGCGAACTGGCTGTCGCGCGGCGCCGCGCAAGGAAGCGTCGCGCGCAGCGGATAAAGGACAACAACGGGAGGAGTACGATGAAACGAAGGGAATTCCTGCAGCTTGCCGGCGCGACCGGCGCCGCGCTTGCGCTGCCGGGCGTGGCGGCGCGCGCGCAAGCGTCCGAATTCGGCTCGCCCGAATTGATCGCAGCGGCGAAAAAGGAAGGCAGCCTCGTCTATTACACCGCGAATTTCGCCGAGGTGGAGCAGCGCGTCATCAACGCGTTCAACAAGCGCTTCCCCGATATCAGGGTGTCGATGGTGCGCGCGCCGGGCGGGCAGCTCATCACCCGCATCAAGACCGAGGTCGCCGCCGGCAAGCTCTCCGCCGACGTGATCGACCATTCCGACCGCTCGCTGATGCTGCCGCTGGTCGACCTGTTCCAGGATTACGCGCCGCCGAACGCGAACGACTACAATCACGACGCGCAGATCTCGCCGAAGCTGTGGCCGCGCGCGACGCTGGTGTGGTCGATCGCCTACAACACCGAGCTGGTGAAGGATGCGCCGAAGACCTGGATGGATCTCACCAACAGGAAATACGACAAGATGACGTCGCAGGTGATCGCCGCGTCAGGCGGCACCACCTGGACCCGCATCCTGTTCGAGAAGCAGGTGCTCGGCGGCGATTACTGGAAGAAGCAGGCGGCGACGCATCCGACGCTCTATCCGTCGGGCGCGCCGATGTCGGACGCCATGGTGCGCGGCGAAACGGCGATGGGTCCCCTGCTCTACAACGCAATCTATCCGAAACAGAAGGACGGCGCGCCGATCAAGATTTTCTTCCCGCCGGAAGGCGCTCCGGTCAATCCTTATGCCTCGGGCGTGCCGAAGACGGCAAAGAGCCCGAACGCGGCCAAGCTCTTCCTGAACTGGTGCATGTCGAAGGAAGGGCAGACCTTCATGATCAAGGAGCTCGGCAATCTCACGTCGCTCAAGACGGTGCCGTTCTTCCCGGAAGGCTTCGATCCGAAGGTGGTCAAGGTCTGGCTGCCGAAGATGGACGACTACGTGAAGCTGCACAAGCAGTGGGTCGAGGACTGGAACAAGGACTACAACTATCGCCAGTAACGGCCGGGACGCATAAGCCATGACCGCCACGCTCGAGGTCAGGGACCTGCGCAAGCAGTTTTCGGTCGGCCGGCCGGCGGTCGACGGCGTGAGCTTTGCCGTTCCGCCCGGCGAGATCGTGGTCCTGCTCGGCCCTTCCGGCTGCGGCAAGACCACGACTTTGCGCTGCGTCGCCGGCCTCGAGCATCCGACCGAAGGCACGATCAGCATCGCCGGCCGCGTTGTCTCCTCGCCGGCGCAGGGCATCCTGCTGCCGCCGCGCGTGCGCGACATCGGCATGGTGTTTCAGTCCTACGCGGTGTGGCCGCACATGACCGTGCGGCAGAACGTGATCTATCCGCTGAAGCACCGCAAAATCGCCAGGGGCGAGGCTACCCGCATGGTGGATGAAGCCCTGGCGCTCGTCGGCCTCTCGGAATATGCCGAACGGCCGGTGGTGGCGCTGTCCGGCGGGCAGATGCAACGCGTCGCGCTTGCACGCAGCATCGTCTACCGGCCGCAACTGCTGCTGCTCGACGAGCCTCTGTCGAATCTCGACGCCAAACTGCGCCTCAGGCTGCGCGACGATCTGCGGCGCATCCTGAAGGCAACCGGCATGACCGCGCTTTACGTCACGCACGACCAATCCGAAGCGGTCGTGCTCGGCGACCGCATCGGCGTGATGCGCGAGGGCAAGCTGCTGCAAATGGGAACGCCGAGCGAAATCTATAACCGGCCGGCCGATCTGTTCGTGGCCAATTTCACCGGCGCGACCAACGAGCTCACCGGCATCCTCGTCCAGCGCAACGGCACGTTCGGCACCGTCGAGATCGCCGGCGGTCAGCGCGTCGAGGCCTCGCTGCTGCACGGGCTTGCGCCCGGCGACAAGGTCCGCATCGCGTTTCGCCCGGAGAACATCGCCATCGGCGCAAACGGCGGCGGCAACGTCGTGCGCGCCCGCGTAAGCGACCGCCGCTATCACGGCACGCAGACGATCTACGATATCGACGTGCTTGGACATCGGCTGGAGGCACTGGAGCTCGGCACCGCGGCGCGGCACGAGATCGGCACCGATGCGGCCGTGTCACTGCCGCGCGACGCGCTCTGGGCCTATCGCGATCAGGGCACGATCGTCGAGAACTAGCGCCAGACCCGCGCATCTCGCCTGGAGAAGCAATGTGCCGGCCGAAGCGAGAGGGCCGGGACAAGCCCGGCCATGACAACGTTGATACAGTCGGGCGAAAGCTGACGTGCTACCTGTTGGCGTCGCTCCACGGCGCAATGCGGCGGCCGTACCATTTGAGCAGCGAGGTGAGCGAAACGCCAAGCGTCATCAGCACAATCACCGGCACGAAGGTCTTGTCCATGTCGAAATTGTTGGCGTACTTCGTGATCATGAATCCCAGGCCGCTGATCGCGGTGTAGAACTCCGCAATGATCATGCCGATGAGTCCGCGCCCGATCGCAAGCCGGATGCCAGCGATGATGTAGGGCGTCGCGAACGGCAGCAGCACGTCCTGCCATACCTGGCCTTCGCTGGAGCGGAACGAGCGCGCGACCTCGAGCATGTTGCGGTCGCATTCGCGCACGCCCTGGTACGTGTTGATCAGCAGCGGAAAGATCGCGAACAGGAAGACGACGATGATCTTGGCTTTGAGGTAGATGCCGAACCACAGCACCAGCAGCGGCACCAGCGCGACCAGCGGCGTTGCGTAAAGCGCGTTGATCGGCAGGTCGAGCGCCCAGTCGAGCCAGCGCACGCGGGCCATCGCAATCCCGAGCGGGATGCCGACCACGATGGCGATCGCGACCCCGCAAAACATCACCTCGAGGCTTTGCAGCAGGCGGATCGGCAATTCGCCGTCGAGCGTCAGATTGTAAAACGCGACTGCGATCTTGGTCGGATAGGTGAAGAAGATCGGGCTGATTTGCGGGCCCACGATCTGCCAGACGATCAGGATCAGGGCGACAAAGCCGTAGCGGAACAATGCCCGGTGCTCCCACCAGGCGGGCCTCTTCTCGGCGACCCTTTCCGCCGGCGCCGCGGCAAGCTCGGCCGCGCGCACTTCATTTGCGACGCTCATCGAACGTTCTCCCAGGCGCTCCGCCCACCGGAGCGCTCGCTGAAATCATGCAGGCGGGCGCCGCCCAAGCGGCCGCGCCCGCCCCCCAAACAACTAACGGACCCTCTGTCTAGAACACCGCGGTCGGGCAGACAGGTCCCTTCCACGGGCCGAGCTCCTTGATCGCCTTGTCGGCAAAGGTCTTGTCGACGATCTGGTCGTAGCTCGGCGTCTTGCCTTTCTCGATATTGCCGACCTTTTCCATCAATTTGGCGGTGAAGTTGACGCGCTTCGGGTCGAGGCCGGTATTGGCGTCCCAGATGCAGCTCTTCACCAAGAGGTCGAAACCGTCCGCGACCACTTTCTCCGGATAGCCGGTGTGCTTGACGATGAGCGGCAGCACCTTGGCCCGATCCGTGTACATCACGCGCGTCGCCTCGATCACGCCTTTGACAAAGCCTTCCAGCGCAGCGGACTTGTTCTTGATGGTTTCGTCCTTGACCGCGAAATAAGTGTACATCTGGTCCGGCTCGAGCTCCCACATGCGTGCGATGGCGTGCAGCGTTGGCACTTTCTGCTTCGCCAGCGCCTCCTGCTCGACATGCAGGATTGCAGTGTCAACCTGCCCTGCGACGAGCGCCGGCACGTCTTCGGTGGCGATGCTGACGAAGTTCACGTCCTTCGGATCGATGTGGGCCTTGCGCAGCACCGAGCGGCTCAGAATATCTGCGAAGCCGTGCGGCTGCTGGATGCCGATGCGCTTGCCCTTGAGGTCGGCCATGGTCTTGATGTTCTTGTCGACCACCATCGAGGCCTCGAATTTGTACAAGGTCCCCAGGATGGCCTTGACCTTCGAGCCCTTCGAAATGGCAACCGACGTGACCGTGCCTGGCGACTGCGCGATGTCGATGCTGCCCGCCTGCATGGCGCGGAAGACCTTGACGCCGCCGTCGAGCGAGACGGTGCTGACGTCGACGCCGTACTTCTTGAACAGGCCGAGGTCCTGCGCGAGCAGGACCGGCATGTGAACGATGTTGGGCGGGGTAGTCGGCAGGCCGACGATCAGCTTGTTGTTTTGAGCCTGGCTGGCAGCAGGCAAGGCAAACGCCGCGGCAGCCAGGACAGCCATAATCCAACGAATCGAGCGCATTTTTATCCTCCCGTTTTTTAACCGTCGCCGTTCGCCCTCCGGGCGCGCGCGGGGATTTTTGCATTCCCTCGCGCCCACTCCACAAACAACATGACGCGGCGCTAAGTCCGCGCGATCCTGCCAGATCGACCCTGCAAAAACAACAAACCGGAGTCGCTAAATCCGCCCAGAAACGGCGAAAACGGGCGAAAATTCATGCTTTGACCGGCCTCGCCCGCCGTGGCTTATTGCCTCGCCAAACAACCTTGAAGGGCCTGGCCGTGCAGCCGGAACCGATCCTCGACATCGCCCATCTCGGCCATCTCGAATTGCTGACGCCGAAGTTCGAGGAGAGCGCCCGCTTCTTCATCGACGTCATGGGCATGACGCAGAGCGGAGAGAAGAGCGGCAGCATCTACCTGCGCGCCTACGACGATTACGAGCGCTATTCGCTCAAGCTCACGCCGGGCAAAACCAGCGGCATGGCGCACGTCGCCTATCGCACGCGCTCGCCGCAGGCGCTGGAGCGGCGCGCCGCGGCGCTGAAAGGCTCGGGCTTCGATATCGGCTGGACGGATGGCGACCTCGGCCACGGCAAGACCTTTGTCTGCAAGGACCCGGACGGGCATGTGATCGAGCTTTACTACGACACCGAATGGTATCAGCCGGCGGCGGCGCTCAAGCCGTCACTGAAAAATCAGGCGCAGCGATTTCCCGCGCGCGGCTGCAACGTGCGCCGGCTCGATCACTGGAACGGGCTCGCCGCCGATGTCACCGCCTGCAAGGAATTCTTCGAAAAGTATCTCGGCTTCCGGCTGACCGAACGCATCGTGATGAACGACGGCAGCGAAGCCGGCATCTGGATGACGGCAACCAACAAGTCTTACGACTTCGCCTATACGCGCGACCACACCGGCGCGCGCGGGCGCTTCCATCACGTCACCTACGCGCTCAATTCGCGCGAGGAAGTGCTGCTTGCCGCCGACATTTTTCTCGAGAACGGCATCTATATCGAAACGGGGCCACACAAGCACGCCGTGCAGCAGACGTTTTTTCTTTATGTCTACGAGCCGGGCGGCAACCGCGTGGAGGTGGCCAACGCCGGCGCGCGGCTCGTGCTTGCGCCCGACTGGAAGCCGATCACCTGGACCGAGGAGGAGCGCAAGAAGGGCCAGGCGTGGGGGCTGAAAACGATCGAGTCGTTCCACACCCACGGCATGCCGCCGGTGGAGCATAAGTAGCCCGCGCATACAGCCTTCGCCGTCGTCCTGATGTGCGAGCCAACGGGTCCGGCTTCGCCGGCCCGATGGTAAACTCCGCGAGCCTCGAAGGACCTGTGAGTCTCCACACATGACAATCGAGAGTCACAGGCCCTTCGAGGCTCGTCGGCTACGCCGCTCGGTCGTCAGGGTGACGGGGACGCTTTGGAGCGCAACAAGTGCGCCGGTGAGACGCAACGTGGGTTATACGCTGGCCGCAGTTTACGTATAACGGGGCTATGACCACCGTTTCCATTCCCACCGTCAGGCTGCCCTCCGGCCGCACGATGCCGAAATTCGGCCTCGGCACCTGGCGCATGGGCGAGAGCGCGCGCAAGCGGCGCGACGAGGTGGACGCGCTCCGGCACGGCATCGGGCGGGGCGTAACCCTGATGGACAGCGCTGAGATGTATGGCGACGGCGAAGCCGAGCGTATTCTGGCGGATGCCGCCGGGAACGATCGCGAGAGGCTGTTCATCGTCAGCAAGGTGTTGCCGGAAAACGCCAGCCGGCGCGGCACCATCGCCGCCTGCGAGCGCAGCCTGAAGCGTCTCAAGACCGACCGGATCGATCTTTATCTGCTGCACTGGCGCGGCAGCGTGCCGCTCGCCGAAACGCTCGAAGCATTCGCCACTTTGCGCGACGCGGGAAAAATCATCGACTGGGGCGTGAGCAATTTCGACATGTCGGATATGCAGGAGCTGGCGAAGCTCTCGCCCGACGAAAAGCCTGCCACCGACCAGGTACTCTACAATCTCACCCGGCGCGGCATCGCGTTCGATCTCGTGCCGTGGTGCCGTGCGCGTAAAATTCCGATCATGGCCTATTCGCCGATCGAACAGGGCCGCGTGTTGAGCCACCCTGCCCTGAAGTCCGTGGCGCAGCGGCGCGGCGCGACGCCGGCGCAAATCGCCCTCGCCTGGCTCTTGCGGCAGGAGGGCATCATCGTCATCCCGAAAGCCGGCAGCCGTGCGCATGTCGAGGAAGATATCGCGGCGCTTGAACTCACGCTTGACAAGGAAGACCTTGCTGCGCTCGACCGCGCCTTTCCGCCGCCGACCAAGGCAAAGCCGCTGGAAATGCTGTAGGACATCCGCATGAGCCGCCAGAACACCCCGCGCGTTTCATTCATCGGCTTCGGCGAGGCCGGACAGGCCATCGCCTCCGGTCTGCGCGAGGCCGGCGTCGAGCGCATTGCCGCCTGGGATATTCTTTTCCCGGAGAGCGCCAGCGCGAAGCTGCGCGAGTCGGGTGAGAAGATGGGTGTGCGCATCGCGTCCTCGGCCGCGGACGCCGTGCGCGACACGGATCTTGTGGTGGCGGCGGTGACGGCCGCCGCAAGCACGGAAGCGGCGCAATCGGTTGCTCCGCATTTGTCCGGCACGCCCTACTACCTCGACATCAATTCGGTCTCGCCCGGCCGCAAGCAGCAAAACGCGAAGCTGCTCGGAAGCGCGGCGCGCTACGTCGACGTCGCCGTGATCGCCGCCATTCATCCGGCGCGCCACCGCACGCCGATGCTGCTTGCCGGCCCTCATGCCGAGCCGATCGTGCCGCTCTTGCAAGAGCTTCAGATGAAGGTTTCGGTCGTGAAAGGCGAGATCGGCGCTGCGGCGGCGATCAAGATGATCCGCAGCGTGCTGATCAAGGGCATCGAGGCGCTGAGCTACGAATGTTTCCTCGCCGCCTTCCGCGCCGGCGTGCTCGACGAGGTGACCGCGTCGCTGAAGAATAATTATCCCGGTGTCGATTGGCCGAAAATGTCGGAATACAACCTCGAGCGCATGGCAAGCCACGGCGAGCGGCGCGCCGCCGAGATGGAGGAGTCCGCGGCAACGCTGCGCGAGCTGGGGCTCGATCCGCTGATGGTGGAAGCGACGGTAAAGGACCAGCGCGCGATGGGCGCGATCGGCAAGCAGGACAAAGTGCGCGCGTCGCTCAGTGAAGGCCGCGCCGCCATGCTCGGCGCGATCGGCACCGCCAGGGATTCCGCTCA
>DASSRW010000141.1:0-7979 GCA_035701545.1 Pseudolabrys sp.
GTAGCCTTGGAAATTTCGATGAAGGCATCCGGCCGCCTGTGCACGTGCCATCGGATCGTGGGGCAAAGCGTAGTGGTCGAGGCCAATTGGCCCGTAGCCTGCCCTCATGAGCATGTTCGCGATGTTCTCGCGCTGGGCAAAACGATCTGTGCAGCCGGGAAGCGCACTCTCGTCGATCAGGCGCTGGTGCTTCTTGAAAGCGGGCACATGCGCATAGCCGAACACCGCAAATCGATCGGGCTGAAGCACCAGACATCGCTGCACGGTATCGATGCAGGACGTTACCGTCTGGTGTGGAAGCCCGTAGATCAGGTCAAAATTGATTCCCTTAACTCCTGCGGCCCGCAGCCCTTTGACGGTCGCGGCTGTCTGCTCAAAGCTCTGGATTCGGTTGACCGCGGCTTGCACGGCTGGATCGAAGCTCTGAACGCCCAGGCTCGCCCGCGTGACGCCCGCTTCACCGAGCGCAGAGATCATGGCATCGGACAGCGTGCGCGGATCGATTTCGACCGCGATTTCGGTATCCGCGGTGAAGAGGAATCGATCCTTGAGCAACCTAACGAGATCAAGAAATTCCTCGGGCTTCATGACAGTAGGCGTACCACCGCCAAAATGGAGATGGCGCACCGCCACTGGGTATCTCAACCGATTTACGACGAGATCGACCTCGCGGCGCAAGACCGAAACATAATCGGCGATAGGAGCGTCGCGGCGCGTGATCGCCGTGTGGCAGCCGCAATACCAGCACATCGACCGGCAGAACGGAATGTGGAGATAAAGTGAGCCGGTCAGATCGGCCGGGAGGCCGGAAAGCCAGCGGCCGTATGTCTCGAACGATACGGCCTGGGAGAAATGGGCGGCCGTCGGATAGCTTGTATACCGCGCCACGCGTTCTTCGCCATAGCGATCAACGAGACTGAGATGCATGGCTTTGGCTTTCCTGCGCAATTGCGCTATCTGGCCGAGCCTGCACAAGCCGTGAATTGCTCCCGGACCAGCATGATAAAGATATATCTGAAATGCTTCTTATAGACAAGGCTCGCTGCTGCGTTGGCGTATCGAGAGCGCCGTCAACAGGCTGAAGAACTTTCGGCGCATTGCCACGCAATACGACAAATTGGCCCGAAACTGGCTCGCTTCGTCCGCCTTGCCGCCCCCTCGTGCGTTGATTTTAATGACCCGGGTCCTGCTGCGAAAATTGCAGTCCGCCGGACACGCAACCTTAAGCCGCTTCGTGATAGCTTGGGCTCATGTCGATCGACGTCGTTGATCTGCGCAATTTCTATGGCCACCGCCTCGGGGTGGTGGCGCGCCGCTTTGTCGGCCGCGGCATTCGCCGCATGTGGCCGGACGCCATCGGCCAGTGCGTGCTCGGCATCGGCTATGCCACGCCCTATCTCGGGCTGTTCCGCGAAGAGGCGGAGCGCTGCCTCGCATTCATGCCGGCCGGGCAGGGTGTCGTGAAGTGGCCGTCGACGCGGCCGACGCTCTCGGCGCTCGTCGACGAAAACGAAATGCCGCTGCCCGACGGCGCCGTCGACCGCGTGCTGCTGGTGCATGCGCTCGAGATGTCGACCGATCCGACGAGCCTGCTGCGCGAGGCGTGGCGCGTGCTGGCGTCCGGCGGCCAGTTGCTCGCGGTGGTGCCCAATCGGCGGGGCCTATGGGCGCGGATGGATACGACGCCGTTCGGTCACGGCCGGCCCTATTCGCGCTCCCAGATCAATCAGCTTCTGCGCGAGACCTGGTTCACGCCGACCGGCTGGAGCGAGGCGCTTTACGTGCCGCCGATCGAGCGCGGCTGGTTTCTGCGTTCGGCGGTGGCGTGGGAGCGCAGCGGCGCGACGCTGTCGGCGCCATTCGCCGGCGTGCATCTGGTCGTCGCCAGCAAGCAGGTCTATCGCGCGATCCCCGTGCGGCGCGCGAAGCGGCGCCTGGTGCCGGCGCTGGAGCCCGCGCTCGCGCCGTCGCCCGGCGCGTGAGCGCTCGAAGCACGACCCGATGAATCGGGATCAGTCGCCCGGCTGATGCGGCTCGTCGGCGCCGGGCTCACGCGCGCTCTGCGGCAAGTTCTGGTTCGGCCCGTTCTGCTGGTTGCCGAAATCCTGCCGGTCCGGCCGATAGCCGCCGCGGTGACGTCGCCGGCGGCGATGATTGTTGTAGCGGTCGTGACGGTGTTCGTTTTGCTCGTGGCCGTTGCCGAAGTTCTGGTTCTGCCCGTAGTTCGGCTGCGGCCCGTTGCCGGTGATGAACGAGGGCAGGCCGCCGAGCTCGTTGCCGCCGTCGCCGCCGCCCTGCTGTTGTGAGCCCTGCGGGTTCTGCTGCTGTTGCTGCTGCTGCTGATAGTGCGGCTGGTGCTGCCCCCGCCCGTAATTCTGATTTTGATATTGACTGTGCTGCTGCTGCTGCGGCTGATTTTGCTGATGCTGCGGAAACGGCTGCGGCATGTACGGCTGCGGCTGACTCTGCTGATATCCCGGCTCGTTCTGCCCGAACGGCTGATCGTCATCGCCGTCGTCGTCGAAGTCGTCGGCGTTCTGCTGCGGATTGCCCTGCTGCTGTTGCTGCTGCTGATTGTAGTACGGGTTCTGCTGCCGGAATTGCTCCTGCGCCGCCGCAATCAGGCGGAAGTAGTGCTCTGCATGCTGGTAATAATTTTCAGCCGCAACCGGATCCCCGGAGCCTTGCGCATCGCGCGCAAGCTGAATGTACTTTTCCGCGATGTGGGACGCCGTGCCGCGGATCTTAACGTCGGGGCCGTTCGATTCGTAGACTCTCGTCAGAGGATTTTGACTCTTGCGGTGGTTGCGCCCCCGCATGCGCTTCTGCCCGTTTCTCATGTTTTTCCTGTCCACTGACCTTTCATCTTCGTCCGGCTTGGCTGCCGGCTTGTCTTGATTGAACCGAATACCGCCTCATGTCCTCCAGCTTCGCGACGCCGGCGAAAACAGAATCGCGCCCGCAGGTTTGGTCCCACGCGTTTCAGATACCTGTTGCGTCCGTTGTCGCGATAGCCGAAGCAACCCCATAGCCGCGGCTTTACCTGCGGCGTTGCCATTCTCTCGTTACGCGCATCGCTTTGAAGCTATCGAGTGTGATGCGCCCAACCGGTGAAATGTCCGGACCCAAGTCCTCGAATTCGCCTGCCGGTCTCTACCGTCCGGCTCTACGTCATTCGCCTCGTTCGCGCCGCCGCCTCGCGGAGCCGTGAGCTTCCGGGCTTTGTAGCGATGCAATCGTCTCGGGTCGATTCCGTGCCTCGGAAGCTAGTCGTTTCCGGCCTGTATTCCAAGCGGTTTTTTGGCCTCATTGCTGCCCTGCAAATTTGCCTGGAGGCTCGCGCGGGGCACTTACGCGCAGCATTGTCAGTGCGCGGTGGACGCCGTTGAGGTCGTTGCGCAAGGCCGCAAAGGTTAACCCTGTCTCCATCAACAGCGTTGTCGTATCAACGTCTTGTCCCGGCCCCAGTTCCACCACCAGGCGGCCGCCCGGCGCCAGAAGTCTGAACGCGTCGCGCGCGATCATCCGGTAACCATCAAGGCCGTCGGGGCCGCCGTCCAGGGCAAGAGCGGGATCGTGATCCCGTACGTCGGGCGCAAGCGAGGCGATCTCGTCGGTACGTATATAGGGCGGGTTGGACACGATTACATCGAATGGTCCGCTCAACGCGCGTCCGCCGTCGCCGACGACAAACGCGCAACGGCGCGCAAGGCCAAGCCGTACCGCATTGACGCGCGCGACTTCGACCGCGGCCGCGCTCAAGTCCACACCGAGGCCAAAAGCGTTGGGCAACTCATGCAGCAGCGACAGCAGCAGCGCGCCCGAGCCCGTGCCGATATCGAGCAGGCGAAGCGGCCGGTTTCGCGCCGCCGCGTCGAGAGACGCCAGAACGGCTTCGACCACCGTCTCCGTTTCGGGCCGCGGCACCAGCACCGCCGGCTCGACGCGCAGATCGAGGCTCCAGAATTCCTTCCGGCCGACGATGCGCGCGACCGGCTCGCGCGACAGCCGCCGCGCCGCGCGCGCGGCGACGGCGTCCGCCTCGCGCGCATCCAGTAGGCGGTCGCCGCTTGCAGCCAGCCGGTTCCTGTCGATCTTGAGAGCGTGAGCGACCAATACGCGCGCGTCGAGCTCGGGCGTCTCCAGACCGCCCGCGCGAAACATCTGCGCCACCAGCCGGCACGCCTCCGCCGCCGTCACGTCAGCCTTCAGGCCCGGAATCGTTCTCACGTGTCGTCCGCCGCGGCTGCGATGCTCAGGATGCGCCTTCGGCCGCCAGCAATTCGGCCTGGTGTTCGGTCACCAGCGCGTCGATGATTTCGCCGAGGGCTTCACCCTCCATCACCTGCGGCAGCTTGTAGAGCGTGAGATCGATGCGGTGGTCGGTGACGCGGCCCTGCGGAAAATTGTAGGTGCGGATACGTTCGGAGCGGTCACCCGATCCGATCTGCCCGCGCCGCTCTGCTGCGCGTTCGGAATCGCGTTTGCTGCGCTCGGCGTCGTAGAGCCGCGCGCGCAGCAACGCCATCGCCCGCGCGCGATTCTTGTGCTGCGAACGCTCCTCCTGCACCGCGATCACGATGCCGCTCGGCAGATGCGTGATGCGGATCGCCGAGTCGGTCTTGTTGACGTGCTGGCCGCCGGCGCCGCTCGCGCGCATCGTGTCAACCTGCAAATCCTTTTCGTTGATCTGGATGTCGACCTCCTCGACCTCCGGCAGGACGGCGACGGTCGCCGCCGAGGTATGAATGCGGCCCGAGGCCTCGGTGTCGGGCACGCGCTGTACGCGGTGCACGCCCGACTCGTACTTCAGCCTGGCGAAGGCGCCGCGGCCGCGCACCTCGGCGATAATTTCCTTGAAGCCGCCCTTGGTGCCTTCGCTGAGCGAGATGATCTCGACCTTCCAGCCCTGTTTGGCGGCGTAGCGCTCATACATGCGGAACAGGTCGCCGGCAAATAGCGCGGCTTCGTCACCGCCGGTGCCGGCGCGGATTTCGACGATGACGTTGCGCTCGTCCATCGCGTCCTTCGGAATGAGCGCAAGGCGGATTTCCTGCTCGAGCTTTTCCTTGCGGGCGACAAGCGTTTCCTTTTCGGCAATCGCAAGCTTGCGCATTTCGGCATCGGTTTTGATGTCGGCAATCAGCGCATCGAGATCGGCGATCTCGGCTTCGGTCGCGCGATAGGCCTTGATCGTCTCGACCGTCGGCGAAAGCTCGGCGAATTCGCGCGAGAGCTTGATATAAGCCTCGGGCGGCAGCTCGGTCGCCATCTCGCTTTCCACCATCTGGTGGCGGGCAACGAGCGTGTCGAGTTTTTGTTGCGGCAATTCCATGTTTTCTGTCGTGCGCGGGACGACCCGGTCACGACACCTTCATTACAGTTGCAAGCCTTCGGCCGCGGCGAATTTTTCAAGCTGCGCGCGGATCGAGACGCTGCCGACCGGCTTCTGCAGAAGGGGCAGGATCGCCTGCTCGCCCTTGCGGCAGTCGAGATCGAGCAGCAGCGCCTTGACCGGGCCGACCATCGAGGGCGAAAGCGACAGCGAGCGGTAGCCCAGGATAGCCAGGGCGAGCGCGCCGATCGGCTGCGAAGCGAGCTCGCCGCACAGCGCGACCGGCTTGCCGTGCTTCCTGCCCTTGTCGGCGATGTCCTTGAGCGCGCGCAGGACAGGCGCCGAAAGCGGATCGAAGCGGTCCGACACGCGCGCGTTTCCGCGGTCGGCGGCATAAAGGAATTGCATCAGATCGTTTGATCCGACGGAAAGAAAATCGACACGCTCGAGCAATTCATCGAGCTGAAAAAGCAGCGCGGGAACTTCGACCATCGTACCGATCTCCACCCGCTCCGGGAGAGCATGGCCGTGGCGGCGAAGATGCGTCAGCTCGATCTCGACGAGCGCCTTTGCCTTGTCGAATTCCTCGACCATCGCGATCATCGGAAACATCAGGCGCAGGCTGCGTCCCGCCGCCGCCCGCAGCAGCGCGCGCACCTGGCTGCGCAGCAGGCCGGGCCGGTCGAGGCCGAGACGAATGGCACGCCAGCCGAGAGCGGGATTCTCCTCCTCGACGTTGCGCATATAGGGCAGCACCTTGTCGCCGCC
The DNA here is from genome assembly GCA_035701545.1 of Pseudolabrys sp. Classification (GTDB taxonomy): domain Bacteria; phylum Pseudomonadota; class Alphaproteobacteria; order Rhizobiales; family Xanthobacteraceae; genus Pseudolabrys. The sequence continues at coordinate 6,104 of DASSRW010000141.1, forward strand.
AATATCGAGCGTGCGGAACGTCACCGGCCGCCTGCCGGCGGCGTCGAGCACGGCGCGATAGAGCGCGAGCTGCTCGCCGACGCGCGGCAACGTATCGGCCACCATGAACTGAAGCTCGGTGCGGAACAGGCCGATGCCGACAGCGCCGGTTTCCTCGATGTGCGGCAGGTCGATCATCAACCCGGCGTTGATCATGAGCGCGATCTTGTGCCCGTCTTTCGTGACGCACGGCCGCTCGCGCAAGGCGTGGTATTGCGCCTGGCGGCGGGCGCGCAGTTTTACGCGCTCGACGTAGGCGCTCTCGATATCCGGCGGCGGGCGCATGTGCACGGTCGCCGAAGTCCCGTCGACGATAATCGCATCGCCCGGCTCGACCAGGCCGGTGGCATTGGCGATCTCGCCGATCGCCGGGATGCCGAGCGCGCGCGCCACGATGGATACGTGCGAGGTCGGACCGCCTTCCTCCAGCACGAGGCCGCGCAACCTTTTGCGGTCGTAGTCGAGCAGGGCGGCCGGCCCCATCGAGCGCGCGACCAGAATGGCATTCTCGGGCAAATGCTCGCGCGACGGGGCGTGATCCTTACCCATCAGCACACGCATCAGGCGGTTGGCGAGGTCGTCGAGATCGTGCAGCCGGTCGCGCAAATAAGGATCGGAAGCGCGCAGCATGCGCGCGCGCGTGTCGGACTGAACGCGCTCGACGCCCGCTTCGGCGGTAAGGCCGGTCATCACCGCCTCGCGCATCTTGTGCAGCCAGCCCTGGTCGTACCCGAAGCTGCGGTAGGCCTCGAGCACATCGCGATGCTCGCCGCCTTCCACGACGTCGCCGTGTTCCAGCATGCGGTCGAGATCGGCGCGAAAGGTGGCGATGGCGGTATCGAGACGCCTGAGCTCCCTCTGCACGTCGTCGGCGATCACGTTCGTAATGACCACGCGCGGCTCGTGCAGCACCACGTGCCCGAGCGCGATTCCGTCCGACAGCGTCGCGCCGGCGATGTTGAGCGAGTGGCGGGCAGCGGGTTCGGCGCCCGGACGGGCGAGGGCGGACAGTTCGCCCGAGGCGATCATCTCGGCGAGCACCATCGCCGTGGTCTGCAACGCCTCTTCTTCTTCCTCGGTGTAGGTGCGGCGCGCGCGATTCTGCACGACCAGCACGCCGAGCGTATTGCCGGCGCGCAGGATCGGCACGCCGAGGAAGGAATGATAGATCTCTTCGCCGGTTTCCGGCCGGAACGAGAAGGCCGGATGGCTTTGCGCGTCCGACAAGTTGATCGGATCGGCTTCGCTGGCGACCAGGCCGACGAGGCCTTCGTCCTGCTTCAGCACCGTCTGGTGGACGGCGTCGCGCTTGAGGCCTTCGGTCGCGTAGAGTTCGAGCGTGCCGTCTACGCGCAGCACGTAGACGGAGCATACCTCCGCCACCATATTGGCGGCGATCAGCACGACCACCTTGTCGAGACGATCCTGCGCGCTGACCGGCTCCGCCATCACTTCGCGAAGCCGGCGCAAGAGCACGCGCGGACCGCCAAGCGCGCCACGCATTGGCGAGGTCCTTGTTCGGCCGCGGCCGGGCCGCGGCGATCTTACCGCCCGATCATGTACGAATGGCGACCGCGGGGGTCCGGCGCCCGCCGCCGCAGCTTTCGTCAGGCTATAGCCAATGCCCCATGCAAGGGGCAAGCCAGTGCGGGCCCGTTCGGGCGTAGTTCTTTCCGATCGGCGCGGGTCAGGATGGTGCCGTTGTTCCGGCGCCGGCGGCGCCCTATATCAGCCGCCGGGCGGCGGTCATGAACCAGGAAATCCGTTTTTGCACGGCGGCCGATGGTGCGCGGCTGGCCTATGCCCTGAGCGGCAAAGGGCCGCCGCTGGCGATGTC
>DASSRW010000142.1:0-13493 GCA_035701545.1 Pseudolabrys sp.
GTCGTGCTCGACGACCGCGCCGCGCTGTTTGTCGACGGGCGTTACACCGTGCAAGCAGGCGAACAAATCGATCCGGCCATGTTCGAGATCGTCCATCTGGTCGAGATGCCGCCGGACAAATGGCTCGAAAACAATCTCCGCCCAGGCGCGAGGCTCGCTTACGATCCGTGGCTGCACACTGCCGATGGCGCGGAGAAGCTGGCCAAGGCCTGTGCGGCCGCCGGCGCGACACTCGTTCCGCTCGCGAACAATCCGATTGATTCGCTGTGGACCGACCGCCCTGCTCCGCCACTGGCACCGGTCGTGCTGCACGCCCAGCGTTACGCAGGCGAAAGCAGCGCCGACAAGCTCAAACGCATTCGTGTGGAGATCGCGAAATTGCGCACCGATGCGCTGGTGATTTCCGACCCGCAGAACGTCGCCTGGACCTTCAACATCCGCGGCAGCGATGTCGCGCATACGCCGTTGCCGCTTTCTTTCGCGCTCGTTCCAGGAGAAGGCAGGCCGGCGCTCTATATCGACAGCCGCAAGCTCGACAACCAGGTGCGCCACACGCTGGACGATGTCGCCGACGTGCGCGAGCCCGGCGATCTCGTGCGAGACCTCCAAAATTTCAGCGGCAAAACGGTGCGGCTCGATCAGGCGAGCGCCGCCGACGCATTGGCCGGACTGATTTCGGATGCCGGCGGCAGGGCCGCGCGCGGCGCCGACCCGATCACGGCCATGAAGGCGGTCAAAAACAAGGTCGAGATCGCCGGCTCGCGCGCCGCGCACAAGCGCGACGGTGCAGCGATGGTGCGGTTTCTCGCCTGGTTCGACCGCGAAGCTCCGAAGGGCAAGCTCACCGAGATCGACGCGGTGGCGGCGCTGGAAAGCTTCCGTCGCGAGACCGGCGTGCTGAAGGATGTCTCGTTTCCGACGATTTCCGGCAGTGGGCCGAACGGCGCGATCGTGCACTACCGCGTCACCCGCAGGAGCAACCGCCGCATCCGCAGGAACGAGCTGTTCCTGATCGACTCCGGCGCACAATATGAGGATGGCACGACCGATATCACGAGAACGGTCATCGTCGGCAAACCGACCGCCGAAATGCGGGATCGTTTCACGCACGTGCTCAAGGGACATATCGCAATCGCCACGGCGGTTTTCCCGGAAAACACGACCGGCGCGCAACTCGATCCGCTGGCGCGCACGGCGCTGTGGCGGGCCGGGCTCGACTTCGACCATGGCACCGGGCATGGCGTCGGCAGCTATCTGTCGGTGCACGAAGGCCCGGCGCGCATTTCCAAGCTCGGCACCGTGGCGCTGCGGCGCGGCATGATCCTGTCGAACGAGCCGGGTTACTACAAACCCGCCGCCTACGGCATCCGCATCGAAAACCTGGTGCTGGTGATCGCCGAGCCGGAGCCCAAGGGCGCGGAGAAGCCGCTCAACGCGTTTGAGACGCTGACGCTTGCGCCCATCGACCGGCGGCTGATCGACGTGAAAATGCTGACGCCGAAGGAGCGTGCGTGGCTCAACGGCTATCACAAGCGCGTGCGCGACGTGATCGGTCCGCTGGTGGATGCCAAGACGCGGAAGTGGCTGAAAGAAGCCACGAGAGCCGTGTAGATCAAGGCACCACTTTCTCTCGTCTGACAGCATCAAGAAAAGCTGCGATGTCTCTGCGCGACTTCAGATGGTGGACCCTCTTTGTCGCCGCCGCTTCCGCGACAAGCTGCCGATATTTTGGCGTCATATGCCTGTGGCAGAGCGGAATAACCCGGAAGCTCGACATGGTGCTAGTCCAGAGCGGGCTGTTGTCCGGCCAACCCTCCGGCGCGGTGAACAGCCCTTTGATAAATCGCTTGCTGACAAACCAGTAGTGCACAACGAGCGGAAGATCGACATAGACCAGCGTGTCGGCCTTGGCGAAGCGCTCGAACACCGTCGCCGTCGTGCCGTAGCCGTCAATGATCCACTCGTCGCGATCGAGAAGTTCGGCGTGCGCCTTCAGATAATCCTGGTGTGACACGGAATCGCCGCCGGGCCTGAACTGAATCTTGTCAATGACATGGAGTGGCAGCCCGGTCAGTGCGGCGAGTTGTGACGCCAGCCTCGATTTGCCGCCGCCGGCATTGCCGAATACCGCGACCCGCTTCATCCGGTCCGCTCCGCATGCATTCCTCAAACATCAGGAAATCAACTTCAACCACTCATCCTCGCTCAGCACCTTCACGCCGAGCTTCTGTGCATCGGTGAGCTTCGAGCCCGCGCCGGGGCCGGCGACGACGTAATCGGTTTTCTTCGATACCGAAGCCGATGCCTTGGCACCCAACCGTTCGGCCTGCGCCTTGGCTTCCTCGCGCGTCATTTTCTCAAGCGAACCCGTGAACACCACCGTCTTGCCGGCGACCGGGCTGTCGGTCTTCGGCTTCTCGGCATCGATGATTTTCACCTGTTTGGTGAGCCGCTCGACGATGCCGCGGTTGTGACTTTCGCCGAAATAAGCCTTCACCGCGTCGATGACGGTGTCGCCGATCTGGTCGAGCGCATCCATGTCGGCGGCGGCTTCCTCGTCGCCTTTTGCAAGCTTCAGCGCCGCATCGTGAAACGCTTTCCACGAGCCGTAGCCGCGCGCGAGCGCGAGCGCCGTCGTTTCGCCGACCTGACGGATGCCGAGCGCGTAGATGAAGCGGTCGAGACCAATCGTGCGCCGCGCCTCGATGGCATTGAACAGGTTGCGCACCGAAACTTCGCCGAAGCCTTCGATCTCTTCCAATTTGATCTTCCTGTTGCGCTCGGGAAGCGTGAAGATATCCGCGGGCTCCTTCAGCCACTCCTTCTCGAAGAACAGCTCGATCTGCTTCTCGCCCAAGCCCTCGATATCGAAGGCGCGGCGCGAGACGAAGTGCTTCAGATGCTCGATCTTCTGATAGGGGCACGCAAATTCGCCCGAGCAACGGTTGCGGGCGCCCTCCTCGCCGGTCGCCGTCGTCTCGCGCACAACATCGGTGTGCAGGTAACACGGGCATTTTTTCGGGAACTGATAAGGCTTGGCATCCTTGGGCCGCTTGTCGAGCACGACGTCGACCACCTGCGGAATGACATCACCGGCGCGCTGGATGATGACGGTGTCGCCGATGCGGATGTCGCGCCCGTCGCGCAACGGCTCTCCGCTGTTGCCAACGCCCTTGATGTAGTCCTCATTGTGCAGGGTGGCGTTCTGCACGATGACGCCGCCCACGCCGACCGGCTCGAGCTGCGCGGTCGGCGTCAGCGTGCCGGTTCGCCCGACTGTGATCAGCACACCCTTGACCACCGTCATGGCGCGCTCGGCGGGAAACTTGTGCGCGATCGCCCAGCGCGGGCTGCGTGAAACGAAACCAAGCCGCTCCTGCCAGTCGACGCGGTCGACCTTGTAGACGACGCCGTCGATGTCGTAGTCGAGGCTGGCGCGCTGCTCTTCGATTTCGCTGTGGAATGCGATCAAGTCTTCGGTCGAGCGGCACAGTTTCGTGAGCGGGTTGGTCCTGAAGCCGCAGCTCTCGAACCACCTGATCATGCCCGATTGCGTGTCCGCCGGCATGTCGCTCATTTCGCCCCAGGCATAGGCAAAGAAGCCGAGCGGTCGAGACGCGGTGATGCCGGCATCCTTCTGCCGCAGCGAGCCCGCCGCCGAATTGCGCGGATTGGCGAAAATCTGTCCGCCCGCTTCCTTCTGCCGCTCGTTCAGCGCGAGGAAAGCCTTCTTGGTCATGTAGACCTCGCCGCGCACCTCGCATGTTTTCGGTACGTTGCGGCCTTTCAGCTTCTTCGGCACGTCATCGAGCGTGCGGATATTGGCGGTGACATCCTCGCCTTCGAATCCATCGCCGCGGGTCGCGCCGGTGACGAGCTCGCCGTCTTCGTAGCGCAACGACATGGAGAGGCCGTCGATCTTCGGCTCGGCGCTGAAGGCAATCCTTTCGTCGTCGCTCAGTTTCAGGAAACGCCGGATGCGGGCGACGAAGTCGGTCACGTCAGCGTCGCTGAACGCGTTGTCGAGCGACAGCATCGGCAGCGCGTGGCGCACCTTCCTGAACTTGCCGGTGGGCGCCACGCCAACCTTGAGCGACAACGATTCGAGGGTCTTCAGGTCCGGGAAGCGGGCTTCGATCGCGTTATAGCGCTGGCGCAGCGCGTCATATTCGGCGTCGCTGATTGTCGGCGCATCGTTCTGGTAGTAACGCCTGTCGTGCTCGGCAATTTCCTTCGTCAGACGCGCATGCTCCGCCGCCGCCTGCCTGGCGGTGAGGAAGTCGACGGGAGTCTTGTCGGTGCGGAGTTTGGGCATATTCTCGTCATTCCGGGGCGCGCCAAAGGCGCGAGCCCGGAATCCATAATCCCGGCGCTTGATGTATTACGTTTATCTTCTGGCAAGTGGCAAGCATGGAACGCTTTACGTTGGCGTCACGAACGATTTGGTTCGCCGCGTCTATGAACACCGAAACAAAATACTGCGCGGCTTCACGGCGCGCTACGGCGTCATCCGTCTCGTGTGGTTTGAGATATACGACGATCCGACAACGGCCATTGCACGGGAAAAGGAAATCAAGAAATGGCGGCGCAACTGGAAAATTCGCCTGATCGAAGACGACAATCCTGACTGGTCGGATTTATATCCCTCGATAACCCGTTAGACTGGGGTTATGGATTCCGGGCTCGCCGCTTCGCGGCGCCCCGGAATGACAGGCAAGGCGGCAATTCGGCCCGGAATGACTGCGGCCCCGGAATGACTACGACGCCGCCTTGATCAGCCGTTCGGCGGCGGCGCGGGCTTCCTTCGTGATCTCGGCGCCCGCCAGCATGCGCGCAATTTCCTCGCGCCGGCGGTCGGCCGCGACTTCGGTGACGCGGGTGGCGACGCGCCTGCCCTTCTCCAGCGTGTCCTTGCTGATGACGTAGTGACGATCCGCCCGTGCGGCCACCTGTGGCGCGTGCGTGACTGCGAGCACCTGGACGCGCGCGCCAAGCCTGGCGAGCCGCACGCCGATGGCGTCCGCCACCGCGCCGCCGACGCCGGTATCGATCTCGTCGAACACGAGCGTCGGCGCCGAGCCGCGGTCCGCCAGCACGACTTTCAGCGCGAGCAGGAAGCGTGCGAGCTCGCCGCCGGAGGCGACCTTCATCAGCGGCCCCGGCCGCGTCCCGGGATTGGTCTGCACCCAGAACTCGACGCGATCGATGCCGTGCGGTCCGGCGGCAGCCGGATCGATCTCGAGCGCGGTCGAGAATTTCGCGCGCTCGAGCTTGAGCGGCTTGAGTTCGGCGTTGACGGCTTTGTCGAGCGCGCCGGCGGCTCTGGCGCGCGCCTTCGACAAGGCGCCGGCCGCGGCGCGGTAATCGGCCTCGGCCTGCGTTGCCGCCGCGTCGAGCGCTTTCAATTTCTCCTCGCCGGCATCGATCAGCGCGAGGTCATCGCTGTATTTGCGGGCAAGCGCATTGAGATCGTCCACCGGCGCGTTGTACTTGCGGCCGGCCGCGCGCAGCGCAAACAGCCGCTCCTCGATGCGTTCCAGTTCGGCCGGATCGTAGTCGGCGGCGCGCAACGCCGCTTCTAGATGCGCGCGCGTCTCCTCCAGCGCGCCAAGCGCGGCATCGAGCGCCTTCACCGCCGGCTCGACCAGCGCGGGCGCCTGCGCGCTGCGGCGTTCAAGGCGCCGGATGACGCCCGAGAGCGCCGGAACGGACGAATTGGCGCCCGCGATCGTCTCGTGCGCCTCACGCAGATCGCCCGCGATCTTTTCCGCCTGCATCATGCCGGTGCGGCGCTCGGCGAGCGTGGTCTCCTCGCCGGCCTGCGGCGCCAGCTTGCTCAGCTCATCGACGGCGTGGCGCAGCCAGTCGCTTTCGCGCCTGGCGCGCTCGACGTCGGCGCGGTGTGCATCGGCGGCGGCAAGGGTCGCGCGCCGCGCCTCCCACAGGCGCTCGACCTCGGCGGCGTCGGCTTCGAGCCCGCCATGGGCGTCGAGCAGACGGCGGTGAGTCGCCGCATCGACCAGCGCGCGGTCGTCGTGCTGGCCGTGGATTTCGACCAGCGCCTCGCCGAGCTGCTTCATCACCTGCACGCTGACCGGCTGGTCGTTGACGAAAGCGCGCGTGCGGCCGTCGGAAACCTGCACGCGGCGCAGGATCAGTTCGTCGTCGGCCGGGATATCGTTCGCTTTCAGCAGGGTGCGCGCCGGGTGATTTCGCGGAACGTCGAAAGCGGCGGTCACCTGGCCCTGCTCCGCGCCTTGCCGCACCAGCGCGGCATCGCCGCGCGCGCCGAGCGCCAGCGCGAACGCGTCGAGCAGGATCGACTTGCCTGCGCCGGTCTCGCCGGTGAGCACGGCAAGACCGTCGGCGAAATCGATGTCGAGCCGATCGATCAGAACGATGTCGCGAATCGAAAGCCGGGAGAGCATGAACGGGGCAAGTCCTGATGAGGGCTTGTCATGCCCGGGTCTGTCCCGGGCATCCACGCCTTGCAGATTCGCCATCATTAAAGACGTGGATGGCCGGCACAAGGCCGGCCATGACGCTGTGAATCGCTTTCGGAGCGCCGCCCGCTAGCCGAGCCCGATCTTCTTGAAGGCCTTGCTTATCCAGGAATCCTTGTTCTCGACCGGCTCCTTGCCGCCCGATTTCACCAGCGCGTAAGCGCGCTTGTACCAGGGGCTGTCCGGGAAATTGTGCCCGAGCACGGCGGCCGCCGTCTGCGCCTCGTCCACGATGCCGAGCGACATATAGGCCTCGGTCAGGCGCTCGAGCGCCTCCTCGACGTGACGCGTGGTCTGGTACTGCGTCACGACGACTTTGAAGCGGTTGATGGCGCCGGTGTATTGATGCTTCTCAAGATAATAGCGGCCGATCATCATCTCGTGGCCGGCAAGCTGGTCGCGGGCAACTTCAAGCTTCTGCTTTGCGCTGATGGCGTACTCGCTGTTCGGGTACTTGCGAATGACCTCCTGCAACGCATCGAGCGCCTTTTGCGTGCGCGCCTGATCGCGCGTGATGTCGGGAATCTCGTCGTAATAGGACGAGCCGATCAGGTACTGCGCATAGGCCGCGTCAGGGCTGCCGGGATGCAGCGTGATGTAGCGCTGCGCGGCAGCGACCGATTCGTCGTACATGCCGCCGCTGTAGTAGGCATAGGACGACATGATCAGCGATTTGCGCGCCCACTCGGAATACGGGTGCTCCTTGTCGACTTCCTCGAATTTCTGCGCCGCCTTCTTGTTGTCGTGCTTGTCGTTGAGAAGATAAAGGCCCTCGTTGTACAGCTGCTCGGCCGGCCGGTCCGGCGGGTCCTCTTCCTTGTTGCCGAAGAAGCCTTTGATGTCGCTGCAACCGGCCGCCATCCCCGCCACCAGAAGCAGCGCAAACACGCGCGTGGCCATCCGCGAGCATCCCCTGCTGCAACCCGGCTTGATACGAAACAAACGCATGGAAGCGTGCGATCCCCGAAAGCCGCGCGGTCGACAAGCGTGCGCGCCAAGCCCCTAGCGATGAGCGTCTAGCCCAAAAGGCGCGATTTCGCCATCCGACTAGGTGGACATTCTGCCGGGATTAAGGCGGGCCGTTAAGCGGTCAGGAGACCTCGGGACCATAAGCCGCGGCGGCAAGTCCGGCAGGCGCGCCGGCGTGTCCGCGATAGCGCCGCACGGGCTCGGCCGCAGTCTCGATGACGCGCCAAGCCGATTTGTCGGCCATCAGCGCCGAGAGCACCGCGTAATTCAACTTGTGGCCGCCACGGATTGTTCTGTAGAGGCCGATCAGCGGCAAACCCGCCAAGGCAAGATCGCCGATAGCGTCGAGCACCTTGTGGCGCACGAACTCGTCTGCAAAGCGCAGGCCTTCCGGATTGAGGACGCGATCATCCGTTATGACGAGCGTATTTTCGAACGACGCGCCGAGCGCGTACCCGGCGCTCCACAGCTTCGCGACGTCGCGCATGAAGCCGAACGTGCGGGCGCGCGCGATCTCACGGCGGAAGCTTGCGGCATCGATATCGAGGGCAAGCTGCTGATGGCCGATCAAGGGATGGTCGAATTCAATTTCCGCCTCGACGCGAAAACCGTGCCGATAGGGCAGCAGTTCACCCAGCGATTTGTCTTTCGCGACGCGCACCGGCTTGAGAACTTCGATGTAACGGCGCGGAATGGCGCGCGTGGTCAGGCCGGCCTGATCGATCGCATCGACAAACGGCGCCGCGCTGCCGTCCATGATTGGAACTTCAGGACCGTCAAGCTCGATAATGATGTTGTCGACGCTCAGCCCACGCAGGGCGGCGAGCAAGTGCTCGGCGGTCGAGCACAGCGGCCCTTTGGAGTCGCCCAGTACGGTTGCGAATTCGGTCGCGGTGACCGCCCGCACATCGGCGCGAATCTCGCGCTCGACGCTGCCGTCGGCGCCGACGCGCTGAAAAACGAGCCCGGTATCGTCGTCGGCCGGATGCAATGACAAGGTGACCGGAAGGCCCGAATGAACGCCAATCCCGGAAATGGCGACGTTATCGCGCAGCGTCGTTTGCTTGGCGCCTTTCATTTATCCCCTTCCGCATGCACGCGACCGGACCAAGGCATGCGGCCCCATCCTTCCCGAACACAAGCCACATTTCGGCCTTCAAGGCTGCGACCGACCGGAAGTCCTGGCTCTTGCCCCCGCGGACCGAAAAGTCCCTGCTGCGGCGGAAACTTAGGCCCCGAATCGCCATTCTCCAACTCACGCTTTCTTACCGACTGTTACCTTTTTTTGCCGCAATTGGCCGGGCCAGTGGGCCCCGGCGCCACGTTCGACCTTGGTAGAGCGCGAATTCGTCCACGTGCGCCAGCATGCGCCGCCAATTCGGCGCCGCCATGAAAGTTGATAGAAGTTATCGAAAATTCAAAGCGTTACTTAACAATCTGTAAATCATGTGGCTCGCACGAGAAACGCGGCTGCCGTGGAAATCGGCAACCGCGCCTGCTCAGTCAGACAGCCGTATCGAGATCAGTTCGCCTGCCGCCGGAGAAAAGCCGGAATATCGAGCTGATCTTCCTCAGCCGAGTTATGCACAGGTTGCGTTCGCCCGTGCGGATCGAGTCCCTGCGGAGCTGTGCGCCGCGCATATTCCGACACAGGTTCGGCCTGGCTGGCGGGACCGCGCGTGGCCGGACGAGTGGGCCGCTCGAATTGTGGCGCCGCGCGGGACACGCGCGATGCCGCCGCCTGGTCGCCGCCTTCCTCGCGGCGGCCGAGACCAACCTGCGCCAGGCGCTGCATCAGCGTCATTCGGCGCTTCTCGGGATGTTCATCCGGAAGCTCCCCACGCTGAGCCTTGATTTCGTTTTGTGCAGGCACTGGCAATTCATCGATGCGTGGCATGCGCGGCGTGTGCACTGTTGTGCGCTCCGGCGCGGGCGGAATGAACGTGCGCGGCAGCGGCTGCTCGGCCGCAGGCTGATCCGGCGCCTCGAACAGCGACGGCTTCACCGGCATGGGCCGGATCGAGACGTCCTCAATCGCGGTCGGCGGCAGGATCGCGGCCGCCACGGCGGCTTGTGCGGCTGACTCGATTGCAGCAGCGGACGACTGCGTGGCAGCGGCAGGCGCCTGCGGAATCGGATTGCTCCGCTCGACGCGTTCGGCGACGCGCAGGGGTTCCAGCCGCGTCTTCTTGGAAACCTCGGCGGCGCGAACTTCGACAGGCGCCGGCGTCCGCATGATGGCGGAGTTGTCGATGCCCGTTGCGACGACCGAAACGCGGATGATGCCGTCGAGGCTTTCGTCGAAGGTAGCGCCGACGATGATATTGGCGTCCTGATCGACCTCCTCGCGGATGCGCGTCGCCGCCTCGTCGACCTCGTACAGCGTCAGGTCCTTGCCGCCGGTGATCGAGATCAGCAGGCCTTTCGCGCCTTTCATCGAGCTGTCGTCGATCAGCGGGTTGGCGATCGCCGCTTCGGCCGCCGTCAGCGCGCGCTTCTCGCCGGAGGCTTCACCGGTGCCCATCATGGCCTTGCCCATCTCGCGCATGACCGCACGCACGTCGGCAAAGTCGAGATTGATGAGGCCTTCCTTCACCATCAGGTCGGTGATGCAGGCGACGCCCGAGTAGAGCACCTGGTCGGCCATCGCAAACGCGTCGGCAAACGTGGTCTTTTCGTTTGCGACACGAAATAGATTCTGGTTCGGAATGATCAACAGCGTGTCGACGACTTTCTGCAAGTCGACGATGCCGGCCTCGGCAAAGCGCATGCGCCGCTGGCCCTCGAACTGAAACGGCTTGGTCACCACGCCGACGGTGAGAATTCCGAGCTCTTTGGCGACCCTCGCGATGACCGGCGCGGCGCCTGTGCCCGTTCCGCCGCCCATGCCGGCGGTGACGAAGATCATGTGCGCGCCGGACAGATGATCGCGTATCTCGTCGATTACTTCTTCAGCCGCGGCCCGCCCGACTTCCGGCTGCGAGCCGGCACCGAGTCCTTCGGTGACCTGCACGCCCATCTGGATGATGCGCTCCGCCTTCGAAAGCGTCAGCGCCTGCGCGTCGGTATTGGCGACGACAAAGTCGACACCTTGGAGGCCGGCGGCGATCATGTTGTTGACAGCGTTGCCACCGGCGCCACCGACGCCAAAGACGGTGATCCGCGGCTTCATCTCGCGGACGTCGGGAATATTCAGGTTGATGCTCATGTCGCTTTGCCTCGTTATGTCGCGGGATCGCGCCGGTCCGCCACCGGCCGTTTTGTGGTTCCGGGGAAACGGATCAGAAGCTTTCGCGCAGCCATTGTCCGACCCGTGCCATGTAACCGCCCGTTCCTGTCATAAGGTGCCGCGTTCGCCGCGGTTCGAAATGCTCCAGATGCGCCGCCTGCGGATAGACCAGAAGGCCTCCGGCCACGGCGAACGCCGGGCCTTTGGCCGCATCCGGTAAACCCGCTACGCCGAGTGGACGACCGATACGCACCGGACGGCGAAGAATACGCGCCGCCAGGTCGGCAATACCGGCGAGCTGACTCGCGCCGCCGGTCAGCACAACACGCGCCCGCGGCTCAGCCGCGAATGGCGACGCCGCCAGCCGGTCGCGAACCATTTCCAGAATCTCTTCAACCCTCGGCTTGATGATGCGCACGAGGGCCGCCCTGGAAACGAATTGCGGCGGCTCCGTCTCTTCGTCGCCAACCGGGGGGACGGCGACCACGTCGCGGTCGTCCGAACCGCCCGCTAAAACACTGCCATAAATCGCTTTGATTCGCTCGGCATCGGCGATGCGCGCGCTGAGGCCGCGGGCGAGGTCCATGGTCACGTGCCAGCCGCCGAGCGCGAAGCCGTCGGCGTGGACGAAGCGGCCGCCCGAAAAGACCGCAATTGTCGTGGTTCCCGCCCCCATGTCGATGCAGGCCGCCCCCAGGTCGGCCTCGTCGTCGGCGAGCACCGAAAGGCCGGCGACATAGGGCGAGGCCACCATGGCCTCGACGTCGATGTGGCTGCGCTCGACCGTCAGCATCAGATTGCGGGCAGTCGCGGCCTCGGTGGTCACCATATGCATGTCGACGCCGAAATAGCGCCCGAGCATCCCCCGCGGCTCGCGGATGCCGCGCGCCTCGTCGAGCGCGTAGCCGATCGGCAACGAATGCAGCACCGCGCGCCCGTCGCGCACCGAATGGCGGCTCGCAGCGCTCAGGACGCGGCCAATGTCGGCGTCGCTGACGGCGATATTGGGAAGTTCGATGTCGGCGGTGAACCGCTCGCTGCCGAGCCGTCCGCCGGACAGCGACACGATGACGGATTCGAGCTGAACGTCGGCGGCACGCTCGGCCGTATCGATGGCCTGGCGGACGACCTCTTCGGCCGCAATGAGGTCGACCACGCCGCCCGCCTTCACCCCACGCGAGGCGGTGTGCCCGAAGCCGAGAATCCGCACCCCGTGCGTGCGGCGGCGCAGCACCTCCTGCGGCGGGTGCGGCTCAAGCCGCGCGATCAGGCAGACGATCTTGCTGGTCCCGATATCGAGCGCGGCCACGACCGCGCTGCGCTTGGGCGACACCGGCTTCATCTTCGGCGTCATGCCAAAACGAAGCACGCTCATGCGTCGCTCCTCGTCATTCCGGGGCGCGCTGAAAGCGCGAACCCGGAATCCAGAAACATGGTTCGTGCTTGCATCTGGATTCCGGGTTCGCCGCTACGCGGCGCCCCGGAATGACAGATAAAAAAAGCCACGCCCGTGCTCATGCGTCGCTCCCTTTGCGCTTGGGCTTTTTCGGCTTGAAGGCCTCGGCGCGCGCCGCAGCGGCGGCGTCGGAAAGGCGCACGCTGACGCGATCATGCAGGCGCAGGTCGACAACGGTGATATCGCGCGACAGCAATTTCTTGTCGCGGTCGAGGCGCAGGAGCGTATCCAGCGCCTGCTGGATGCCTGTCTCGGGCAGGCGAACTTCGACTCCGTTTTTCAGGTTCAAATTCCAGCGGCGATCGGCCACCAGCACCGAAGAGGCGATTTGATCCGCGATGTCGCGATATTCGCCGACGACGCGCAGGAAGGCCTGCGCCTTGCGCTGGGCGCCGTCGCCGACCACGAACGGCAATGCGCGGAAACGCGGCGTGAACGGCTGGAGCACGGCGCCGTCGGCGGCGATGACCGACACTTCGCCGTTGTTCTGCCAGAGCGCGAATGCCTTGCGCTCCTTGATGCGGATCTGCAGCTGCCCCGGATAGAGTTTCAGGACCGTGGCTTCGGCGATCCAGGGATCGGCTTCAAGGCGCGCGCGGGTGGCGGCCGCATTCAGGAACAGCAGCGAGGAATGATCGGTTATGCCGGCAAGCCGCAGAACCTGCTCGCGGCCAAGCGCGGTCTCGCCGTTCATGGCGACGGAGGAAATGCGGAAGCCGGCCGCATTGGCGGCGGCATCGCAGACTTCCTGAACGCCTGCGGCGATTTCCGGCATGTGGCCGCCTTTGGCGACGCCGTAGCCGACGCTTCCGAGCACAAAAACGATGGCCGCGGCCGAGCCAAGGCCGCGCGGCGGATCGCATTGCAGGATCGGCGCAAGCCTGCGCCGTGCCCACCGGCGCCAGCGTCCGGCCACCACCATCATGTGCGATGGCTCCGCCGGCGGGCGCGCGCCGCGCCTTGCCTTCAATGACTGAGCGAGGCGTCCCCGACCGTCCATCGCACCGGCTCTTCAGACATAGGCCCCAGGCGGGGCGCAGCACTGGCACGAGCGGAAAGTCGGTCATGCCCAATCGGATATCGGCCTCTCGGCAAGCTTGTCCCCTGTCCCCTCGAGGCCTTCGGCAGCGGAAGTTCCGCGCGCGGCGGACCGCAGCAGCGAACGCGCGACGCACTGCCGGTCCCTAGTCTTCGGGCCATTTGGTAAACGATCTCTTAAGGTTTAGAGATCGAAAAGAATTTGGATAAGAAATGAGTAAGAAATGGTTAGGGCTTTGTTTGCGCTGTGTGACCGGGACTAGCCGCTCACAATGGGACGTGGAGTTTCGGTAGCTTG
>DASSRW010000143.1:0-13795 GCA_035701545.1 Pseudolabrys sp.
CACTTTGCCGCGAGCCGGCGAAAATAGCCTTCCTCAGCAATTGAACCGCCGCCGCGTTTCGCGCATAACACGAGGCGGGAACAATGACAGAAATGCTCCGCAGCCAAAAGCTGACCGTTCTGCCCGACGCGCCCGACGCGCTGGAAGAGGGCCGCTATGTGCTCGACCGGCAGGTCGGCTTTCTGATGCGCGTGGCGATGCAGCGGCACACGGCGATCTTCACGTCCCGCATGATCGAAAAGCTGACGCAAACGCAATTTGCCGCGCTGGCGAAGCTTTATGAGGTCGGGCCCTGCTCGCAAAATCATCTCGGCCGGCTGATCTATCTCGATGCCGCCACCATCAAGGGCGTGGTGGATCGCCTGGCTGCCCGGCGGCTGCTTACCGTCATGAATGACGCCAATGACCGCCGCCGTCGCGCCGTCGCGCTGACCGACCGCGGCCGTCAACTCATTGTGGCCGCCATGGCGGTCGCAGCACAGATCACGGCCGAGACGCTCGAGCCCTTGACGGCCGACGAGCAGCGCCTGGCCGTCAGGCTTTTGAAAAAGCTCTGCTGAAGTCCTGCTAGCTCGCCGCGACCTGGCCGACCTCCCGCTATTCAACAGGGTCGCCGTTGGCTTACTATTTTCACCGCCAGACGGGGCAGAAAAAAATCATTCCTGGGAGGAGTGTAATGGCGGACCAGCCGGTGGTACAGGTTTCGCGCTTGCTCGACGAACGCGGCCTCAGTTCTTTCCACGTCAACCTGATGGCCTGGTCGATCCTGCTCGCATTGATCGACGGCTACGACATCGCGGCGATCGCCGTCGCTTCGCCCCACCTGGTGCGCGAGTGGCATCTCGCCAATCGCGCGGCGCTCGGCCCGGTGTTGAGCGCCAGCCTCATCGGCATCCTGTTCGGCTCGGCGCTGTTCGGCTGGATCGGCGACCGCTACGGCCGCAAGGCCGCGCTCATCGGCTCGAACCTGACGTTCGGCGTGTTCACGTGGATCGCGGCCTACGCAACCAATCTGGACCAGATGTTCTGGCTCCGCCTGATTGCGGGACTCGGCATTGGCGGCGTCATTCCGAACGTGGTCGCCATCAATGCCGAGTCGGCGCCTCGCCGGCTGCGCGCGACATTGGCCCTTGTTACGGTCGGATGTGTGCCGCTCGGCGGCGCCTTTCCGGGCGTCGTGGCAGATATCTGGGGGCCGACGCACGGCTGGCAGATTCTGTTCACCATCGGCGGCATCGTGCCGATTGTGGTCGCGATTGCGGCGATCTTCGCGCTGCCGGAATCGATCAAGTACATGGCGCTGCACGAAAGCCAGCGCGCGCGCATGGTCAAGCTCATCGGCATCATCAATCCCAGCTACAGGGTGCCGCCGAATGCCCGGTTCGTGATCGAGGACGAGCACCAGTTTCCCGGCTTCAATCCGGTTTACCTGTTCCGCGACGGCCTGGCGCTGATCACGCCGCTGCTGTGGCTGCTGTTTGCGCTGAACCTGATGGGTTTCTATTTCCTGCTCAGTTGGACACCGACGCTGCTGGTGGCGGCCAAGCTGCCGCTGTCCACTGCCGGGCTTGCCATTTCGAGTCTGCAGGTGGGCGGTACGGTCGGCGCGCTGTTGCTGGCTCGCTGGTTCGAGCGCCAGCAGTTCTTTGCAATCGCGATTGTGTTCCTCATCTCCGTGCCGGTTGTGGCTTTGATCGGCTACGCCGGCGTAACCTCGGTGCCTGTCCTGATGATCGTCACGTTCTTTGCCGGCTTCTGCGTGCTTGGCGTGCAGACCGGCATCAACGTTGCCGGGGCGCTGGTCTATCCGACGTCGCTGCGCGCGAACGGATCGGGCTGGGAACTCGGTATCGGCCGCATCGGCTCGATCGTGGGCCCGCTGGTGGGGGCGCTGTTCGTCGGCATGCCGGTGCAGCATCTCTACGTCTGGTCGTCGCTGCCGTTCCTGGCGGGCGCAATCGTCTGCTATGCGATCCACCGGCTGAATACGCGGCGGTTGAAGGAGCGGCGCTACTTACAGCAGGCCGAAGTGCCAGCGGAGTAAAACGGCGTCATTCCGGGACTGCACGAAGTGCCAGATCCGGAATCCAGACCCAAGCTCCGCATCTGCTTCTGGATTCCGGGTTCGCTCGCTTTGCGAGCGCCCCGGAATGCCGGCTGATTGACGGCCTTACGTCAGCGCAACCGTCAGCGGGTTATACGAATAAAGCCACTTGTTGCGGTCTTCGCCTTCGTTGCGCCTGGCGAAGCGCGCGCGGATTTCGTCGACCGAGCGCAAATGGAATAGCTCGCGATTATAGGTCGATTGTGCGACCACTTTCGCCGTGCGCTCGACGCGATTGCGCTGATAAAGCTCGAGCGCCGCCGCAATGGACGGCATCATGCCCAGCGCGCGCGTCAGCACGGCGGCATCCTCGATCGCCATCGCCGCGCCTTGCGCAAGATACGGCAGCGTCGAATGCGCCGAGTCGCCGAGCAGCGTGACGCGGCCGGTGCTCCACTGCCGCATCGTCGGACGGGTGTGCAGCGACCAGCGATAGCATTGGTCCTTGTCGGCATTGTCGATGATCGCCTGAATGCTGGAATGCCAGCCGCGGTAATCGTCCTTCAGCTTCTGCCAGGGAAATTTCAGCGTCCAGGATTCGTCGGAGACATCCGGAGTCTCAACGCAGCCGACGAAATTGAGCAACGCGCCGCCACGCAGGTAATAGCAGACCGCGTGCAAACCCGGCCCGACGAACACGGACATCACCTTGTCGAGCGCGTCCTTGCCGAGACGCTTGGTCGGCACCGTAATGCGCCACGCCGCATCGCCGGTATAGGTCGCAACCACGTCACCGATCATCTGCTGGCGCACGGCGGATTTGATCCCGTCCGCGCCAACGAGCAGGTCGCCGCGCGCGCTCGTCCCGTCCGCAAAATGCAGCGTCACGCCGTCGTCAGTTTCGGTGTACCCGGTTGCGTGCCTGTCGAGATGAACCACGGCGGGATCGAATTCGTGCGCCTTGACGGCGAGCATTTCGTGGAAGTCGGCGCGGTGCAGCTGCGTGTAGGGCGCGCCGTGCATGCGCTCGTGCTCGGCCGACAGCGAGAAGCGCTGAATTTCCTCGCCGGTATCGTGCAGGCGAAACACGTAGGCGCCCGGATGCACGCCCGCTTTGCGGATCGCGGGCTCAAGGCCAAGATCGCGCATCACATGCATGGCATTGGCGCTGATCTGGATGCCGGCGCCGATTTCGCCGAGCTTCGGTGCCTGCTCGTAAACCTCGACCTTGTGCCCGGCCTTCATCAGGCAGGAAGCGGCGGTGAGCCCGCCGAGGCCTGCGCCGGCAATCAGAATTTTGTATTTCGGCATTTTTCTTTTTGTTCCTAGAACGGCTCGTAGTCGCGCAGCGCCGGCATGACCTTCTCGCCGAACAATCGGATGGAGCGCATCAGATCGTCGGCGGGCAGGTCGGAAAAACTGAACTCGCCGAGGAACGTGTTGAACAGGCCGTGTTCGGCGGCCGCCCGCAACTTCCCGGCCACGGTCTCCGGCGAGCCGATGAATACCAGCGCGTTGCGCATCAGGTAGTCCGGATCGAACAGATTAGCCATGATTTCCGAGGCGCCAGGTTCGCCGCGACCCGTGAAGAACTCGGCGTGCTTGCGGGCGCGCTCGGCGAATGTTTCCCCCGGTTGTGCGGGCTTCATGAAGCCTTCATAGGCGCGGCTCGCGCGAAAGAGCGCCGTGTCGATCGCCTTCTCGTCCGTTTCGTCGACGTAAACAACCGTGCAGTAGGCGATGTTCGGCTTGCGCGGCCAGCCGGCCTTCTCCCAATCGGCAAGGAATTTGTGGTAGCGCGGCGCGGCGTCGGCGCGCGGGTAGATCAGGAAATAGCCGGGATTGATGCCGTTCTTCGCGCAGAATTCGAGCGTCCGCGGATCGCGGCTCATCATCCACAGCGGCGGGTGAGGGCGCTGGAACGGTTGCACCGCCAACAAGGCGCTGTCGGTGTGAAATTCCGCGCCGTGAAAGGAGAATGGCTGCGTTTCGCCGTAGGCCGCGCGCAGGTAGTCGACGAATTCGAGCGTCGGCGATTTGCGCTGGCCGTAGTCGAAGCCGAACGGCTTGAAGTAATCCGGATTGATGCCGGGCACGAGGCCGAGCTCCATGCGCCCGCCCAGCATCTGGTCGACAACGGCAATTTCTTCCGCCAGCCGCAGCGGATGATAAAGCGGCACGATGTAGCCCATTGGGCCGATCCGCAGGCGCTTGGTGCGCGCGCCGGCGCCAACCGCGAAGAGACTGGGTGACGAAATCCAGCTTTCGTCCGGGCGGAAATGGTGCTCGACGCAGAAGGCGTAGTCGAAGCCGAGCGCGTCACACAATTCCAGTTCGCGCCACAGCTCCTCGTAGCGTTCGTGCGGCGTCATGCCGGACTTGGCCCAGACGTGGCTGAAATGCGCGAACTTCATGCCGTCTCCGAAATGTCCCTTGCCAAAATGGCCGACGATTGGCTCAGGTTCTCGTTCGCGTGGTGTGAATGCGGCCGAGCTTTGGCTGGTCCATTGTCTTGGCGACTTCGCGGGCGCAGTCAATAAAAAGCTGAGCCACGGGGCTGACGGTGCGGTTTTTCAGCGTGACGATTCCGACCGGCGTATGCGCGGCCATCTCGACTGGGAGAATTTTAAGCGGAAGGTGCTGCGTGCCGAAGCGCAGCAGCGAGCCCGGAAATACGGCGAGGTAACGCCCGGTCATCAGCAGCGCGCAATGCACCTGGATCGAGGGCGTGACCACGGTTTTTTTCGGCAAATCGAGGCCGTGCTTTTTGAATGTTTCGGCAAAGAGCATTCCGGCTACGTTCTGGCTTGGCGGCGGAAGGCTCCAGTGCTCGTCGACCAGATCGGCGAGCCTGAGATTGCGGCGCCTGCACAGCGGATTGTGGGCAGCCGCCACAAGATACGCGTGATCATTGAACAGGATCTCAGCCTGAAGATCGTCTTCGACGAAGGGCTGCTTGAGCCGGCCGATTTGCAGGTCGATCATTCGAGCCCGCAATTCGTGCAGCTGACCCATCCAGGCGGAGAGCTGGGCAACGTGAATCGAGACACGCGGATGTTCTCGAGTCAGCCGATCGATGACACGCGGGACGAAACCGCCCTGCATCGGCTCGCTGGCGCCGACGCGCACCTCGCCGATCGTTGGATCGGCGAGAAATTCGAGCTCGTTCACACCTTGCCGCAAATCGTCGAAAACGGCCGTCGCCCATTTTTGCAACGCCTTTCCGTAAAGCGTCGGCGTTACACCTTGCGCCGTGCGGTCGAGCAATTGCACGCCGAGCGTCCGTTCCATGTCGGAAATCGCCTTCGATACGGCGGGTTGCGAGACCGCAAGCTGGTTGGCCGCCTTGGCCATGCTGCCGCATTGGATGACGGCCATCAGCATGTCCAGATCGCGCAGCTTGAGCCGGCGTTTGATACGCTGGTCCCACGGCATGGGTTCGGTCCTCCTATATCGCCAGGTTATAGCGATATCTCGAAATCGAGCTTCTCTTTATAGCGGCCGCGCGCTTTGCTTCAAACCAGCGTTGCCGCTGGAATCGGATTGCTGAGAGGTCACATGACAATATCGCGCCGCGATTTCTGCATTGCCGCCGGATTGGGTCTTCCGGCTTCCTTAGCCGTCACGCGGGCTTGGTCGGGAGCTTACCCGGACAAACCTGTAACGATGATTTGTTCGACGCCTGCCGGTAACGGCCCCGACGTCATTGCCCGTATTGTGGCGGACGGACTGACGAGACTCTGGGGAGAGCGCGTCGTCGTCGAGAACCGGCCGGGTGGACGCGCGATCATTGCCACGCTCGCAGTCAAGAAATCCGTTCCGGACGGCTACACGCTTTACGTTGCGCTGGGCTCGACTTTCGTAATCCTGCCGGAAATACACCCGGATCTGCCGTTCGATCTGCAACGCGACATCGTGCCGATTGGGCTGATCGCCGAGCAGCCGTTTGCGATCGCCGTCGATCCCAAGCTCGGATTGAATTCGCTTGCCGATTTGATTGCCTTGGCGAGAAAGCGACAAGGCGAATTGCTGTACGGCACAATCCGCGCCTCGGCGCCGCATCTTGCGACCGTGCTTTTTCTCTCGCAGGCCGGCATCAGAATGAAATTCGTCGCCTATCCGAACACGGCCAAGGCGGTCGGCGACGTGATGAGCGGCACTGTTTCGGCGGTTGTCGAAAGCGTGTCGGGTCTGCGCGGCGCCATCGCCGGTGGGCAAATCAAGGCGCTGGCCGTCTCCTCGGCCAAACGTCTGCCGGAATTTCCCGATCTGCCGACCATCGCGGAGACGATTCCAGGCTACACGGCCAAGGGCTGGTTTGCCCTCATGGCGCCTGCCGGCACGCCGGACGCGATTCGCAAGAAGGTGAACGCGGACCTCAATACCGTGCTTGCCGAGCCCGAGGTAAAGCAAAAGCTTGCAAGCCTGGGAACCTATTCACACGCAACGAGCCCGGCGGAAACGGCACAGTACATCGCCCACGAGCAAGCGCTCTGGAAGCCGGTCATCAAGCGAATGCACTTGATGAACTGAGTGCACGAGGACCGCGATGGGCTACGCGATTGCACTCGACGCCCGCCTTCATGCCTATCTGATTTCGAGCGAGCCGCCCGAGCACGAAGAACTGCGCAAGCTGCGCGAGCGCACGGCGACAATGCCGAATGCGCGCCTGCAGATCGCGCCAGAGCAGGGGCATTTCCTCGCGTTTCTCGTCCGGCTGATGGGAGCGCGTCGGGCGCTCGAGATCGGAACGTTCACGGGCTACAGCGCGCTCGCCATGGCGCTGGCGTTGCCCGCCGATGGTTGCCTTGTCACCTGCGATGTCAATGAGGATTGGGTCAACATCGGGCGGCCTTATTGGGCGCGGGCGCAGGTCGCGGACAAAATCGACGTGCGGATCGGCCCCGCGCTCGAGTCGCTTGCCTCTCTGGCTGCGGGCGGCAGGGCCTTCGATCTGGCCTTCGTCGATGCAAACAAAGACGAATACGACGCCTATTATGAAACGGCGCTCGTGTTGGTGCGGCAGGGCGGCCTGGTCGTCCTCGATAACATGCTGCAAGGCGGGCGCGTCGCCGACCTTGGCGATAACGGTCCGCGCACCGTTCCGATCCGCGCGCTCAATGACAAGATTTCACGCGATGAGCGCGTCGATCGCGTCGTGTTGCCGGTAGGTGACGGCATGACGCTGGCGAGGCGGCGATGATGTCGCGCAAGGCCTGGCGGAGAATTCATGCCGTCTATGATCATGTGCATGCCGCCTTGTGGGCCATGCTCTTCGTGTTCGTCCTCTACACCGTAGTCTTCGTCACGCCGCAGCTGCTGGCGGCCAGAGTCGCGTTTGAACGTGAGCAGGCGCAGGAGATCGCGGCCGAAGACAGCTCTTATTGCGCAAAGTGGGGAATGCCCGCCGGCACCCACCGCCATACGCTGTGCACGCTCGATCTTCAGCAACTGCGCGCCAGCATCGCGCAACGTCAGACGGGCGACGAATTCTAAATTCGTGATCAGCTCCGCTGACGGCCTTTCAGAATGGCTTTCAGCCGCTGCGGCGAGACTGGAAGTTGCGTCACCGCGCCCGGAACGCCGAGCGCGTCGTCGATAGCGGAAGCGATGGCCGCGCCGGCCGCATTGACGCCCCCTTCGCCGGCGCCCTTGAGGCCCAGCGGATTGAGCGGGCTCGGCGCGTCTTCCGACAACAGCACAGTTATGGGCGGTGTCTCACGCGCGGTCGGCATCAGGTAATCGGCAAAGGTGACGGAAAGCGGCTCGCCGCTTTCGTCGTAGAGGAATTCCTCCAGCAGCGCCCCGCCGATCCCTTGCGCGACGCCGCCGAGAATCTGTCCCTCGACGAGCATCGGATTGACGGCTTTGCCGATATCGTAGGCGACGAGATAGTTCTCGATCTTCACTGCGCCGGATTCCGTATCCACAGCAACCGTCGCGACGTGGACGCCATAAGGATAGACCATGTGCGCCGAATCGAATTGGTCTTCCGCGACCAGCGCGCCATTGCGCGCGCGCGCGACATCGCCGATTGCCATCGATGGCCCGTGCTGCTCGCCTTTGCTCACGATTTGGCCGTCGAGAATCGTCAGTTGCTCTGCGTTCTTCTGCATCAGTTCCGCGGCCACCGTCAGCGCCTTCTCCCGCAGCTTTGTTGCCGCGAGTCTGGTTGCTTCGCCGCACATGACAGTCACGCGCGAGGCGAATGCGCCCATCCCCTTGTCGATGCGGTCGGTCTGGCCGTGCACCACGCGAACGTTGGTGTAATCCACGCCCAGCGTGTCGGCGCAAATCTGCGCGATGACGGTTTCGACTCCCTGGCCGATGGAGGCCACGCCGGTGATGACGCTCACATGCCCATCCGCCGCAACTTCGATGCGCACCTTGTCGAAAGGCCCGAGTCCGCTCTTCTCGACGAATATTGCCAGGCCGGCGCCGACTTTCTCGCCATTGCCACGCCGCGATCTCAGTTCGGTTTGCAAGGCATCCCACTTGACCGCCACGAGTGCCTTGTTGAGCAGCAGCGCGTAATCGCCGGAATCGTAGATGATCTCGGTGCCGAGCGTGTCGAGCCCGAGCGCGTAGGGCATCGCGTTGCGGCCGATCAGATTGCGGCGGCGGATTTCGATAGCGTCGACGCCGACTTTGGCGGCAATCGCGTCAAGCAAACGCTCGCGCACGAACGTCGTCTCGTAGCGGCCCGGCGCACGATAGGTGCCGCACGGCGTCTTGTTGGTGAGCCGGATGTGGCCGATGGCCCGATAGGCCGGAACGCGATAGGGACCGGGCAGCATGGCGGCGGCGAGATCGGGCACCGTCGCCGCGTGGGTACGCATATAGGCGCCGTTGTCGTGAAAGAATTCGTCCTCGATGCCAAGAATGCGGCCTTGTGAATCGATGGCGGCGCGAATCTTGTGATGCTGCTGGCGCGAGTGATTGGCGGCGATCAGATGCTCGCGCCGGTCCTCGATCCACTTGACCGGTCTGCGCAATTTCAGCGCGGCATAGCAACAAAGCACGTCTTCCGGATAAAGCTCGCCGCGGATGCCGAAGCCGCCGCCGACATGACCTTCGTAGAGCTGCACGGATTCCTTTTCGCGGCCAAGCAGTTGCGCGATCTGGTCGCGATTCCAGTGCGGCACCTTGGCGGCGCCGTGCATCTCCAGGATGTCATGCTTCTCGTCGTAACGCGCGATGGCGCCGCGCGTCTCGATCGGCACGCCGGTGTGGCGGCCGATGGAAAGCTCAAGGGAAACAATGGCATGGGCGGCGCGGAAGGCCGCATCAACATCGCCGTAGCCCTTGCGCAGCACGCTTGGTTCGGTGCGCAGTTCATCGTCGAAGAAGCCCGGTTGCTCGGTCGCGAGCAGCGTTGCTCGGCGCTGATCGACCGAAACCTCGACCAGCTCGGCGGCATCCTCGGCCACGTATTGGCTGCCCGCGAACACGACCGCGACCGCCTCGCCGACGTAGCGCACGTAGTCGCGCGCGAGCACGTGCTGTCGATAGGGTTCGAGCTCCTTCAGTCCCGTCAGACGGAATCCGATCGGCGGAATGTGCGCCACGTCCGCAAACGTCCACACCGCGTGCACGCCCGGATGCGCGCGCGCGGTCTTGGTGTTGATGTTCAGTAATTTTCCGTGCGCCACGGACGAGCGCACGACGCGCATGTGCAGCTGGCTGGGAAAGGAAATGTCGGCCGCAAACCGGCCCTGGCCTAGCAGCAGCGGCCTGTCTTCCAGCCGCGGCACCGAACGGCCGATGAATTTGTGCCCTGCGTCAGACATCGCGCATCGATTTCAATTCGTCATTCCGGGGCGCGGCCGAAAGGCCGCGAACCCGGAATCCATAATCTCTGCGCTGCGGAGTATGGATTCCGGGTCCGCTCGTTTCACTCGCGTCCCGGAATGACAGATCGGCAGCATTTACTTTCCGCGCATCTCTTTTGCCGCGGTGCGCACGGCCTTGATGATGTTCTGATAGCCCGTGCAGCGGCAGAGATTGGACGACAGCACGTCGAGAAGATCCTCGTCGGAAATGTCCGGCTCGCGCTCGAGCACGCCGACGGCGAGCATCAGAAAGCCCGGCGTGCAGAACCCGCACTGAAGCCCGTGGTGATCCATGAATGCCTGCTGCATCGGATGCAGCTTGTCGCCATCGGCAAGGCCTTCGACGGTGCGGATTTTCCTGCCGTCCGCCTGCACCGCGAACATCAGGCACGAGCGCACCGGCTCGCCGTCGACGATAACCGTGCAGGCGCCGCAGATGCCGTGCTCGCAGCCGATATGCGTGCCGGTCTGCCCGCAATCCTCACGGATGGCGTCCACCAGCGTGCGCCGCGGCTCGACGCTGATGGCGTGCTCGCGGCCGTTAATGGTGAGGGTGATGGCGGTTTTGCCGGTCATGCCACGGCTTTCTCCCCTCCCCCTTGTGGAGAGGGGGCGGGGGTGGTTGCGTCACAAGGACCCCCACCCCGACGCACTTCGTGCGTCGACCCTCACCACTAGGGGAGGGTAAGGAAAAAGGTAGGGTCCGCACTTGGGTCACGGCTTGTTCTCCGCCTTGCGCACCGCGGCGCGGATGCGCTGCGGCGTCGCCGGGATTTCCTCGATCGCCACGCCGAAGGGAGTCAATGCATCGTTGATAGCGTTGATGATGGCCGCCGGCGCGCCGATGCCGCCGCCTTCGCCGAGGCCTTTCGCCTTCGTCAGCGAGTTCTCGCTCGGCGTTTCCATGTGGTGCAGCTCGATCTGCGGCACCTCGCGCGCGGTCGGCGGCAGATAGTCGGCGAGAGTGGAAGAGAGAATGTTTCCCGTTTCGTCGTAGACGATCTCTTCCAGCAGCGCATTGCCGATGCCCTGTGCGACACCGCCGTGCACCTGGCCGTCGGCGATCATCGGATTGATGATGCGCCCGGCATCTTCCGCAACGAGATAGCGTTCGATCGTCACGCGGCCGGTCTCGACGTCGACCCCGACGGTGGCAGCATGGCATGCATTGGAAAACGTGCCGGGCGGATCGTAGGTCGCTGTTTCGGTGATGCCCGGCTCGATCTCGCCCTTGAAGCGGTGCGTCTGCGTGTAGACTTCGCGCGCCATTGCCGCGATGCTGACACTGCGGTCGGTGCCGGCAACCTTGGCATGGCCGTTCTCCAGCACGATATCGCCCGCGGCCGCCTCCAGCATGTGGCTGGCGATCCGGATGAGCTTGGCGCGCACCTTCTGCGCCGCCATCATCGTTGCGCCGCCGCAGATCACCAGCGAGCGGCTGGCGAAGGTCCCCCAGCCGTAAGGCGCGCGGTCGGTGTCGCCGTGCACCACCCTGATCATGTCGGGCGTGACGCCGATCTCATCAGCGATGATCTGCGCCAGCGTGGTGCGCAGGCCCTGGCCATGCGGCGAGGCGCCGATGTGCGCTTCGATGAAGCCGGAAGGGTCGACCGAAAGGATGACCGTCTCCCAGCCGACGGTGATGTCCATGCCGCGTGCGGCAAACGCAGGACTGCCGTAGCCGGTGCGCTCGGAAAAAGTGGCAAAGCCGATGCCGAGATAGCGGCCTCGCGCGCGCGCTTCCTTTTGCCGCTTGCGGAAAGCCGGAACGTCGATGGCCTCGGCTGCCATCTCCAGCGTCTGCTTGTAGCTTGCCTCGTCGAACACCAGGCCGGCGGCGGACGTGTAGGGAAACTTGTCGATGAGGTTGCTGCGGCGGATGTCGACCGGATCGATGCCGAATGCCGCGGCCGCTTTGTCCATCAGCCGTTCGAGCGCGAAGGTGATGATCGGCCGCGACACGCCGCGGTACGGCGCCATTGTACAGGTATTGGTGAGCACGCCGCGCGCGCGGCAGGAGTAAGCGCGGAAATCATAAGGCCCGGGCAGTTCGGCGAGCGCCATCAGCGGCTCGACACCGCAGGTGGTTGGGTAACAGGAATAGGCGCCGACGTTGGAAATGATATCAGCGTCGAGTGCGAGCAGCTTGCCGTTCTTGTCGAACGCACCTTCCAGCGTCACGTACTGGTCGCGGCTGTGAAAGCCGGCGATCAGGTTTTCGCGCCGGTCCTCGGTCCACGCCACCGAGCTTTTGAGCTTGCGCGCGAGCCAGACGAGCAGCACGTATTCGGGCGCGAGCGACATCTTCTGGCCGAAGCCGCCGCCGACGTCGGGCGCGATGATGCGCAGATCGGCTTCGGGAAAGCCCAGCAGGTCGGCAATCGCCGTGCGCGTCAGATGCGGCATCTGCGTCGTGCAGGTCAGCGTCACGCGGCCGGTTGCGGCATCGTAGGCGGCGTGGCCGCCGCGCGCTTCCATGGGCGTCGCGTTCTGCCGGCGCGAGCGCGCCTCGACCGTGATTGTCTTCGCCGCGCTTTGCCAAACCGCATCGAAGTCAGGTGTCTTCAGTTTACCTTCAAGGATGACGTTAGCCGCGACGCCGGGGTGGACCGATTGCGCGCCGTTGAGCGCTGTGCGTGCGTCGACAACCGGATCGCTCTCGTGAATATCCAGTTCGACGCGATCGGCGATGTCCTCGGCCTCTTCCTTGCTCGCCGCGAGGACAGCGGCAACGGGCTCGCCGGTGAAGCGCACGACGCCGTCGGCCAGAACGGGCTGGCCGACCGGTTTGTAGTTGAATTTGTGCAGCATCGGCGTGATCGTCTTCACGCCCTCGAGATCGGCGGCGGTGATCACGGTCGCGCCCTTTGGCGTCGCGATCGATTTGATCGTTCCGGCGGCGACCGGGCTGCGCACAAAGCGCACCCAGTGCGCGGCCGGAAGATCGGCCGTGAAGCGCCCGCGCCCGGTGACGAGCGCCGGGTCTTCCACGCGGCGGATGGCGCGGCCGACCCATTTTGCGCCGGAGCCTTTGGTTTCGATTGTCTTCGCGTGCGCGGTCATTGCGCACTCGCTTCGAGTGCGCGGCGCACGACGGCGCGCACGAGGTCGCGCCGGTACTCCGCTGTCGTCTGGTGATCTTCCAGCGGGTCGATCGCACTGGCGGCAGCCTCTGCGGCCGCTCGAAACGTCTTGTCGTCCGGTATTTTGCCGTTGAGCGCGGCTTCGGCTTGCGGAATCCGGCGCGGATGATCTTCGGCGCCGCCGACGCCGACGCGTGCTTCGACAATCTTGCCGCTACTCTCGCGGTAGGTAATGAGAGAAGCCGACATCGCAAAATCGCCGGCGCGGCGGCTGAACTCGTTGAAGCCGAACTTCGCGTCGCTCGGCAGCAGCGGCAGCCGCGCTTCGGCGAGCAATTCATCTTCCGCCAGCGCCGTCGACATGACGCCGGCGAAAAAATCCCTGGCCGGAATCGGCCGCTCGCCGCGCGTGCTTCTGGCAACGATCGTTGCGTCGAGCGTCGCCGCAACGAGGCACCATTCCGACGCCGGATCGGCATGCGCGAGGCTGCCGCAGAACGTGCCGCGCACACGGATCGGATAGTGCGCGATGCTGCGGACAACAGCGGTCAACAGCTTGCCGAGCGGTCCATCGGCCATCGGCTTGTGAAACGCGGCGTGACGCACGCGCGCGCCGATGACGAGCGCTCCGTTCTCGACTTTCAGCTTGTCGAGTCCGGCAACTTCATTGATGTCGACGAGATGCGCCGGCCGGGCCATGCGGAACGCCATGATCGGCACGAGGCTTTGCCCGCCGGCCAACACGCGGCCGTCCTCGGGCGCGACCTTCGCCAAAATCGCCAGCGCTTCCTCAAGCGTCTTCGGCACGTGGCGGACAAAGGGCGCAGGCTTCATGC
>DASSRW010000144.1:0-6926 GCA_035701545.1 Pseudolabrys sp.
AAGGGAGGTCCGGGCGGCAAGACCTATATCGGACCCGAAGGCGAGCCCGGCGGCGTGCAGGACCGCGAAGTCGTGTCATTCGACGGCCGCGTGCTGATCCTGCGGTGGATGGATCCCGAGGTTCAGAGCCGCTACGGCACGATGGTCTATGTGCGTTGCGGTCCCGAGGGCTTGAAACGCCCGCCGGCGAGACGGAAGGCGAAGACGAAGCCAAAACCACAGCCGAAGCCTGTGCAGTAAGGCGCGACACGCGCATGAGCCTGGCGGCTTTGGCGTGATAGGCTGACAGCAGTTTGACCGGCCTCAGTCACGCATGAGCGCTCCGCACCGTCTCTTCGCCGGCCCCTGGCGCGCCGTGCTGACGCTCGGCGTCACGCAAATTCTTTCCTGGGGCACCATCTACTACACGCCGGTCCTGATCGTGCCGCTGATCGTCGCCGAGCATCACTGGTCGATCGCGTTCGGCATGGGCGGGTTCTCGGTCGGGCTGTTGGTCGCGGGCCTGGTGGCGCCGTTCGTCGGGCGCTCGATCGACCGCTACGGCGGGCACGTGGTCATGACGGCCGGCTCGCTGATCGGCGCAATCGGATTGCTCGCCGTTGTTGTGGCCCAAGTTCGCATCGCTTATCTCGGCGCGTGGGCGTTGCTCGGCGTTGCGATGGCGGCAAACTTGTACGATTCCGCCTTTGCCACGCTCGGCCGCATTTTCGGCGCGGAGGCACGCCGGCCGATCACGGCCCTGACGCTCGCCGGCGGCTTTGCCTCGACGGTGAGCTGGCCGGCGACGCATTTTCTCATCGAGGCGGTCGACTGGCGCGGCACCTATCTCACCTATGCCGCGCTGCTGGCGTTCGTGGCGGCGCCGCTGCACGCGCTCGTCCTCCCGCGCAGCCGCGCAGCGCTTGCTTCCGAAGCTCAGACCGAGCAGCGCTCAAAGCAGACCATGTTGCCGCCGAGCGGCGCCGCCTTTCTGCTGGTGGCGACAGCGTTCGCGGCCTACGCCTTCGTGCCCTCCGGCCTGTCGGCGCATTTGCTGGCGATTTTCAAACGGTCGGGCATAGACGCGGAAACGGTCGTCTGGATCGGCGCGCTGTTCGGGCCGGCTCAAGTGGGCGCGCGGCTCATCGAATTCGCCTTTGGCCGCAATCTTCACCCGCTGTGGGTCGTCCGCTTCGCGCTTGGCCTGCTGCTGTGTGCCTTCGTGATGCTGGCGTTTGCCGGAATTTCCTGGCCTGTCGCGGCTGCGTTTGCGCTGATGTTCGGCGGTGCCAACGGCCTCGTCACAATTACCCGCGGGGCGGTGCCGCTTGCGCTGTTTGGGCCTTCCGGATACGGGCGGCTGATCGGCCGGCTGGCCGGTCCGTTTCTTCTGATGCAGGCGGCCGCGCCCGTGGTAATGGCTTTCGTCGTTGAGCGCGCGTCGGACGCGGCGGCCCTGGCGCTCGCGGCAGTCTTTGCGGCGGCTGCGCTCGGCTGTTTTGCGATGATCCGCCCGCCGGCGCCTTGAGGCGGCGGCCTCAGCCGAACATCAGGTCGATGTCCTGCTGGCTTGCGTGCCCGTCCTCGCCGTCGAGCTTGGGTCCGTTGGCGAGCCTGCGGCCCAAGGACGGAGCCGATGGCGCGCGCTGGGGACGGTGCGCCTGATCGCCGCCGCACGCTTCCATCATCGCGGTCACCCGCTCTTCGATGAATTTCAGCGTCGCCATCGCTTTCTCGATCCGCTGACCCGCAAGATCCTGGAAGTTGCAGGATTCGTAAAGCCGCACGACCTGTTCCTGGATTTCCTGCGCGAGCCCTTTCTCGTATTCGGTCTTGAGCATGGTGACGAGCGCCTTCGCGCTCTCGTCAATGATTTCGGCGGCCTTGAGGATCGCTTCGGTTGCATCTTCCATGCCGTCGATGGTCGCACCAAGTTCGTCGTAGGCGCGCGCAATACGCGGCTCATCGCGTTTGGTTCTGAGCAAAACGGACACTTCCTGCTTGTTACGGTCGATCGTATCGTTGGCGCGCTGGAGTTCGCGTCGCAGTCTTTGCGCATCCTCGAAGCCGAAATCGTGCCGCTGCGCGGAAAGCGTGCGCAGCGCCCTGATCTGATCCATCAGTTCAGCGTGACGCGTGTCCGGGTCGGGCATTGCCGGCGCGGCCGCATGTCGGCGAACCAGCAGCTTTTCCGCGCGAAACACTTTCCGGTGCAATTGCGCCCCCGTGGCTCCCGATCCGACGGTTTTATCGCGGGGCGCTTAACGGTGCGTTGCGCCCGATCTGCACCGCCGCGCAGGCTTTACGCAAAATAAACCGTAACGCGACGATCACCCGGCCAATGGCGCGATCGGCAGGCGAGGACCTTTCGAATTTTACCAATCAGTGTTTTTTTCACCATGTATTTGGGCCCGAAACGATGCGCGGCTGCGCCGATGTCAGGTCAGAGTTCGGGTCAATGCGACGTTCTATCTTTTTTGCCTTCACGGTCATCCTGCTGACGTCCGCCGCGGCGTCGGCGCAATCGCCAGGCGACCGTTATCTCGGCCGAGGGTTCATCGAATTCCTGTTTCGCGGGGAGCCGCCTCCGGGGGGCGCACCGGCCTACGCCAATACGCAGCCCGAGGCGGCGGTCGACGCGGGCGATCCGCGCATGGGCATGGACCCGCGCTTCAGGCGCCAGGAGGTCGAGTATCACGGCAAGGAAGCGCCGGGCACGATCATCATCGATACGCCAAACAAGTTCCTTTACCTGATCGAGCCTGACGACAAGGCGATCCGCTATGGCATCGGGGTCGGCCGGCCGGGATTCACCTGGTCCGGCGTGCATCGCATTTCGGCAAAAAAAGAATGGCCCGGCTGGACGCCGCCAGCCGAGATGCTCAAGCGCCAGCCCTATCTGCCGCGTTACATGGCAGGCGGGCCCGACAACCCGCTTGGCGCCCGCGCACTCTATCTCGGCTCGACGCTCTATCGCATCCATGGCTCGAACGAGCCGTGGACGATCGGCCACAACGTGTCCTCGGGCTGCATTCGCATGACCAACCAGGACGTGATCGATCTTTACAGCCGCGTGAGCGTCGGGACGAAGGTCGTGGTGATGTAAGTGTCGGCGCGTCACGCCAATTCAATATTGTTGGCGGCCAGCACGCGCGGAAATTCCTCACCGCGGAAATAATCGTACTCGCGTTCGCGTAGCGTGGTCAGCGGATCGAGCCGGACAAGCTCGTCGTCGACAATGCCCGGATGGCACATGACCAGGCCGCCATCGGGAAGAGAATCGAGAAAGGCCGGAAACAGCCGCGCATAGTCGGCGTCTGCCGCAAAGGTATAGCTGCCGGAAAACGCCGGATTTGTGCGCAGGCCGAGCGCCCGCGCCCGTCGGCAAAAGCCAAGGCTCAGGAGATCGAGCACCAGGCTCTTCGGCTCATTCGCGCGCCGATGGAGTGGAATTGCCCTCCCGCATTGCCGAACCCATGCATCGGGCACTACAGCTTTCACCATTTCAAGCAGCGCGTCGCGCACCTGCGGAAACAGATGGATGTGCTGGTGGCTGTCGACGAAATCGGGCGAACGTCCGAACGTGTTCTGAAACGCGCGCAACTGCGTTGCGATCTCGGTTGCAAGCCTGTCGCGATGCAGGCGGCGCCGGATTGCCGCCAACGCCATCTTCTCGAGCGGCAGAAAAGTGCCGTCGCGCGCCGGCGCAAAGCCCGGACTCGCCGGCCGGAAAAGCCCCGTCAGCGTGACATGCAACCCGATCGCGACGCGCGGATCGGCATGATGCAGCGCCGCCAGTTTGTCCGCCTCGGCCTGGCCAAGATGTGGCGCGACCATCATCACGGAAGTCGCGTTGATTCTTCGGTTCTCGATGAGCTCGCGGATCGCGGCGTTGACCGACGGCGAAATACCGTAATCGTCGGCGCATAACCGGATATGCCGGTGGTTCGTCGCCACCTTCCGTTACTCGGCCGCGCGCGGCGTTGCGGGTTTTGCTGAGGCCGTTTCCGTTGCGACCTTCACGCTGTGCTCGGCGACGAAATAAACCGGTCGGCGCTTGCTCTCGGACAAGAGCTTGCCGATGTATTCGCCCAGCACCCCGATCATGATGAGCTGCACGCCGCCAAGCACCATCATGCCGACGACAAGCGAGGGATAGCCGGGCACGTCCTTGCCGAAAAAAACGGTCTGCAGCGCGATCCAGAGTCCGAACAGCAACGCGCTGACTGCGATCAGCATTCCGAGCAGGCTTGCGACGCGCAGCGGCGCCACCGAAAACGACGTCAGACCTTCGATCGAAAGACCGATCAACCGGCGCGCGTTCCAGGTGCTGGCGCCGAACTGGCGCTCCGCCGGCTCATAGTCGACGCGCGATTGCCTGAAGCCGATCCAGCTCGACAATCCCTTGAAGAAGCGATTGCGCTCGGGCAATTGCCGCAGCGCCGCCGCGGCGCGCGGCGACAGCAGACGGAAGTCGCCGGCATCTTCGGGAAGGGGGTGCCGCGCGCCCCAGTTGATCAGCGTGTAGAACCATTTGACGCCGGTGCGGCGCAGAAACGGCTCGTTCGCGCGATTGGCCTTGGCGGTGTAAACCACGTCGTCGCCGAAATCGAGCCAGCGCGCGACAAGCTGCTCGACAAGCTGCGGCGGATGCTGGCCGTCGCCGTCCATGAACAGCACGGCGCCGAGCCGCGCGTGATCGAGGCCGGCGAGCAGCGCCGCCTCCTTGCCGAAATTGCGCGAGAGCGTGACGACCTGAACGTCGGCCGGGCCCGCCGGCAGGCCGTTGGCGATCTCGTTCGTGTCGTCGCTGCTGCCGTCGTCGACGTAGACGATTTCGGTTGCAAGATTGCGGCTGGCCTTCAGCGACCGCGCGACCTCGGTGAGAGTGTCGTGCAATTGCGCGAGCCCGCGCGCCTCGTTGAATACCGGCACGACGATCGACAGACCCGCCGCGGCGTTTTCCCGCCGCAACTCGGCCGCGCTCCGGCTGCCAGAGGTCGCCTGCATTACCGCATCCCGGTGTTCCGCATCGCGCCGCGATCTATAGCCGAATACGCTTTTTCTGTCGCGCCCGCGGGTTCCGGCGGAAGGGCTCGGCGCCGGCCGCGCGGCATGCTAATCGGGTCGCCATGATTCCGCCGCTCCGTGGATTGTTCGGCCCGCTCGATGCCGCCTGGCAAAGGCGCGCCGTCGCGCTGAAGGCGATCAGCTTCGCCACCGTCGGTCTGGTGAATTCGGCCGTCGATTTCTGCGTGTTTTCCTTCGCCTACTACGTTCTTGCCCTGCCGATCATTGCGTCCAACGCGCTTGCCTGGCTCGTCGCGATGACCGGCTCCTACATCATGAATTCGACCTTCACCTTTGCGGCTGAGTCGGGCGGGCGCCTCGCCTTCGGCCGCTACGTTGGATTTGCGCTTTCGCAGGTCGCCGGCTTCCTTGCCAACACAGTGACCGTGTGGTGCCTCGTCGAATTGCTGTTTGTTCCCGCCTGGGCCGCCAAGGTCGCCGCCATCGGCGTCAGCTTCGCGGTCAATTTTTCCCTCTCGCATTTTTTCGTATTCCGGGCCGGCAAAACTCACCCGTCGTCATTCCGGGACGGCGCGTAAGCGCCGGACCCGGAATGACAAAGACTCACAGCGCCGCCTTGAGCTTCTCGTAAAGCGGATTGCCGCGCGCAAACACGTAATCGAGATCGGCGACCGCGACCGCCTCCGCGCCGTTCTCGCGCAGGAAGCCGGTCAGCGCGTAGACCTGATCGGGCGGGCAGTGCAGCGTCAGCAATCCGGAAGCGGTCTGCTCGAACGGCGTTTCGACGCCGAAGCGCTTGCGTGCCTCGGCGACGACATTGCCGTTTCCCGACGAGACCTGCGCCCGCACTTCGCGGAACGCGCGTGCGCGCGCCTGCGCGGCGATGCGGTCGAGAATGATGCGCGCGGTCTCGCGCTCGGTCTCGCCCCAGGCAGCGCTGCGCGCGGCGACGAGATTTGCCTGCGAGCGCAGGATCACGCCGTCCTCGACGATCTTGAGCGCGTTGGCGGCAAGTGTCGCGCCGGTCGTGGTGATGTCGACGATCATCTCGGCGGTGCCGGCGGCCGGCGCGCCCTCGGTCGCGCCGGAGCTTTCGACGATGCGGTAGTCGATGACGCCGTGCTGCGCAAAGAAGGCGCGCGTGAGGTTCACGTATTTGGTGGCGACGCGCGTCCGCTGGCCGTGGTGGTGGCGAAAGGCAGTAGCGACATCGTCGAGATCGGCCATGGTGCGCACGTCGATCCAGGCCTGCGGCACGGCGACGACCACATTGGCGTAACCGAAACCAAGGCCTTCAATCAGCACGACTTTGCGGTCAGCATCGGGCATCTGCTCGCGCACCAGGTCTTCGCCGGTGACGCCGAAATGCACGGCGCCCTGCGCAAGCTGCGTGGTGATCTCGGCCGCCGAACGATAGGCGACCTCGACGCCGTCGAGCCCGGCGATGGTGCCGCGGTAGTCACGCGCGCCGCGTGGCTTCATCAGCGTCAGGCCGGAGCGCGCGAAGAAATTCTCCGCGTTCTCCTGCAGGCGGCCCTTGGCCGGAACGGCAAGCACGAAGGGCGCGCTCATGACGCGCCTCCGTAGACCGCAAGCCGCCCGATCCACACCGCGAAGCCGACCGCCGGAATAGGAACCTCGCTGCCGAGCCGCGTGAGCAGCCCATCGTAGCGTCCGCCGGCGACCAACGGATCGCCGGTGCGCGCCGGGTCGGTCAATTCGAACACGAAGCCGGTGTAGTAGTCGAAACCGCGCCCGAACGATGTTGAGAACCGCGCGCGCTTCACGTCGACGCCGCGCGCGGCCAGAAAACCGGTGCGGCTTTCGAACTGATCGAGCGCTGGCGCAAGCGACACGTTTGCTTCGCTTGCGAGCGCGCGCAGATCGGCGGCCGCTTCATCGGGATCGCCTTCGAC
>DASSRW010000145.1:0-11209 GCA_035701545.1 Pseudolabrys sp.
GATCGTCAACGGCCGCAAGCAGTTCATTTCCAACGGCTACGACGCTTCGCTCTACGTCGTTTACGCCAACACCAATCCGAAAGTCGGCATGATGCAGGGCACCTCGTCCTTCCTCGTGCCGCGTGACACCAAGGGCTTCTCCGTCGCGCGCTGCAACGAGACGCTCGGCTGCCGCTTCATGAACAACGGCGAGATGGTGTTCGAGGACATGTTCGTGCCCGACGATCACCTGCTGGTGCAGGACACGGCCATGGGCTCGGCCGGCGTCTATTTCCGTCCCGGCAAGATCATCCAGGCCGCAAAAAATCTCGGCGTTGGTGTGCGCGCCTTCGAGGCGACGGCGGACTACGTGCAGAATTACGTGCAGGGCGGGCGCATCCTCATCAAGCATCAGGCCGTGGCGCTGCGGCTCGCCGAGATGGCGACGAAGATCGAAGCGGTGCGGGCGCTGCTCGACCGCGCTGCTCAGGCCGTCGATGACAACGCACCGGAAGCCGACACGCTGGTCAACATGGCCAAGATGTTCGCCTCCGAAGAGATCATGAAGGTGGCGCAGCACGCCGTCGAACTGCACGGCGGCAACGGCATCATGCTCGACTTCGGCATCGAGAAGGTGCTGCGCGACGCCGTCATCTTCCTGCACATGGACGCGACGGTCGACATCTCCAAGTTCAAGATCGTCAAGAACATGTTTCCCGATACGGCGGGGAAATATGCGGGACCGGAATCGTGAGCGTCATCGCCCGCGCAAGCGGGCGATCCAGTACTCCGCAGCTTTTTCAGTGAAGTTGATGCTTCTGTGATTACTGGATTCCCCGCTTTCGCGGGGAATGACAATCCGATTAGCGCAGCGCAAACCTGAATCCGATCACCACGACCGCCAGTCCGATCAGCTGCGGCACGCTCGGCACCACGCCGAGCGCCAGAAATCCGATTACCAGTGTGAACGGCGGCACCAGCGCTGGAAACGTCGCCGCGCGGCCGGCACCGAGCAGGATCACGGCACGGGCGAACAGGTAGATCGGCAGCAGCCCCGCAAACAATCCCTGCACCACCGCTTGCAGAAGATTTTCAAGAATTCCGAACCGCACGATGTTGGCGTCGCCGATGAAGGCCCAATAGAGCGGCGCGTAGAGAACGACCGACCATGCGCCGACGGCTGCGATGGCGCGCGTGCCGGGAACCCGCCACAGCCGCAGCAGCGTGCCGAAGATCGCCCAGAATATTCCGGCCGCGCAGAAGCAAAGATCGCCGGTGACGCCCTGGCGCCCGATGGTCGTCAGCGACTCGAAGCCGAACGCCATCAGGCCGATGACGATCGCCACCGCGCCGACGATACGCTGTGCGCTCAGCCGCTCGTGCAGGATGATGCTTGCGAGGGCGAGGCCAAACAGCGCAGCGCAGGCCGGCTGAATGGTGGCGCCATGTCCGAGCGGCGTCAGCGTGAATCCGACATACGCGAGCAGCGCCTGCGGCGGGCCGGAGAGGATGCTCATCACGAAGCCGCGGCCCCAGCCGACCCCGCCGAGGTCGCGCACGCCGCCGCGCAGGATGGTCGGGATCAGCAGCAGCCCGGTCCAGAAGTAGCGGTGCATGGCAAGATCGGCCGGCGAAAAGCCGATGCTGACGCCGTGCTTGGCGGCGGCGAAGCCGGCCGCCCAGCCGAGCGCCGAGCCGATGCCGCACAGCGTGCCGACGAGGACGCCGGAAAATCGCGGTGATTGTGCTTTGGCGTCCACGCGCTGTGCCGGCGATCCCGCAGGTGACTTCGGCCCGGCTCATACTCTAGGATTGGCCACGAAGTCCATTTGCCCGTCGTAAACTCCCACTTCATCGGAATGGAATGCTCATGGCGAAATCCCGCAAAGTCATCATTACGTGCGCCGTCACCGGCTCAATTCATACCCCGTCGATGTCGCCGCATCTGCCGGTCACCGCGTCGCAAATCGCGGACGCCGCCATTGGTGCGGCGGAGGCGGGGGCGGCCATCGTTCATTTGCACGCGCGCAACCCGCAGGACGGCCGGCCGGATCAGTCACCGGAGGCCTTTGCACCGTTCCTGAAGGTGATCAAGCAGCGGTCGAACGTGGTGGTGAACATCACCACCGGCGGTGCCCCCACGATGACCGCGGAAGAGCGCGTGCGGCCGGCGGCGACCTTCAAGCCGGAAGTCGCCTCGCTCAACATGGGCACGATGAACTTCGGGCTTTATCCGATGATCCCGCGCTTCAAGGGCAAATTCAAATACGACTGGGAGGAGCCGTATCTCGAAGCATCGAAGAAGGGCATGTTCAAGAACACGTTTGCCGATATCGAATACATCCTGACGACCTGCGCCAACAACAACACGCGTTTTGAGATCGAGTGCTACGACATCGGCCATCTCTACACGCTGCGCCACTTCCTCGACCGCGGCCTGGTGAAGCCGCCGCTGTTCGTGCAGTCGGTGTTCGGAATTCTCGGCGGCATCGGCCCGCATCCGGAAGATGTGATGATGATGAAGCGCACCGCCGACCGCCTGCTCGGCGACAACTATCACTGGTCGGTGCTCGGCGCCGGGCAGAACCAGATGCGCGTGGCGGCGATTGCCGCCTCCATGGGCGGCAACGTGCGCGTCGGCATGGAGGATTCGCTGTGGATCGGCGCTGGACGCCTTGCGGAATCGAACGCGCAGCAGGTCACGCAGGTGCGCAAGATACTCGAGGGCCTCGGCCTCGACATCGCGACGCCGGATGAGGCGCGCGAGATCCTCTCGCTCAAGGGCGGCGACAAGGTGGCGTTTTAGTCAGCGAGCGAGCGCACAAATAGCGGGGATTCAGTTCTTTGACCGAGTGCTGGACTCCCGCTTTCGCGGGAACGGACAGAGTGCGTGGCTGCACGCGTCAATAAACCACTGAAATGACTCGCTGCATTTCCGGTCCAGCTCTGATAACGCGATCCTGCGCGAAAAGAGATCAACGAACTGTGACGCGCATGGAAACTGCGAGTGATAGAGGGAACGAATCCGCAGTGGCTCGGCCTCGATGACAACATCACAAAATGAGTTTGTAACTCCTGGATTCCGGGATCGCCATTTTGCAGCGCCCCGGAATAACTCGGAGTAGCCATGCCTCACTACACCCCGCTGATCTCCACGATCGTCGCAGGGTTGGTGCTGGCTTTCGTGCTGGCGGCGATCGCGCAGCGGCTGCGGATATCGCCGCTGGTCGGTTATCTGGTCGCCGGCGTGCTGCTCGGCCCGGGCGTGCCGGGTTTCTTCACCGCCGACCAGGCGCTCGCCAACGAGCTTGCCGAGATCGGCGTCATCCTGCTGATGTTCGGCGTCGGCCTGCACTTCTCGCTGAAGGATCTTTGGGCGGCGCGCTCGATCGCATTGCCGGGCGCGGTGGTCCAAATCACGGTCGCGACCGCGCTCGGGATGGCGTTGGCGCATGCGCTTGGCTGGACCTTGGGAGCGGGATTGGTTTTCGGCCTTTCGCTTTCCGTGGCCTCAACGGTCGTCCTGCTGCGTGCCATGCAGGAGCGCCGGCTCATCGAGACCGAGCGCGGCCGCATCGCCGTGGGCTGGCTCATCGTCGAAGACTTTGCGACGGTGATTGCGCTCGTGCTGCTCCCGGCACTCGCGCCGATGCTCAAGGGTGATCTGCAATCGGGCGGCAGCCTGCAATCGATCCTGTTTCCGGTCGCGCTGACAA
Source organism: Pseudolabrys sp. (assembly GCA_035701545.1). Lineage (GTDB taxonomy): Bacteria > Pseudomonadota > Alphaproteobacteria > Rhizobiales > Xanthobacteraceae > Pseudolabrys. The sequence continues at coordinate 3,696 of DASSRW010000145.1, forward strand.
TCGGCAAGGTCGCCGCATTCGTCGTTCTCATGCTGGTGATCGGGCGCCGCATCATCCCCTGGATCCTGCACTTTGTTGCGCATACCGGCTCGCGTGAGCTTTTCCGTCTTTCGGTGCTGGCAATTGCGCTCGGCTGTGCTTTCGGCGCGGCAACCCTGTTCGATGTGTCTTTTGCGCTGGGCGCATTCTTCGCCGGAATGATGATGGCGGAATCCGAGCTCAGCCAGAGAGCTGCGTCGGAAACGTTGCCGTTGCGCGACGCCTTCGCCGTGCTGTTCTTCGTGTCGGTCGGAATGCTGTTCGACCCCGCCATTGTTGTCGAGCAGCCGCTGCCGCTTGCTGCCACCTTGCTCATCGTCCTGATCGGAAAATCGGTGGCGGCATTTCTGATCGTGCGGCTGTTCCGCTATTCGAATTCGACCGCGCTCACGATTTCGGCAAGCCTTGCTCAGATCGGCGAATTTTCGTTCATTCTGGCCGGGCTCGGCGTGAGCCTCGGCTTGCTGCCGGCGCGCGGGCGCGATCTCGTTCTCGCCGGCGCGATCATTTCGATCCTGCTCAATCCGCTTTTTTTCGCACTTCTCGATCGGTGGCTTCCGGCGGCCCCGGTGCCCAAACCGTCGATGCGCAAGGGGACCTCTGCGACCGCCGAGCCCAGCCGCGAACCGGTCCCCGCGACGACGCTTTCCGGTCACGTTGTCCTGATCGGGCACGGCCGCGTTGGCCGGTTCGTCACCGCCAGCGCGGGCGCAAATACCGGTCCGCTGCTGATCGTCGAAGACGATGCCGAGGCGGCCTCGCGTGCCCGCAAGGAGGGACGAACTGTGATCGCCGGCAACGCCGCCGATCCGGAGGTGCTTGCGGCGTGCAACCTGCCGGCCGCCCGCTGCCTGCTCGTGGCGGTTCCCGATGCCTTTGAAGGCGGCCAAATCACCGAGCAGGCGCGCAAGCTCAATCCGGATCTTCCGATTATAGCCCGGGCCCATTCGGAAGAGGAAATCGCGCACCTCAAGAAATACGGCGCCAACCATGTCGTGATGGGTGAGCACGAAATCGCCAAGACTATGCTCAAGCTGGTTGCCGGGAACGCTGCCTGACGCCGGCATTTTGTGCCGGCGCAATTGTCGTTTATTTCTTGGTCGCGAAGGGCTGCCCCTGATTTGGGCGAGGGTTCTTTGTCGGACTCGTTGCCAGACTCAACTTGCTTTTGTGGAGAGTCCACCCGGTGGAAACGCTCGACATTGTCAGCATCACCATCCTGCTGGGAAGCCTGTTGGTTCTGGCCGGTATCCTGTCCAGCCTGATCGCGCTGCGTTTCGGCGCGCCGCTGCTGCTGGTGTTTTTGCTGCTCGGCATGCTGGCCGGCGAAGGAGGTCCCGGCGGCCTCAAGTTCAACAATGTCAGCTTGACCTACACGGTCGGCTCGATCGCACTGGCGCTGATCCTTTTCGATGGCGGCCTGCGCACCCGGCTCGCCAGCTTCCGCAATGTGCTGGCGCCTGCGGTGATGTTGGCCACGGCCGGCGTGCTGATCACCGCGCTTCTGGTCGCGCCGGTCGCCAAATTGATGCTTGCCATTGGCTGGACCGAGGCGCTGCTGGTCGGCGCCGTCGTCGCGTCCACCGACGCTGCTGCCGTGTTCTTTCTGATCAACGCCCGCGGGCTGCGACTGCGTCCGCGCGTGCGCGCGACACTGGAAGTCGAATCGGGCACCAACGACCCTTTTGCCGTGTTCCTGACCCTTTTGCTGGTCGAGTTCCTCAGCATGGGCCATCCGAGCTGGTCGCACGCCTTCGCTGTCCTGGCGGCCGATGCCGTCTTCGGGTGCGTCATCGGCTATATCGGCGGACTTATCATCACGTTCGTCCTCAACAAGGTGGACTTGCCGCAGGGCTTGCACGCTCCTTTCGTCGCCGTGTTCGCGGTAGCGATATTTGCCTGCGCCAATGCGCTGCATACCTCCGGCTTTCTCGCCGTCTATCTGGCCGGGCTCGTCGTCGGCAACCGGCAGATGCGGGCGCGCAACACGGTGGTGGTTTTCCTCGACGCCATAACCTGGCTCGCGCAGATCGTGATGTTCGTTTTGCTTGGGCTTCTGGTCTGGCCGCACCGGCTCACCGACACCATCGCGGGCGCGATTGTCGTTGCCGTGGTGCTGATGCTGATCGCGCGGCCGGCGGCGGTGTTCCTCTGCCTGTGGCCGTTCAACTTCCACTGGAACGAGAAGGTGTTCATCTCGTGGGTCGGCTTGCGCGGCGCCGTCGGCATCTTCCTCGCCTCGATTCCGCTGCTGGTCGGGCTGCCGATGGCCTACCTTTATTTCGACGTGGCCTTCGTGGTCGTGCTGTCGTCGCTGCTGATCCAGGGCTGGACCGTCGCGGTTTCCGCGCGCCGGCTCGACATGTCCTTTGCGCGCAGCGATCCGCTGCCGGCCCGCGTCGAGCTCGATCTGCCCGGGCAGCTCACGCGCGAGATCGTCGGCTACCCGGTGCCCGCCAACAGCCCCTATTTGCGGCGCGGCCTCATTCCGAACTGGGCGCGTCCGACGCTTGTCGTGCGCGACGAAAAGATTCTCACGCCGGTGGAAGCCGCGCCGGTGCGCGAGGGCGATTACGTCTACCTGCTGGCGCCGCCGGAAAAGGCGCAGGCGCTCGACCGCTTCTTTGTCGACATGCCGCCGCCGGCAAGGCCCGATCCGCGTCTGCTCGGCGATTTCTTCGTGCCCGGCACGGCGACGCTGGGCTCGCTCGCGGAAATCTACGGGCTTCAGGTGGCCGCCGAGCGCGCCAGCCTCACGCTGGCTGAGCATTTTTCCGAAGAGCTCAAGCGTCCGCCGAAAGCGGGCGACGTGATCGACTGGGGGCCGGTCGCGCTGGTCGCACAGAAAGTCACGAAAGGCGAGGTCGCCACTGTCGGTCTGCGCCTCGCCGAGCCCGATCCCGCGCAGCCGCAGACGCTCACGACGCGCGCAAAGGCGTGGCTCACGCGATTGCAGAAGTATCTGGGGTGATCGGTCGTTCCGGGTTCGCTCGCTGAACGCTCGCGTCCCCGGAATGACAGAAGATTCAGTTTGCCCGCCGCAGCATCGGCGCGTTCTGCACCAGCCACGCGCCGCCGAACAGCACCGCGGTCCAGAACAGATCGCCCATCACGGTCTTGTCGAGGAACGGCAGCGCCGCGACGTAGCACTGCGCGAGCCCGTCGAGGGTGTGCGCATACATGCCGCCGAACGCCCACACCGCGAAATTCGACGCGGCAAAGAAGATCAGCGAGCACGTCACCATCGCGGCCGCCGTCATCGTGGCGCCGGGATGCTTGCGCAGCCACATTCCGGCAAGCGCCGGCACGGCGATCGCGGCATAGACGATCGCCAGAATACGCCAGTCCTCCGCGCCGAGCAGCGGGCTCGACAGGGCCATGGCGGCGACCGGCACGACAATCGCGAGCCCGGGAAGGCGCAGCATGCGCCCGGCAAACAGCGCGCTGGCGGCGACCGGCAGGAAGCCCGGCGCATGCGGCAACAGCCGCGCCGCGGCATCGAATGCGATCAGGAACACAACCAGCGCGAAGTCGGTCCAGAGGGGTGCGGTGCGGGTGTTGTCGGTCATCATCGACGGCAATTCCTTGGGTTCGAGAAAGTTCAGACTAGCACGGACAGGGCGGGGATTCTACGACGCCTTCGGCATGCGCTTTTCCGCCCATTCCGCGACGATGGCGGCGAGCGCATCGAGCCCGTCGGTGAGCGCGGCGGGCCCCGGCTGGAGAATCACGGTCGATTTCACTTCGCGCAGGAAGCCGTCCGCGACCGCCGGGAGGGCGGCAAAGCCCGGCCGCGCCGCGACCTTTGCGGGAACGAATTTCTTGCCGCACCACGAACCGATGATGATGTCGGGCCGCGCGGCGAGCACCTCGTCCGCCGACACGATGCGGTCTTTGGCGTTCTTGCGCGCGGCGATGTCGGGGAACACGTCGATGCCGCCGGCGGCCTCGATCAGCTCGGACACCCAGCCGATGCCGGAGATCATCGGCTCGTCCCATTCCTCGAAATAGACGCGCGGCCGCTGCGGCAGGCGCAGTGCGCGCTCGTGCACGGCATTGACGCGCGCCGCGAGCGAACGCGCGAGTGCGTCGGCCTTCTCGGGCGCGCCGACGAGCGCGCCGAGCGTGCGGATCATGTCGAGAATGCCGGCGACGTCGCGCTGGTTGAACGCGTGCACGGCGATGTTGGCGCGGATCAGGTCCGCGACGATGTCGGCCTGCAAGTCGGAAAACGTCAGCACGAGATCGGGCTTGAGGGCCAGGATTTTCGGCATGTCGGCGGAAATGAACGCGGACACGCGCGGCTTCTCGCGCCGCACCTGCGGCGGGCGCACGGCATAGCCCGACACGCCGACGATGCGTTTGTCCTCGCCGAGGAGATAGAGCGTCTCCACGGTCTCCTCGGTCAGGCACACAATGCGCTCGGGCGGGAACATCAGCACAGTGTACACCGCTTGTGTCCCGGGCGCAGCGCAGCACGAAGTGCTGCGCGGCAGACCCCGGGGACCTTCGCAAATTCAGACTGTGGAACGGTCCCGGATCAGCGGTGCACCGCTCCGCGCTGCACCGCGTCCGGGACACGCCCTAGTTCACCACCTCCACGCCGCCATTCTCCACCACCCGCCCGCCTTCCAGCCGCACCACGCGCGTGGCGATGCGCTTCACTTCCGCCGCATCGTGGCTGACGTAGATCATCGGCACGCGCGCTTCGTCGCGCAGGCGCTCGAAATAGGGGAGGATTTCGCCCTTGCGCTCGGCGTCGAGCGAAGCGAGCGGCTCGTCGAGCAGTAGCAGGCGCGGCCTGGTCAGCAGCGCGCGGCCGAGCGCGACGCGCTGGCGCTCGCCGCCCGACAATTTGCCGGGCCGGCGGTCGAGCAGGGCGCCGATATCGAGCAGGTCGACGATGCGCTTGAACGTGTCGTCGTCGCGCGCAAAGCCGGACATCCAGCGGCCGTAGTCCAGGTTGTGCCGCACCGACAGGTGCGGAAACAGGCGGCCTTCCTGAAAGACGTAGCCGATGCGCCGCCGCCACGGCGGCACGTCGATGCGCGTCTTGCTGTCGAACAAGGGTTCGCCGTCAAGCGCGATGCGCCCGCGATCCGGCTGCATCAGCCCGGCGATCATGTTGACGACCGTGGTCTTGCCGGCGCCGGAGCGGCCGAACAAAACGGTCGCGCCGGCCTCGCTGACGAATTGCACGCTGAGCGTGAAATCGCCAAGGCGCTTATCGACCTCGACCGCCAGCATATCACTCTCCGTGCAGCCGCGCGGCGGCGCGGCGCGCGAACCATTCCGAGGCGATCAGCGCGCCGAGCGAAATGATGACGGCGACGACGACCAATTGGAGCGCCAGGCGGTCGCCGCCCGGAACCTGCGTCAGCGTGTAGATCGCCGCCGAGATCGTCTGCGTCTCGCCGGGAATGTTGGACACGAACGTGATGGTCGCGCCGAATTCGCCGAGCGCGCGCGCGAAAGCAAGCATCATGCCGGCGATCACGCCGGGCAGCGCCAGCGGCAGCGTCACGCTGAAGAACGTCCAGCTCCGGTTTGCGCCGAGCGTTTTGGCCGCCTGCTCGAGCCGCCGGTCGATCGCCTCGATCGACAGCCTGATCGCGCGCACCATCAGCGGAAACGCCATGATCCCGCAGGAAATTGCCGCGCCGGTCCAGCGGAACGAGAACACGACGCCGAAATGATCGGCAAGAAAGGCGCCGACCGGCGCCTTGCGGCCGAGCGTGATCAGCAGCAGGTAGCCGGTCACGACCGGCGGCAGAACGAGCGGGAGGTGAACGACCGCGTCGACGAACGTCTTGCCCCAGAAATTCTTGCGTGCAAGCACGAAGGCGATGGCCACGCCGAACGGCAGCGACACGAGCGTCGCCACCGTCGCAATGCGCAGCGACAGCAGGACGGCGGTCCAGTCCTGGGGGGAGAGGTCAAGCATAGTCTCTCCCCGTCATCCTGAGGTGGCCGCGCGTAGCGCGGCCCTCGAAGGATGCACGGCCGGAGAATCTGTGCCCGTCATCCTTCGAGGCTCGGCGCTTCGCGCCTCGCACCTCAGGATGACGGTCGTTGCGCGATGCTAACGTCACGTCGTCTTGCCCAGAAAACTAAATCCGTACTTCTCGAAAATCGCCTTCGCAGCCGGCGTGTGCAGGAAATAGAGATATTTGTCGACACCGGGCTTCTTCGTGTCCTCTGTCGCGGCGGCAGGATAGATGATCGCCGGATAGGAGCCGTCGGGGAACGTGCCGACGACCTTCACGCCGGGATCGATCCTGGCGTCGGTGCTGTAGACGATGCCGAGCGGCGTTTCGCCACGCGAGACAAACGCCAGCGCGGCGCGCACGTTCTCGGCCTGCGCGAGTTTTGGTTCGGCAGCGCTCCAGGCGCCGAGCGAAGTCAGCGCCGCCTTGGCGTAGCGCCCGGCCGGCACGGCTTTCACGTCGGCGACCGCGATGCGGCCATTCCCCGCAAGCTTCGCAATGTCAAAACCTTTGGCGATGGTCACGTTGCCGAGCTTGGAATCCTTCGGTGCAATCAGCACCAGCTTGTTGCCGAGCAGGTTGCTGCGCGTGGCGGTTTTGATCAGCCTGTGTTCGGCAGCGTAGTCCATCCATTTCACGTCGGCGGAAATGAACACATCGGCCGGCGCGCCTTGCTCGATCTGCTTGGCAAGCGCGGAAGTCGCCGCGTAGCTCGCCACGACCTTCGTGCCGTTCTGTTTGCTGAAAGCAGCGTTGACCTCGTCGAGCGCGTTCTTGAGCGAGGCCGCCGCGAACACGGTGAGTGTTTCCTGCGCCGCGGCAAATTGCGGGGCGGCGAGCGCGGCAGCAAATGCGAGCAGAGCAAATGGCCGTCTGAACATGCGGTTCTCCTGGGCGTCTTGCGACACCCGGCTTCAGGCAAAAGGGGAATTGACCGAAGGTCGGAACCGCCGTTCCGGCAAACGCGGTCCATGCACAATGGATCGCAGGCCGGATCGAAATGTAACAAGCGGCAACGATGTTGTCATCGTGCGCGAGGCAAAGCTTCATGGCTCAATGCGCGCTGTTCGTGCCGCGGGCGCTTCTCCCTCCCCTGCAAGGGGAGGGTGGCTCCGCGCCCACGGGTCCGCGCGATGCGCGGCCCGATGACAGGCTCCGCGCGCGGAGCCGGGCGGGGTTTACGCGCAACCGAAACGCGCGCACCCCGGCCCGGCCGCTCGCTATCGCTCGCGTCCACCCTCCCCGCAAAAGCGGGGAGGGATAAAAGGAGGCGTAGCGTGGGCTGAGCGCAGCGAAGCCCACCACGGACGTTGCCGCATGCATCCGGGCACGAGGAGGTTGACAACGGACCGGAATAGGACTATATTCGCATTTATATACTTGACAATTGTAGCCGGAAAGCATAGGTTTATGGTCACAGGGAGGATGAACCCGTGGCCAAGATCGCAACGTTCCAAAACCCCATCTTTCAGGACGAAACCAAGGCCC
>DASSRW010000146.1:0-22595 GCA_035701545.1 Pseudolabrys sp.
ACGCCGCCGCGCACCTGCCCATCGACGACGAGCGGATTGACGATCGTGCCGCAATCTTCCACCACGACAAAGCGCTTCAGCTTGAGCGCGCAGGTCCGCACGTCGATTTCGACGACCGCGGCGTGCAGCGCGTTGCTGTAGCTGCCGTCGGCCGGACCGTCGACAAACGACGTGGCGACGAGGCCCGGCTCCATGCCGGCGGGAAGATTTTCGACGTTGCGATGCGCCCAGCGCGCCAGCCCGGCAATCGGGATATTGCGATCGGGGTCCTGCTTGAGGTGCGCGCATCTGTCGGCGAGCTCGATCGCTCCCGCTTGCGCTTGCATATGCTGGGCGGCGATGGCGATCAGCTTCTCCCGAATAAGACCCGCGGCGCGATGAGCCGCGCCTCCCCCGAGCACGATGCCGCGGCTGCCCCAGGTGCCAACCGAATAAGGCGAGGTCGTCGTGTTGCCGTGCCGAACGACGATATCCTCGGGCGCGACGCCGAGCTGCTCGGCGACGAGCTGCGCGAACGTGGTCTCGTAGCCCTGGCCGTGACATTGCAGGCCGGTATCGACGGTGACGCGGCCGTCGGGGTGCATCTCGACCTTGGCCGACTCGTATCCGGTTTCGATCGGCGAGCGCCGCTTGATGAAATCGGGCGTGCCGTGCGCGGTCTGCTCCAGGAACAGCGCAATGCCTACGCCCGTGCGGACGTCCGATCGACGCGACCGGCGGGCGGCTTCGATATCGGGAGCAAGCAGCTCGCGCATCTTGCTCAGGCTTTGCGCGTAAGAGCCTTCGTCATAGGTGTAGCCCAGCACGTTGATGTACGGAAATTTGCGAATCAGATTGCGCTCACGCACCGCGAAAGGATCGAGGCCAAGCTCGGTCGCGATTTCATCCATCAGACGCTCTTGCGAAAAAACGGCCGCCGGGCGGCCGACGCCGCGATATGTGCCGATAGGACATTTGTTTGTCGCCACCGCGCGATAGGTGGCTTCGTAGCCCTCAAGCTCGTATGGTCCCGGCAGCACCTTTGCGACCATGCCGGGATCGCTGCCGGCCGTGAACGGCCAGACGGAATAGGCCCCAACATCGACAGTGATGTCGGCCTTCAGTCCCAGCACCTTCCCATCGTCTGCGACGTAGGCTTCGACGGTGTGAACATGCTCGCGCGCATGAATGCTGGCGATGAGGTGCTCACGGCGGTCTTCGATCCACTTGACCGGCTTGCGCGTCTGCACCGCCAGCCATGCGCACAACACCTCTTCGGCAAAGACATGACCCTTGACGCCAAAGCCGCCGCCGACTTCGGGCGCGATGACGTTGATCATGTTTTCCGGCCACGCCATTTCCTCGGCGATATACGTGCGCAGGAGGTGCGGGATCTGCGTCGAGGACCAGATCGTCAGAATGCGGCCGGTCGGATCGAGCGCCGCGATGACGCCGCGCGTCTCCATGGGAACGCCGGCCTGCCGCTGGTTGCGGTAAGTGCGGCGTACGATGCGGGCGGCGTTCGCTTGCGCCGCCTTGATATCCCCGCCCGCGCGAGTCTGCTGGACAAAGATGTTGTCGCGCCACCCGTCGAAAAGCGGCTTTGCGCCGGCCGCCAGCGCAGTGTCGACATCCGCAAGCACCGGCAGCGGATCGTAGTCGACAAAGACCGCTTCGGCCGCGTCCTCGACGGCGTAGGCATCCTCCATCAAGACGGCGACGACTGGCTCGCCGACGAAGCGCACGCGTTCGCGCGCAAGCACCGGCTGCACGCATCGCTGCGCGCCGGGCATGTCGGCGTGCGCACGGATCGCGAGGTCGCCGACATCGCCACCGGTAAACGCCAGCGCGGCCGGGAACAGCTCCTTCAGCGATGACGTATCGATGCTCCTGATCGCCGCATGCGCAAGCTCCGAGCGCACCAGCCGCAAATGCAGCATGCCAGGAAGCACGAGATCGTCGATGTAGCGCCCCTGCCCTTGCACGAGGCGGGGATCTTCCAGCCGCGTGATGCGCGCGCCGATATAGCGGGGCTGCTCGGGTGGGCGATTGGACATTCGTCAGCGTTCCTGGCGCGCGGCGATGGCGCGGCGTACCGCGGCGACGATGCTGTGATAGCCTGTGCACCGGCAAATATTGCCGGACATCGCCTCCCGTATTTCGGCGTCCGTCGGAGCCTCGCTTCTGTCGACGAAGCGCGTGAGCGCCATGATGAAACCGGGCGTGCAATAGCCGCACTGCAAGCCGTGTTCGTCGATAAACGCCTGCTGGAGCGGATGCAGGCCGCCGCTCTTGCTCACGCCCTCGATGGTGACGATCTCCATCCCGTCGCACTGGCAGGCAAATGCCAGGCAGGACAGCCGGGCTTCTCCTGCGACGTGCACCGTGCAGCAGCCGCAGGCGCCATGCGAGCAACCGAAATGCACGCCGTAACAGCCAAACTCGTGCCGCAACACATCCGCCAGCAGCCGGCGCGGCTCGACCTTCAGCCTTTTCGTTATCCCGTTTACGGTCAGCGTTATCTCGATCATCGCTTCTCCGCCCGGGCGTAGGCAGTCAGCAGCGCGCGCTGCACAAGCTCCGCCAACAGGTGGCGGCGGTAGGCGGCGCTGGCTCGAATGTCATCGTAGGATTTCTGGGCTTCGGCGACGGCCCTGCTCACGTCGCGCGCCGCCGCCTCCGTCATGACGCGGCCGTTCAGAGCCGCTCCAATTTCCGGGCGGACCGGAACCGAGTCCGCGCCGCCCAGGACTACGCGTGCGCCGGTAATCGTCTCTCCCTTTCGCTCGACCACGGCGCAAACGGAAGCGATGGCAAAATCTCCGTCGCGCTCGGCGAGTTCTAGGAAGCACCCTCCCCATGCTGCGGCAGGAAGGCGAAAACGGAGCGCGACAATCATTTCCGTCGGTGCAAGGCTGGTCGAAAACGCCCCCTTGAACAGCGCGTTGGCCGAGATCGTGCGCGTTCCCTTATTTGAAGCCGCTTCCACCTTCCCGTCGAACAGCATCAGCAGGGACGGGATTTCGGCGGTGGGATCGGCATGCGCCACGCTGCCGCCCGCCGTTCCGAAATTTCGAATGGTGGGGTGGGCAATGAAGCGCGCGGCTTCGGCAAAAACCGGCGCCACGTTTCGCAAGGCAACGTCCTCCAGCAACTGGCGGTGGCGCACCAGCGCTCCGACGCGGATTTCTTGTCCCGAGACTGACACGCTTCCCAAAGCCAGCCGGCCGATGTCGACCAGCATCGACGGCCGCGCCAGACGCAGATTCATCATCGGAATGAGACTCTGGCCGCCGGCCAGAACGCGCGCGTCGTCGCCGGCGTCCGCCAGCACAGCGCAGGCATGTTCGATGCTTTCGGCTCTGCGGTACTCGAACGGAGCTGGCTTCATGGAGGGAAGAACGAAGGCATCGAGCCTGATTTCTGGCGGTCACACGGCGGTTCCGCGGACCCGACGTGCTTTCATCCGGCAATACATTGTGCTATCAATCGTATGCAATAAACATCATCTTGTCGACAATTCTGTCAGGCGAGAGAGAAAAGAAATTCAGGGAAACGAGCGTCTTGGCCGGTTTCCCGATTGTGTGGGGAGGTCCAGAATGAAACGTCTTTTGCTCGCACTGTTCGCTCTTGCGCTCGCGATCCCGGCGCACGCCCAGGACAAGCTGATCGTCAGCATCTGGGGCGGCAGCTGGCGCGATCTCGTCGCCGAGACCGTCGCGAAAAAATTCACCAAAGAGACGGGCGTGCAGGTCGAATTCATCACCGGCGGCACGATCGACCGCCTGAACAAGGCCAAGCTCGCCAAGGACAATCCCGAGAGCGACATTACCTTCACCACGTCGCACGTCGGCTGGCTTTATGCGAACAGCGGACTGTTCGAGAAACTTGACATGGCGAAGATTCCGAATGCCAAGAATCTTGCCGAGCAAGCCAGGATCAGCCCCTACCATCTGGGAAGCTGGGCTTACGTCTACACGATCGGTTACCGTCCCGACCTGCTCAAGGGCGTGACCTTTACCAGCTGGAACGATCTCTGGAAGCCCGAGCTGAAGGGAAAGCTTGCCGCGCCGGACTTCGATCCGAGCCACATCATCGTCGTCTCGGCGATCCTGTCGGGCGGCGACGCCGCGCATTGGCAGAAAGGCGAAGCCAAGCTCAAGAAGCTGAAGCCGAACTTCAAGGCATTTTACACGAACGACGCGAACAGCCAGCAGCTCCTGGCGAGCGGCGAGACGCCGGTGCAGGTCGTCCTCTCCATGAACGCGCATTACATGATTGGGCAAGGCGTTCCAATCAAGCTGGTCATCCCGAAGGAAGGCGGCGTTCTTGGCATCGACACGGTCGCCATCATGAAGGGCTCGAAAAAGGCGGAGCTGGCGTACAAGTTCATCAACGACCTTTACGATCCGGGCATTCAGGCGCAGATCGCCAAGCTCAAGAAGGGAAGCCCGGCCGTTCTTAACGCCAAGCTCGACCCGGAGATTGCGAAGCTGCCCGGCGTGTTCACGACCGCCGCCCAATGGAATCAGCAGATCGTGATCGATTCCAAGCTGCGCGCCGAGAAGACCGCCGAGTGGCGCAAGTGGTTTGCTGAAAACATCATGAACTGATGATCTCAATCGCGGCCGCGAGGCGCAGGCCTCGCGGCCGCTTTTTTGGCACGCTCACGTGACATCGCAGCCCTTCCTACGGAGCTTTGTTTCGCCGGCCGTTCTCTGCGCGTTGGTGTTCCTGGCCGCGATGGTTGCCATCCTGCAATACAGCCTGCGAACCTACATTCCGGGCTCGCTCGAGGCCGGCGGCTTCACGCTTGCCAATTTCCAGGCCCTGCTGAAGCCGCTCTATGCGCGGGTTTTTCTCGACACGGTGTGGATCTGCTTCCTGACCGCGTTCTTCACTCTCATCGTCGGCTACCCGCTCGCCTATGCGCTGGTCTACACGCGAAGCGTGATCGTCAAATCCCTGCTGCTGGTGACCGTCGTCACGCCGCTCTTTCTCGGCGAGGTCGTCCGCACGTATTCCTGGATCATCGTGCTCGGCAATAATGGCTTCATAAACTCCGTCCTGCTGAAAGCCGGAATAATCGATCGCCCGATCCAGTTCATGTTCACGACTTTCGGCGTCGTGACCGCGCTCGTGCACGTGACGCTGCCGGTGATGGTCATTATGCTGGCCGCCGCGCTCTCCCACATCAATCGCGACTACCAGAAGGCGGCGGAGAGCCTCGGCGCCGGGCCGATCCGGACATTTGTGACCGTGACCTTGCCGCTGTCGATGCCCGGCATCATCGCCGGCGTTACCACGGCCTTCGCCTGGACGTTCAGCGCCTTCGCCACCCCGCAGCTGATCGGGGGCGGCCGCGTCAACATGATTTCAAACCTGGTCTATCAGCTCGGCTTCGCCAGCTTCAATTTTCCGTTTGCCGCAAGCCTCTGCGTCGCCGGCCTGGCGCTCACTTACGCCACCATCGCGGCGCTGCGTTTGACTGCACGGCCGCTGGAAAACACAGGGCCGCACTGATGCCGCGGTCGCCGTTCCAATGGTTTCTCGGATGCCTCGGCATCGTCGTGGTTCTCGCCATCCTCGGCTTTCTGATCCTGCCTGCGGTCGTCGTTACGCTCGCCGCATTCAACGACAAGGCAATTCTCTCGTTTCCGCCCGAACAGTGGTCATGGCGCTGGTTCGCGCGCGCCCTCGCCTATGAGGATTTCCAGTCGGGTTTCCGGAACGGCCTGATCGTCACAAGCTGCGCTTCGGTCATTGCCTTGCTGGTTGGCGCAACTTTCGCCTTCGCGCTCGACCGCTATGATTTCCGCCTGAAGCGGACGATCGAAGCAATCCTGCTGTCTCCCCTCGTCGTGCCTCATTTCACCGTCGGCCTGGGCCTCCTCATTCTGGCGGCGCAGCTTGGGGTTGCGCGCGGCTACGGTGTGGTCATCGTCTGTCACGTGATCCTGGTGCTGCCGTTCGTGCTGCGAAGCATCTACGTCTCGCTGCGCAATCTCGACCAGCGATTCGAGCTGGCCGCGGCAAGCCTCGGCGCGCCTCCGTCGACCGTTCTGCTCACCATCACGCTTCCCCTGCTGCTGCCCGGACTCGTCAGCGGATGGCTGTTCGCCGCCATTTTGTCGTTCAATGAATTTACCGCCTCGCTATTCGTCACCGCCCAGCGCACGCAGACATTGCCCGTGGCCATGTACAACTACGTGCGCGAGTACGCCGATCCTTCGATGGCGGCCCTGTCGGTGATATACATCGTTGCAACCGCGGCGCTGCTGACGTTTGCGAACTCGTTTCTCGGGCTCGGAAAGATCCTGAATGTTGAACAAAGTCGCTGACCCGGACGCAAGCATGCACACCGCGCAGGGCGAGATCGCGGTCCGGCTTGATGGCGTCACGAAGCGCTTCGGGCAAGTGACTGCTCTTCACGAAGTCAACTTGTCCATCCGCCGCGGCGAGCTCATGACACTGCTCGGGCCGTCCGGCTGCGGCAAGACGACGTTGCTCAATCTGATCGCCGGCTTCTTCATGCCGAGCGGCGGCGAGATCCTGATTGACGGAATGCGCGTCAATCATCTTCCGACCTACAAGCGCGAGATCGGAATGATGTTTCAAAACTACGCGCTTTTCCCGCACATGACGGTCGCGGCCAACATCGGCTACGGCTTGCGCATGCGCGGCATCGCAAAAGCTGAAATTGTCCGCCGCGTTTCGGACGCGCTCGCACTTGTGAAGCTTGCCGGACTGGAGGACCGAAAGCCGAGCCAGTTGTCGGGCGGGCAACAGCAACGGGTGGCGATCGCGCGCGCGCTTGTGATCAATCCGCGCGTCCTGCTGCTCGACGAGCCGTTCTCCGCGCTCGACAAAAGCCTGCGCGCGTCCATGCAGGTCGAGTTGAAAGACCTTCAGCGAAAACTCGGCGTCACGACTATCTTTGTCACGCACGATCAAAGCGAGGCGCTTAGTCTCTCCGACCGGATTACCGTGATGTCGGAGGGAAAGGTCCTCCAGGTCGACACGCCGGAGGAGATCTATCGGCGGCCCGGCGACCGCTTCGTCGCCTCGTTCATCGGCGACATCAACGTGTTGCGCGGGCGCATCGAAGAATATGAGGGCGAGCGCGCCAAAGTCTCCGTTGGAGAGGCTTCGTTTCAGGTTTCCGCCGCGCCGCTCGGGCCTCTTTCGCCCGGAGCGCCGGTCGATCTGTTCGTGCGCTCGGAACACCTGAAGCCGGCCAGCGGAGCGCCGACCGTCGCGGCCGGCCGCATCTCGGCCGTCGTCTATCAGGGAGGGCACACGGACGTTTACGTGGACACTCCGGCGGCGGTATCGGGCAAGCTGCTGCTTCGGCTTTCCGACAACAAAAGCGGAAGATGGGAAATCGGCGCCGAAATCAAGATCGCCGCCGATGGCGGCGATGCCGTCGCATTTAGGGCCAGCTAGCGGGCGGCGTGGCCCTGGTTGGAGTGATAGACCCAAAGATCGGCGACAATGTCGCATCCGGGAATCGGCAACTTGGTGCGAACGGCGCCGAAAGGAATCGGCGCGCCTTTAAGCTTCTCCTGCCATATTCGCAGCGCGGGATAGACGGCATTGAGGTCGCCGACGAAATGATGAGCACGCACGACATTGTCGAGCGATGTTCCGGCGGCCTTGCAAATATCCTGCGCGGCATCGAGGACGGCACGCATCTGGTGCTGCGCGGGAGCACCGAGATAATGCAAGGCGGCGGAGTCGCGGACCGCCGGGATGGCGCCCTTGTCGTCGGCGGCGTAAAGCGCGGACAAGCACAACAGATCGCCGGCACGCACGGCGGCCGGACCGAGGCGCATGTTGGCCGACGGCTTGTGCTCGACGACCTGCTTTTTTACCCGGCCGTTGTCGCGGACGCCGAAAATATTGATCTCGATGATCGACTCCAGCAGCGCCAGCCCCTTCGTCGCGACGACCGTCAGCGCGCATGGATGATCGGCGAAATGGCCGTTCCACACGTCCATGAACTCCGGCAGGTCGTTGATATTGGTAAGGTAGACCTGCGCCTTGATGGCGTTCCTGAGCGAACTGCCGCCGGCCTCCAGTCCGGAACGCAAGCGCGTGACAAGCAATTCGGTCTGCAGGCGGATATCGGTCCCGTTCCACACCGCGTTTGGCGGCCGAAATGCCCTCGGATCGAGCCCGGTCATCGCGTCATTGTTCGGCATCTGACCGGCGACAAAGACGTAGTCGCCGCAGACCAGCGACGCAATAAAGCCGGAGTGCTGCGGGACCGGAACGCCCTCGGGTCTCGCCGCCCGCGGCTCGCGTCCTTCGCCGGGCAAAACGGCCAGCAACGACACGTTCATGTTCGCGCCGCCGGTGAGCAACTCGTCCATCAAGACCGACGTGCTGGGCGGCACGTAATCTCCGAGCAACGCCTTGCGCGCGCGCTGATAGGGATTCACGCATTCGGCGCGCGGGTAATATTGGTCGACCCGCACGATGTGGCGCAGATCGCCGCCTTCGGCGGCAATCAACTTCGCGAAGCGGTCGAAGATGAATCGCCCCTCGCGCAGGTAGCGCGGCGCGCCGCCGAGCGGCAATCCGGGAAGGCCGGCCACCGGCGCCGCGATGCCGTTTTCGAAATCGGTTGCTTCGTGCCCCGTAAAGAAAAGCCAGGGTCCGGCACGCACACCTTGCGCATAAACGATGTCAGTCTGACCGATACGGACAGGTGCAATCGGCTTCACGTCGGACATCTGCAACCCCCGGCATCCAGGCGAGCGGCGCGCGCCATTGTCGCACGCGCCGTCTAATACAAACCTTTATCCATGAAGCGATACAAATTCACCGCAACGCAAGCTTTGCAAATGGCGTTTTGCATGTCCAGCACACGCGCTGAAATCGCCACGCACGCAGAACGCGTATGAGGTTCTTGCAAACGCACTGGAGCTCACCGCGCGTCGCTTGACCGCGTTTGACAGCGATCAGCGCCAAATCTAACGTGTTCGACATCGATATCGATGCGTTCTTGCGCTCGTCCGGAGGCAAGCTTGTTACGCGTCAACAGCGTCGGCAAAATTTTCCGGTCCGCGCGCGGCGAGTATTTCGCGCTCGATGACGTTTCTCTCACCATCGAAGACGGCGAGTTCGTCTGCCTGCTTGGTCCGTCGGGATGCGGCAAGTCGACGTTGCTCAACATCCTTGCCGGATTCGAGCCGGTCAGCGCGGGCACGGTCATGTTCGGTGAGGCGCCGGTCCGCTCGGCCGATCGCGAACGCGTGATGCTGTTTCAGGATGCCGGCTCCGCCTTGTTGCCATGGCTGTCCACTGAAGAAAACGTCCGGTTCGGCCTGCGCGTGCGCAGGGTGCCGAAAGCGGATTGGCCGGCGACCATCGACAAGTATCTGAGGATGGTCTCCCTCGACTCGCACCGGACAAAATTTCCCGCCGAGCTTTCCGGCGGCATGCGCCAGCGGCTGCAAATCGCCCGCGCTCTGGCGGTCGAACCCAAGGTGCTGCTGATGGACGAGCCGTTCGCCGCGCTCGATGCTTTGACGCGGCGGCACATGCACAAGGTGCTGCTCGACATCTGGCGGCGTACCGGAAAGACGATCGTGTTCGTGACGCACGACATCGCGGAGGCGATTTCGCTGGCGGACCGGATTGCCGTGATGTCGACCGGTCCACGTTCAACGATCACCCGCCTGATCGACATCGAGCTGCCGCGGCCGCGCGATATGACCAATCCAAAGGTCGCGCAACTGTTCAACGAGATCGAGGCCGTGCTGACGCCGGACGTGCTGCGTTCATCCGAGCGGCTGGAGGTCCATTGAGTCCCATTCGCAGGCTGAGGAATTCCGCCCCGTGGTGAATGTTCCGGACAGCAGAACGCCGGCCGCCGCCGCGCCCCTGCGGGCAAAACGGACGTGGACAATGTCGCCGGTGTCACGCTCGGTATTGCTGGCCGGCGCGTCGATCCTTATCGCATTTGTCGCCTGGCAATTCCTGTCGACCGTCCTGTTCAATCCGTTCCTGATTCCGCCTCCGCTGGAGGTGTTCCGCACCGCTATTCCGATGGTTGCGAGCGGCGAAATTCTCGCCGACGTTTCAATCAGCATGGTGCGGGTGCTGGTCGGCTTTGTCACCGGCTCGCTCGCCGGCATCGTCATCGGGGTTCTGCTCGGCCGCATTCGCCTGCTGCATGACCTGCTCGACCCGATCATCGAGCTGCTGCGCTATCTCTCGCCGACGGCGATGATCCCGATTGCGGTGATCTGGTTCGGCATCGGCGAACTGTCGAAGTATTTCCTCATCTTCTGGGGCACGTTCTTCATCGTGCTGATCAACACGACGGCGGGCGTCTGGCGGGCGCCGATCGCGCGCCAGCGCGCCGCCGAGTGTCTCGGCGCCAACAGATTTCAGATATTCGCACTGATCGTCGTGCCTTCCGCCGTGCCCTACATCGTCACCGGCATGCGCGTCGCCATGGCCTCATCCTTCATGAGCATCATACCGGCGGAGATTCTCGCCGCGGATTCCGGCATCGGCTACCTGCTGCAGAAATCGTCGATGCTGCTGCAAACCAATCGCATCTTTGTCGCGCTGCTCACGATCTGTGTGCTCGGCTTCATCGTCGATCGCATCTTCCGTTTTTTTGTCGACAGGGTGCTTGCCCGCTACATGTCCTTTGTCTCACAAACCTGACACCAGGAGGGGTCCATGCGTCGCGTTGTTAAAGTGCTCGGTTTCACCGTGGGCGGATTGCTGCTCGGGCTTGCGGCAGCGCAGGCCCAGAAGGCGCCGCTGAAACTGACGTTGTTCGGCCAGCCGTCGGTGAACAATGATTCGATCTGGATGGCGATTGAGCGAGGCTTCTACAAGGACGAAGGCCTCGACATGACGTATCGCCTGTTTCCGTCCGGCACGACCGCTTTCCAGTCGTTTCAGACGGGCCAGGGCGACATCATCATGAGCGGCGACCTGCCGAGCGTTCAATATTACTTCCGCGTGAAAGGCGACTATCGCACCATCGCCGTGATCGAGCGCGACGCCAAGGGCTACGTCGTCGTTGCCGGAAAGGACATCAAGAAGCCGCAGGATCTCGTCGGCAAGACGGTCGCAACCCGCGTCGGCTCGACCGGATCGTGGTTCATCTCCGAATATCTCACCAAGAACAACGTTGATCCAAAGACCGTCGCCGTGAAGAACCTCGATACCCAGGTGCTGCCGGCGGCGCTATGCCGAGGCGAAATCGCGGCCTTCTTCATCTGGCAGCCGATCGGCTCGCGCACGCTCGAAATCTGCCCCGACAAAGCGCATTATCTGAGCGACGCCACCGGCTATATCCAGGGCTACCTCGTCGCCGGCGCGCGTCCCGAGTGGCTCGCTACCCCGCAAGGCAAGGAGACCGCGATTCGCTGGCTGCGTGCGACGATGAAGGGCCGCGACGTGGCGGAAAAGGACTTCAAGGCGGTCGCTGCCTACGCCGCCAAGAATCTGAATCTCAGCGAGAAAGCCACCAAGGACCAATGGGAAACCAATATCCGGCCGATGGCGATCGACAAAATCTATTATGACGACTTCTGCAGCCTCAGCCGCTGGGCGCAGGGCGCAAAGGCGACGACGAGCAAGATCGACTTCAAGACCCTGACCTCGGGCGAGCCGCTCAAGGCGATCGATCCGAAACTCGTGACCCCGCCGCCCCCGCCCTGCTGATCGCGGGCCGCACAAGACCCGGCGCCGAACGGCGCAGACCGTCTTGAGCGTTCAGGATCGCTCGGCGCCGGGAACAAAGAGCGAGTCCACATCGGGCTCCCGCGTGATCAACTCCTGGTCGCGCAGATGCCGCACGAGCCGTTGCACGGTTTTTCGATTGATCGCATTGAGCCCATACGGCAACGGATCGCCGCCAAACCGATCGAACACCGTTTGCCAGTGCCGCGCACCCCACGGCATCAGGGTCGTGCCGAGCTGCCGGCGATAGGCGCGCGTTTTCGCCTGCGCGTAGGCCTCGAACACCGCACGCGGGGCCTGCGGCGCCCGCGCCAGGGTGTCGCTGCGAAGAACGACCACGTGATTGATCGGATAGATGCCGAATTCATTGAGATAGGCATCTTCGGCCGCCTGCGGGTCTGCGATCAGCGTGCGCAGCCGGCGCTCATCGGCAGGCTTTTGACTGTCTCTTACCCCCGGCGAAAGCAGCACGTCGATGCGTCCCGCCATCAGCTCGGATTCGAGATCGTTTCCACCCACCTCAAGCACAACGCCCGGCAACGCATCGAAGCGCTGGCGGCCACTGACGACCCAATGCAAATTGCGCCAGTCCACGCCGTATTGGTCGGCCAGGATGCCGCGGCCCCAAACCGCAGCGGTCATGGAGAAGTCGGCAACGCCGATGCGCTTGCCGCGCAAGTCGGCGGGACTGCGCAACGAACTGTCCTTGCGGACGAAAAAAGCCGAATGCCTGAAGGCGCGGTAGGGAAAAACCGGGATGGCGTGCAGCCAGTCGGCGCCGCGATCCTTCAGCATGACGTAGTTCGACAATGAGAATTCGCAGGCTTCGTAAGCCTGCTCCTTCAGCATCTTGACGAAGATCTCGCGCGGGGGCGCGACCGTATACCGGATGTGGACGTCGTCGTGCGTGCCCGAAAGTCCAAGCACATGCTCGTAGTCGCCGCCGAAGAGCTCGACTGTTTCGCTCATCGCGCCCGCATGCTTCAGGTGAAGATCGCGCTTAGCGCGCCGCGCGGCCGCATCAGATCAGCGGCCACCGAGCACAGGCGGCTCACCCCCTCTGCCAGCAGCTCATCGGTCATCGAGCCGAAGCTCACCCGCAGCGTTCGCGGGTTGACGTGCGAGGCGTAGAACACTTCGCCAGAGATGAAGGCGACGCCGCGCCTGACGGCGCGGTAATAAAGTTCGGATACTTCGGTGCCCTCGGGCAGATTCAGCCACAGGCTCAATCCGCCCTCGGGCCGGCCGATCAGCGTGCCGGCGGGCATTCCTTCCGATAACTTGCGGATCAATTTTTTCTGCATGAGCCCGTAGGACTTCCGCATTCGCTCGAACGGGCGCCTGTAGTTGCCGCGCTCGAGAAAAAGCGCGGTCGCCTCCTGCATCAGAGCATTCGTATGCAGGTCGGAATGTGCCTTGACCGCCAGCAGCGCGCGGCGCGCGCGCGCGGGCGTCACCACGTAACCGAGCCGCACGCCGGGCAGAAACACTTTGCCGAAACTGCGGGCGTAGAAAACGGGATCTTCCGGCTCGGCGAGTGCGCGGATCGACGGCACCGGCACCCCCGCAAAGCGCAGGTCCGAATTGTGGTCGTCCTCGAGAATCGCGACGCCATATTTGCGCGCCAGCACCAGCAGCGCGCGCCGCTTTTCCTCGCTTGCCGTGGTGCCGGTGGGGTTCTGAAACGTCGGATTGGTATAGATCAGCCGCGGACGCTGGCGCGACAAATGCATCTCGAGCGCCGCAATATCCATGCCGTCTGGCTCCAGCGGCACCTCGAGAATGCGCGCCTGCGCCGTGCGCAGCGCGTTGATGACGCCGTAATAGGCGGGACGCTCGATGATCACCGGGGCGCCAGGCGGCACCAGACTTCGGATCACAAGATCGATCCCCTGCTGGGCGCCGGAGGTCACCACGACGTCTTCCGGCGGTGTGACGACGCCGTGCTCGCGCAAATATTCCACGATCTGCCCGCGCAGCCTGGGCCGGCCCGTCGGCGGATCGTAATGGAAACATGACGCCACGTTCTCCGCCATCACCGCCTCGAGGCATGCCTTGAATTCATCGATGCAGGTCCGGTCGATGGCCGGGAAATTCGCCGTGAACGCGATTACGCCTGGCGCGTGGGACAAATCGAACAGGCGCTCCGACAAAAGCGGGCGATTTTCGACGTGCTCTCTCGGCGCCCGGGCACGGCGCGAAGCGATGCCCGACGGCGTTCGAACATAGGTGCCGCCGCCGGCCCGTCCTTCCACAAAGCCGGCATCGGCAAGCTCCTTATAGGCGCGGGCAACCGTCATCTGATTGATGCCAAGCGTCTTCGCAAGCGAGCGGACCGGCGGCAGCCGCATGCCCGGGCTCAGATCGCCCGCGGCGATTCTGTCGACGACCTGCTCGTGCACTTGCGCGAAAAGCGAGCGCCCATTGCCCCTCACCAGCTGAATCGCAAGCCCGTCGGCCACCGCTGCGCGGCGTTTCTCCCGTTTGTTTGCCTCAACCATCTTTTGCGTACCCGGCACAAATCGCTTTCTGCATTTTGTATGAGTTTTTGTATTACTCCAACAAACGCGGAGCAACAAGAAAAGCAGCACACGAAGCGGAGTAAAACAGGGAGTTGCAATGGCTGCGACGTTTTGAAAGTTGCCTGCAATTGACCGACATACAAAATGCAATGTAGTGTTTTGTCGACGCACTGACACGGCGCGCGGATGCGCGCTTCCCTTTGTCCTGGTCGAGTTTGAGTCCGATGGCGAGCGCCAAGGGTCTCAAGGTTGTTGGCTTCATCGATTGTCCTGGCGGCGGCCAGGTCGTCGTGCGCAACAACCGCGCTTACGTCGGGCACGTGAAGCCCCCGAACGGCACCAGCATCATCGACGTCTCGGATCCGTCGAAGCCGCGCGAGCTGTCACGCATCACCGTTCCGGACGGAACGCTGTCGCACAAGGTCCGTGTCGAAAACGACGTGATGCTGGTCAATCGCGAGGTCTTCCCCATCGGCCGCATCGACCCCGATTTCAAAGGCGGCCTCGAAGTCTACGACGTCAGCAATCCATCGAAGCCGGCGCGCATCACGACGTGGCCGGCGCGCGGCATGCACCGCTTTACCTTCGACGGCCGCTATGTCTACGGCTCGCCCGAACTCGACGGCTATCTCGGCAACGTCGTTTCCATTATCGATTTTCAAAACCCCGCCCGGCCGGAGGAAGTCGGCCGCTGGTGGATGCCGGGACAATGGACCGCCGGCGGCGAAAAGCCGACCTGGGAAGGCACCGCGCACCGCTGCCATCATCCGATGCGCGTCGGCAATCGCCTGTACACCAGCTACTGGCACGGCGGATTCGTCATCCTGGGTATCGACGACATCACCAAGCCGAAATTCATATCAGGCCTTGACTGGAGTCCGCCCTTCCCCTGGCCGACCCATACGGCCCTGCCGGTACCGTTTCCCGTGCGTGGCCGGCGCATCATGCTGGTCGCCGACGAGGACGTGGTTCGTCTCGGCCCGTCGTCTCCGGCGTTTCTCTGGATCGTCGACATTACCGACGAGACGAAGCCGATTCCGTTTGCCAGTTTCCAGGTCGCGGAGGAGGACGGCACGCCCAAGCAGGACTACACCGGCCTGCACCAGTTCTGCGAGGATATCCGCAGCACGGAAATTCCCATCGCCTGGTTCGCGCACGGACTTCGCGTCGTCGATATCGCCAACTCGCATGCGCCGAAGGAGGTCGCCTCCTTTATGCCGGACGTGCCGCCCGGCGCAACCAGAGTTCAGAGCAACGACGTCTGCTTCGACGACCGCGGCCTGATCTATCTCATCGACCGAACCCGCGGTCTGCACATCCTCGAACGGATATGATGCGCGCCTGACGAACCCGCGTTACGATTGATTGGAGAACGCGACTGATGAGCTTCGTTATTCGTAACGCCCGCGTCCGGGGCCACAAGCAGAGCGTCGATATCGCCGTCGACGGCAAGGCGATTTCGGCGGTCGGACCAAACCTGCCGGCCAAAGGCGCCAACGACATCGACGCGGCGGGAAGTCTGGTATTGCCGGGACTTTTCAACCTCCACTACCACGCCGACAAATGCCTGCTCGGCGAGATCATGCGGCCAAACGTATCGGGCACGCTGCCGGAGGCGATCGAGATCACCAACGACTTCAAGCGCAAATACGATCCCGCCGAGGTGGCGGCGCGCGCCGTTCGCACGATCGAAACCGGCGTGAAGAACGGCACGACGTTTTTCCGCTTGTTCTGCGACGTTGGCACCATCGGCGGCCTGCAGGCGGCCCGCGGCCTGCTGCTCGCGCGCGAGAAGATGAAAAAATACTGCCGCATCCAGGTGGTCGCGTTCCCGCAGGAAGGAATCGTGCGCGATCCCGGCGCCTCCGAGCTTATGGATGAAGCCATCAAGGAAGGCTGCGACGTTGTCGGCGGCCTGCCCTGGTACGAGTACACCGACGACGAGGCGCGCCGCCATATCGATATCTGCTTCGATCTCGCCAGGAAGCACGATCTGGACATCCACATGCTGGTGGATGACACCGACGACGCCAATTCGCGCAGCCTCGAATATCTCGCGCTCAAGACCATGCGCGAAGGTTTTCATGGCCGCGTCGCCGCAAGCCACTGCGGGGCGATGGCCGGCTACAACGACGTCTACGCCGCGAAAATCGTCGATATGGTGGCGACCGCCGGCGTCACCATTTCGGTCAACGCGCATATCAATCTCGTCTGCTCGGCCAGGCTCGATCGCGAACCGAAGCGCCGTGGCATTGCGCGCGTCAAGGAATTGCTGGCGCGCGGCGCCAACGTCGTCACGTCGCAGGACGACGTGAACGATCCCTACTATCCGTTCGGCAAGCCTGATCCGCTCGAATGCGCGGCAATGATGGCTCATGTCGCCCAGCTTACGCTGCCGCATGAGCTTGAAACCGTCATGGACATGGTGACGGTGAACAGCGCGCGCGCCGCGCGCGTTGCCGACTACGGCATCGCCCCCGGGATGCGCGCCGACCTCGTCGTGGTCGGCGCCCCTTCCGTGCATGAGGCGCTTCGCGTGCAGCCGCCGCGGCGGCACGTGTTCAAGGACGGGCGCGAAGTTGCACGCGCCACGCTCAATCAGGAGCTGCTGCCTTGACCCGTCCGGCCGCCACGCTCCTCAAATTCGACGCGGTGGCGGCGCATCGGGATTGCTTTGTTCGGGTCCAGAACGTGGACAAAATCTATGCCGGCCGAGGCGCGGGCCTCAAGGCGGTCGACAGCGTCTCGCTCGACCTGCACGACGGCGAATTCCTTTCGATCGTCGGGCCCTCCGGGTGCGGCAAGAGCACGCTGATGATGATGATCGCGGGCCTCAGCCCCGTCAGTGCCGGCGAGATCACCATCAAGGCCGAAAAGGTCACGGGGCCCTACACGGACGTCGGGGTCGTATTCCAGCGCGACGCGCTGCTCGAATGGCGCACGGTGCTCGACAACATCCTGCTGCAAATCGACGTGCGGCGGCTGCGGCGGGCCGACTACGAAAATACCGCCTACGCCTTGCTCGAACGGGTCGGGCTCGTCGGCTTCGAGAAAAGCTACCCCTGGGAATTGTCCGGCGGCATGCGCCAGCGCGTGTCGCTTTGCCGCGCGCTCATCCATGATCCCTCGTTGCTGCTGATGGACGAGCCGTTCGGCGCGCTCGACGCATTGACGCGCGAGCAGATGAATCTCGATCTGCAAAAAATCTGGATGGATACGCGCAAGACGATGCTGTTCATCACCCACAGCATCTGGGAAGCGATCTTCCTCGCCGACCATGTCATCGTGATGACGCCGCGTCCCGGACGGATAGCTGCCATCATCAAGATCGATCTGCCCAGGCCTCGCCGGCTGGCCGTGCGCGAAACGGCCCAGTTCGGGCGTTACGCAGCGATGGTCCGCGAGCAGTTTCAGGCCTTCGGCCTGCTGAAAGAGAACTGAGGACGCCATGCGATCGCCGGCCACAAACGTGCCAGAAGCGGTGCCCTGGGCTGCGCGCGTCGGCATATATGTTTATCCGACGGCGACGGCGCTGCTCATCTTCATCGTGTGGGAAGCGGTCACCCGCGCCGGCTGGGTGTCGCCGCTGATCCTTCCCGCGCCAAGCATTATCATAGCGACCAGCTTCGAAAATCTGCCGCTGCTGCTGCAAATGAGCGGCACGACCGCGGCTGAATTCCTGCTCGGCTTTGCGCTGAGCGTCGCGATCGGGCTGCCGCTTGGCGCGCTCGTCGTTTACGCGCGGCCGATCGAGCTCGCGATCTACCCGCTTCTGGTCGCCTTCCAGACGCTGCCCAAGGCGGCGGTCGCGCCGATCTTCATCGTCTGGCTCGGCACCGGCATCACCTCGAAGGTGCTGATCGCGTTCGCCATCGCCTTCTTTCCGATCGTCATCGATACCGTCGTCGGCCTTCGCTCCGCGCAGCCCGAAACGATCCATCTGGTTCGCTCGATGGGCGGCAGCCCGCTGCAGGTGTTCTGGTACGTGCGATTCCCGAACGCGCTGCCGGCGATCTTCGCCGGCCTCAAGGTCGCCAGCACGCTGGCAGTCGTCGGTGCCATCGTGGGCGAATTCGTCAGCTCCGACCGCGGCCTCGGCTATCTCGTGCTGGTGGCGAACGGGGAGCTCAAGACGCCGCTGGTGTTCGCGTGCGTCCTGATCCTGACGATTCTCGGAATCATTTTCTATTTCCTTGTCGAGCAACTCGAGAAGTTCGTGGTGCGATGGCACGTATCGTCCCGGCAAGTTGAAGCCGTGGGCACTTACTGAAAAGGCGCAACAAAACCAGAGAGGGAGGCGAACATGGCAAGCAATCGGCAATCGAAGGCATGCGGCCCGTCACGGCGCGCTTTTCTGCGCAGCAGTGCCGGCATCGGCCTCGCGGCGGCAGCCGGCGCGCGCATCCGTCCCGCGCGCGCGGCTGAAAAAATCAACTTCCAGCTCGACTGGATTCCCTACGGGCGTCATGCGCCGTACTACGCCGCGCTCGAGAACGGCTTCTATTCCGCCAAAGGGCTGGATGTGTCCATCGCGCAGGGGCGCGGCACGCTGCAAGGCATCCGCACGCTGATCGCCGGGCAATCGCAGTTCGTGTTTCAGGACCTCGGCGTGATGATGGCGGTGCGCGCCAAGGAGCACGCCAAGATCATGGCGCTCGCCTGCATGTACCAGAAATCCCCGCACACGGTGTTCTACATCAAGGGCCGAGGCATCTCGAAACCGAAGGACCTTGAAGGCAAAAAGATCGCCTTCTCCCCCGGCGATTCCCCGAGGCTGATGTTCCCCGCTTTCGCCAAGGCCAACGGCATCGACGAATCGAAGATCAAGTGGCTGTCGGTCGATCCCAACTCGAAGAATGCCGTCCTGCTCAATCACTCGGCGGACGCGATGATCACGTATCTGTTCACGCTGCCGGTGCTGCAGAAGGCGGCGCAGGGCGGCGATGTGGTCGAGACCTTCGTCTATTCCGACTACGGCGCCGACTTCTACTCCAACGGGCTCGGCGCCATGGAGGACTACGTCAAGGCGAAGCCCGACGTCACCCGCAACTTCGTGCACGCCACCATGGAAGGCGTGAAATTCACCATCGAGCATCCGAAAGAGGCGGTCGCGATGCTCAAAAAGCACCAGCCGCAGCTCGATGTCGACACCGCGATCAAGGAAGTCGCGATCCTGCGCAAGCTGATCGACTACGATCACCATGCCGGTCCCCTGGGCAGCATCACCCAGGAGAAGATGAAGGCGACGCAGGACCTGATGGTGAAATATCTCGACCTGAAGAATCCGCCGCCGGTTGCGGAAACCTTCACGAACAAGTTCTTGAGCTGAGTGTGCCGCCGTGGCCAGCAACGCCGGACAAAGATTCGACCTGGTCGTTCGTAACGGCACTCTCGTCATTCCCGGCACCGGCCAGGTCAAGGCCGATGTCGGGATTGCCGGCGGCAGGATCGTCGCCATCGCCGAGAATCTGTCCGGCTCGGCCACGGAAATCTACGACGCCGGCGGACGAACGGTGCTCCCCGGCATCTTCGATCCGCACATCCATATCGGAAACGAGCAGTCATACGAGTCGGAAGCCGAGACGGAGACGCGCGCTGCGATCCTCGGCGGGGTGACGACGGTCGGAATCTTCCTGCGTAGCCTCGAGGATTCCTACTTCGATCACCTGCCGGCGTTCCGCAAGGCGATGGACGAGCGCAGCTATGTCGACTCGGTTTTCCACCCGCAAATCTTCACCGAGCAGCAGATCGCGGAAATCCCCGGCTACGCCGAGCAGTTCGGCATCCGCTCGTTCAAGTTCTACCTGTCCGGCATGCCGGGCATCGTGAAGTCGGTGACCGACGACGTGCTGCTGCACGGCTTCCGCACGGTCGCCTCGCTCGGGCCGGACGCGGTCGCCTGCGTTCACTGCGAGACCGGCGCGCTGATCGATCGCGCGCGCAACGAGCTGAAGGCGCGCAAGCCGGAGGGCACACTGGCGGACTGGGAGGATGCTCACCCCGCGATCGCCGAAGCGCTTGCGATCCAAACCGCGCTCTATCTGGCGAAGGTCGCCGGCGCGCATCTTTATGTCGTGCATCTGTCGAGTCATCAGGGCCTGGCCGTCGTGCGCGCCGCGCGGCGGGCAGGCCTGCATTTCACGGTGGAGACGACCACGCCCTATCTCGGCATCAACAGCAGCGATCCAAACGGCTTCCTTGTGAAAATGGTGCCGCCGGTGCGCACGCCCGAGCATCAGGACGCCTTGTGGCAAGGCCTCCTTGAAGGCTCGATCAACACGGTCGGCACCGACAACACCTCCCGCGCCCGCGCCACCAAGAAACCGGAGGCGGGCTTGCACGGCTCGCGGCCGGGCCTGCCGGCTCTCGGCACGCATCTGCCTGCGCTGTTGCACTATGGTCGCCTGCGCGGCGTGCCGCTCCAAATTCTGGTGGAGCGCGCGACCCGCAGCCCCGCGCAAGTTTATGGAATCTATCCGCAGAAGGGCACGATCGCGGTCGGCTCGGATGCCGACCTCGTCGTCGTCGACCTCGATCTCGAGCGTGTCGTGCGCGCCGAGGACCTGCAAGGCATGTCGGATTTTTCGCCGTTCGAGGGAAAGAAGCTGCGCGGCTGGCCGGTGGCGACGATCAAGGGCGGCACGATCGCTGCGCGCGACGGCAAGATCGTCACCAAGCCGAACGGCCGTTATCTGCCGCGCAAGGCCGCGCCCGCGCGGCGCTTCGAATGGTTCAGAAGTGCCGAGGCTTAAGACAGGGGACGGAAAGCCGGTGCGAAAGTCAGAGCCGCAGCAGCCGGCGCGCGTTGCCGCCGAAAATCTTGCCCTTGTCTTCCGCAGAAATCGGCGTGCTTTCCAGCCAGCGCGCGCCCATCGTGTTGGATGCGAATGGCCAGTCGACGGAAAACATGATCCGGTCGACGCCCATTTCCATCATGCTGCAAACGAGCGCGTTGGTGGAAAAATTTCCGCTCGTCGTAAGATGGAAATGCGAGCAGAACGCGTCGCGGAACGAGCCACCGCGGTTGCCCGGCCGCGACAAGGTCTCGTCGATGCGCCCGAGCAGGAACGGCAGGCCTTCACCGAGATGCCCGAGAATCACTTGCAGGTTCGGGTACGCGTCGAAGATGCCGCTCAGCACCATGCGCACGCCCTGCGTCGCCGCCTCCACGGTGAAGCCGAGCGCCGGGCCGACGAATTCGGGAAACTGCGTGAGATAGTCCTTGTAGTAAACTTCCGTGACGGCCGGATGCGGAAACGACGGATGCAGGTAAATCGGCACGTCGAGCGCCGCGGCGCGCTCGAAAATCGGCCAGAACTGCTTGTCGTCGATGAACTTGCCGTCGGTGAGGCCGTGCACCATCGCTCCCTTGAAGCCCAGTTTCGTGACGGTGCGTTCGAGTTCATCCGCCGCGGCCTTGGGATCGGGCGTCGGCAGAATGGCAAGCGCGGCAAAGCGTTGCGGATTGGCCTTGACGATTTCCGCCAGCCGGTCGTTGGCCTGGCGCGTAAGCTGAACCGCCGGCCCCGCCTGCATTTTTTGCGTGCCCGGCGCTCCGTGCGAAAGCACCTGGACATCGATGCCGGCTTCGTCCATCTCCTTGATGCGGAGATCGGTGATATCATGCAAACGCTTTTCGACTTCGGACAGGCGCTTTCCTTCCCGTCCCGGAAAGTGCGCGACGAGATCGCGATCCCAATAGTGCTCCTCGAGCGCAACGACGCACGTCGCGAAACGATTGGCCATAAACCGATGTCCTTCATGCAAAGAGGCGCCCGGTTATACCGGCCGGCATACGCGCCGACCACAGCCAAATTTGCAGAGCGGGTGCGATTCTGAATTTCCAACGCAACAAACGAAAGTAGCTGGAACGCCCAATGGCTATCGAAGTGCTCAAGGTTGAATTGAAATCGGTGCAGGACGCCTCCGGACTGGAGAACGCCATCAACGCGGGCGTCTTCCAGGCGGACGAAGTCATCGGCGTGATCGGCAAGACGGAAGGAAACGGCGGCGTCAACGATTTCACCCGCATCCTCGCCGATCAGGCGTTCCGCCGCGTCCTCCTCAAACACGGCAAGCGCGGCGAGACGGCGGTCGCGCAAATTCCGATGGTCTGGTCGGGCGGTTGCGACGGCGTGATGACGCCGCATGCCACGATCTTCGCGCGCAACGGCAAGACAGGACCGGCCTCGAAATCGCGCCTTGCGATCGGCACGTCGATGAGCGCGGAATTGCTGCCCGAAGATATCGGACGGCCGGCGATGGTCGAAAAGGTCGCAGCCGCCGTGAAGGAAGCCATGCGCGACGCCGGGATCGACGATCCGAGTGACGTGCACTACGTGCAGACCAAGACGCCGCTGCTCACCATCGACTCGGTGC
>DASSRW010000147.1:0-9955 GCA_035701545.1 Pseudolabrys sp.
GAGCCGATGAAGCCGGCAACGAAAACGTTATCGGGACGATCGTAAAGATCGAGCGGCGCGCCCACCTGCTCGACCAGGCCGTTGTGCATGACCACGATCTTGTCGGCCATGGTCATGGCCTCGATCTGATCGTGTGTGACGTAAACGGTCGTCGTCTTCAGCCGCTGGTGCAACTCCTTGATCTCGGTGCGCATCTGGACGCGCAACTTGGCGTCGAGATTCGACAGCGGCTCGTCGAACAGGAACACCTGCGGATCGCGCACAATAGCGCGTCCCATGGCCACGCGCTGGCGCTGGCCGCCTGAAAGCTGGCGGGGAAACCGGTCGAGCAAGGACGCGAGGCCGAGAATTTCGGCGGCGCGCTTGACCCGCGTGTCGATGTCATCGTTAGCCGCACCGCGCAGCTTCAATGAGAACGCCATGTTGGCGCGCACGGTCATGTGCGGGTAGAGCGCGTAGTTCTGGAACACCATCGCGATGTCGCGCTCTTTTGGCGGCAGATTGTTGACCACCCGATCGCCGATGCGGATTTCGCCGCGGGTGATGTTCTCGAGCCCCGCCACCATTCGCAGCAGGGTGGTTTTGCCGCAACCGGAAGGCCCGACCAGCACGACGAATTCACCGTCGTTGATGGTGACGTCCACGCCGTGGATGACGGCTGTCGTCCCGAATGCCTTGCGCACGTCGCGGATAACAACCGACGCCATCTAGCCTCCTCCCGCCGGCTCGATGCCGGTCCGATATGGCCCGGCTTTTGTTGCAAGCGCCGGTTCCACCGCGAAGCACTATAGCAAGAATTGGAATATGTAAGAGTCCCTTGCTGCCGCACCGCTTTCAAGCCGCGCGGTCACTTGGGACTGGCAGCTGTGCAGCGCTCACAGCGCCATGCCGCCGTCGACCAGATGCGGCTGGCCCGTGATGTAGCTCGATTCATCGGACGCAAGGAATACCGCCAGCGCCGCCACTTCCTCCGCCGTTCCCAGCCGGCCGATGGGCTGACGGGCGACGAAATCGGCGCGCGCTTGGTCTACCGACTGGCCGGT
The DNA here is from genome assembly GCA_035701545.1 of Pseudolabrys sp. GTDB lineage: Bacteria > Pseudomonadota > Alphaproteobacteria > Rhizobiales > Xanthobacteraceae > Pseudolabrys. Next base: position 1,044 of record DASSRW010000147.1, read on the forward strand.
CTGCTCCGCGTTCGTCTCGATGCGGCCCTCGAGCGAAGGCGACTCGATGGTGCCGGGGCAGATCGCATTCACCCGGATGCCCTGCTTGATGAAGTCGGCCGCAACCGCCTTGGTCAGGCCGATGATCGCCGCTTTGGTCGCGCCATAGACGTAACGTTTCGGCACGCCTCGAATCGAGGAGACCGCCGAGGAAATATTGACGATCGATCCGCCGCCGTTCGCCAGCATTGCCGGCAAAAAGGCGCGTAACATGCGGTGGATCGATTTCACGTTGAGGTCGAAGGAGAAATCCCAATCCTTTTCCGAGCAATCGAGCACGCTGCCCTGATGCACATAACCGGCGCAGTTGACGAGAATATTCGGCGCGCCGAATTCCGTGATGACTTTCCGCGCGAAAGCATCGACCTTCTCCGTTGAAAGCACATCGAGCGCAAAGCATTTCGCCTGTTTGAAACCGCCGAACTTCTTTTCATCGAGGTCTGTCGCGATCACCTCGGCGCCTTCGGCAAGGCACGCCTCGGCAATCGCGCGACCGATGCCCTGTCCGGCTGCAGTAATGACGGCGCGCTTTCCCTTGAGTCTGTCGGTCACGGGGAGGTCCTTTCATCAATGATTGTCGCGTGGAATGCTTTTTTGCGCGATGCGCTGATATTTGACGGCCGGCTTGAGCACCATGCCTTCGGCAAGCTGATCCACCATCGAGCGTTGAATGTCCTGCCAGGGCGTCTGGCTCTGCGGAAAATGGAAGCCCCCCTGCTTCAGCAGCAGCGTGCGCCGGCGTGCAAGCTCCGCCTCCGGAACCAGAATATCGGCCTTGCCGCTGCGCAAATCGATCCGCACGCGGTCACCCGTCTGAAGCAGCGCCAGCCCGCCGCCCGCCGCCGCCTCCGGCGATGCATTGAGGATGGATGGCGAGCCGGAGGTGCCGGATTGCCGGCCATCGCCGATGCACGGCAGGGACGTGATTCCTTGTTTGATCAACGCCGCAGGCGGCTGCATGTTCACCACCTCGGCCGAGCCGGGATAACCGATCGGGCCGACGCCACGCATGAACAGAAACGTGTCCTCGTCGATCGCAAGCGAAGGGTCTTCGATGCGCTTGTGATAGTCCTCGGGTCCCTCGAACACGACCGCCCTGCCCTCGAAGCAATCCGGATGCTTGGAGTCGGACAGATAGCGCTTGCGGAATTCCTCCGAAATCACACTGGTTTTCATGATCGCGGCATCGAACAAATTGCCGCCGAGAACGCGGAATCCCGCCTCCTTCATCAGCGGTTTGTCATAAGGTCGGATCACATCCGCGTCCTGCACGTGGGCGCCCGCGATGTTCTCGCCTATTGTCTTGCCGTTGATGGTCAACGCGTCGGCGTGGATGCGCCTGGCCTTGAGCAATTCATTCATCACCGCCGGCAACCCGCCGGCGCGGTAATATTCCTCACCCAGATATTTTCCGGCGGGCTGCATGTTCACGAGCAGCGGTACGTCGAAGCCGATCTTTTCCCAATCCTCGATGGTAAGCTCGACGCCGATATGGCGCGCGATCGCGTTGATATGGATTGGGGCGTTCGTCGAGCCGCCGATGGCCGAGCAGGCGACGATCGCGTTCTCGAATGCCTTGCGCGTCAGAATGTCGGAGGGCTTCAAATCCTCGCGCACGATCTCGACGGCGCGCAGGCCGGTCTCATAGGCGATCTGCGCTCGCTCGCGGTAAGGGGCCGGGATCGCGGCGCAGCCGGGCAACGACATGCCGAGTGCCTCGGCCAGCGCGTTCATGGTCGAGGCCGTGCCCATGGTGTTGCAGTGGCCGATCGAGGGCGCCGATGAGGTGACGATATCGAGAAATTCCTGGTAGTCGATCTTGCCGGCCGCGTGGTCCTGCCGTGCTTGCCACACAACTGTGCCGGAGCCGGCACGCTCGCCTTTCCACCAGCCGTTCAGCATCGGGCCGCCGGACAAGACGATCGCCGGGATATTCACACTCGCCGCCGCCATCAGGCAGGCGGGCGTGGTCTTGTCGCAGCCGGTCGTGAGCACCACGCCATCGAGCGGATAGCCGAACAGCACTTCGACAAGACCGAGGTAGGCGAGATTGCGGTCGAGCGCCGCGGTCGGCCGCTTGCCGGTTTCCTGGATCGGGTGGGTCGGAAATTCGAAGGCAATTCCGCCCGCATCGCGGATGCCTTCGCGCACGCGCTTGGCAAGATCGAGATGATGGCGGTTGCAGGGAGACAGATCGGAGCCGGTCTGGGCGATACCGATGATCGGCTTGCCGGAAGTCAGTTCGCCCTTGGTGAGGCCGAAATTCAGATAGCGCTCGAGATAGAGCGCCGTCATTCCGGGATTATCGGGATTGTCGAACCAGAGCTGCGAGCGCAATTTCCGCCGCGATTTTTCAGACCCGTTACCCGACTTGCCGCTCATGCCACGCTCCGTTCGACTCGCGTCAATCGATGATCAAATGGATTGATTTCGCAACACATTGAACCCCACAGCGTGTAACTTATGAAGCCCCGCCCCCGGCGCAACCGTAAATCCCGCCAGAGCGCCGTAATTTGATCCAAGGAGAAGTCCCGTGAAGCTCGTGCTGTTCCAGAAGCCGCAGGGCGCCGATGTGCTGCCCGGCTTGCTCACCGGTCGCGGAATTGTCGATATCTCGTCCGCCGTGCGGAAGGGCTGTACGCCGCAACTGACGATGCAGGGCATTATCGACGAGTTCGATCGGTTGCGTCCCGCCTTGCAGAAGCTTGCCAATGACGGGGAAACGCTGCCGCTCGCAAGCGTCAAATTGCGTCCGCCGCTGCCGCGGCCGGGGAAAATCCTCGCCTGCATCGCGAACTACTGGGAGCACGCCCAGCGCGAGGCGCGACCGCTCAACATGTTCATGAAGAATCCCGATGCAGTGGTCGGGCCCGGCGATACCATCGTGCTGCCGGAATTCACGGTGCCGTGGATTTTCATGCACGAGGCCGAGCTTGCGCTTGTCATCAAAGGCCCCGCCAAGATGGTGAAGGCCAAGGATTGGCAAAGCGCGATCTTCGGCTACACCGCGATGATCGACGTGTCGGCGCGCGAACAGGGCCGCAAGACCTGGCCCGCGAATCCGCTCACGAGCTGGCTCGGCAAATCATTCGACACGTTTGGCCCGATCGGACCGTGCATTGCCACCGCCGACGAAGTGAAGGACCCCAACGACCTCATCGTGCGGTTCTGGAACGACGGGCAGCTCAGGCACAATTACAACACCGACGACATGGAGCATCGCGTCCCGGAATTGATTGAGTTTGCCACGACGGTAATGACGATGAACTCCGGCGATCTCATCGCCTGCGGCACCAACCACGAGGGACTCGGCGCGCTGCAGGATGGCGAAACAGTCGACATCGAAATCCAGAATATCGGCAAGATGACGCTGAAAGTCTCCGACCCGCTCAAGCGCAAATGGGAGCGCGGGGTCTACATGGGCGCGGATTCGACCAATCCCGAGGCGGTGAAGCGGCATCGGCCGCGATAACTCTAATTATTGTCATGGCCGGGCTTGTCCCGGCCATCCGGATTAGACAGGCACTGCGTCCCTGATCGGGATGCCCGGCACAAGGCCGGGCATGACATCGGAAACGACCCTGCCTTACCGCCGGTGCGGCCCCGCGCTCCAGCCCTGGCTCGCGAGGTATTTTTCGCCGACTTCGTTCGGCTCGTCCTCGATCGGCGTCGCCATCATGCCGTTCCAGCGCGAGAGGAAGCCCGCGATCGCGATGACGCCGACCAGCTCGACGATCTGCTCCTCATTCCAGTATTTGCGCAGTTCGACGAACAGGGAATCCGTGACGGCCTGCCCGCCGGCAGCCGCAGCAACCGCCAGCTCGAGCGCGCTCTTTTCGGCCGGCGTAAACAAATTTCTGGTGCGGAAATCCTTTGCCGCAAGCAGCTTTTCGGCCGGAATTCCGAAATGCAGCGCGCCGCTTGCCGTGTGCGCCATGCTGTAGGGATCGGCCGCCGCACGGCTCGCGAGATGCGCGACCAGCCGCTTGAGCCCGCGATCGACCTTGCTGTCCGGCGCCCAGATCGCGCGCTGGATTTGCACGAAGGCTTTGGCCAGCGCCGGCTTGCGCTGCATCGTCAGCACGCTGTTGGGCACAAATCCGAGCGTTTTGAAGAAAGAGTCGAACTCCTCCTTCATCGCCGGCGTGGTTTCAGGCGGCAGCGGATCGAGGCGCGGCGATTTTGTAGCCTGCTCCATTAAAACCTGCGTCGCCTCACATCACGTTCTGCAGCAGCAGCAGCAAACCGCCCACGACCGCGATGTTCGCCAGAAACCCATTCTGCATGCCCATGCGCTTCATCGGGTCCTGCATTTCCCAGAAACGCAGAAGCAGCAGAGTCGCCAGAATCGTGAAAACAAGCAGGCACAGCACGCCAATCGCCGGGTGCCAGTTGATCAGCACCAGCGCACAGCCGACGAATTCAAGGACAATGCCCACCCAGAACGCCTGCCGTGGCATCGGGCACTTGAAGATGCCGAGCCGCTTGACGTGGTCCTCGACGTGATGCGCCTGCAAATTCCGGACGCCGACAATGACAAAAAACGCAATGATCAGAAGCCGCCCGATAGTGTCATAGATCGAAGCATCGTTCGGATAGAGCCCGTGCATGTCATCCCCCCATCATCCCGCGCCGAAAACCGGGCCCGCACGATCCAGCGGGCCCGGCCGAAGGCAGCGTTACGCAACCTTGTCCGGCTGCGCTGATTTCGTCTTCGCCCAGTAGTCGGCGGCCGCCTTGGTGGCCTTGAGCTTTTCCATGTCCTCGTAGCCCGGCGCCATGGACGCCGCCGTACCGGCCATGACCTGGTGATGCTCGATATTGAGCAGCCGCAGCCAGCTCTGCTGGCCAAGCGTCAATCCGATCATGCAGCCGAGCTCGACCAGCTCCGGCTCGGTGAAGTTCTTGTGCATGCGATCCCAGAAGGCGTCATCGGTATTGAGGTGCCAGGTGATCGCCTCGGCATAGGCGAGCGCAGCCTTCTGGCGCTCCGTGTAGCGGACGGATTTCTCGAAGTTAAGCAGATCGAGCACGTGCTCCTCGATCAGCGCGCCGCTGGTCGTGGACTTCACCGATCGCTGGTTGCCGCAAAACTCACATTGGACGGAGCGCGACACATAAAGCCGGCATAGCTCCTTGATTGAATGATCGAGGACGCCGTTGCGGAAAATGTTGTTCCACGAGTCCGCAAAGAACCAGAAACAGGCCGGCACGTGCGCGCGCACGGCGGAGCTTTCCGGCCGCGGGGTGCCTTCGCGTGCGCAGCGCTCCATCTCCGCGCGCATCCTGTCGTCCATCTTCTCGAGCGGGACGTAGCTGATCCGTTGCTTGGCCATGGTATCTCCTTGCGATTCCTCGTGTTCCTATTCGGCCGCCTGCACCGGCATCGGGCATTTTGCCTCGGGCCTGCGGGCCGCATCCTGTGCCTTGGCGTAGTCGGCGACCGTCTTATACTCCGTAACCTGATCCTCTTTCACCTTCAGACCGACGGCCTGCCGTGCAAATTCCGCGAATGGGCCAGAGCCCGTGAACTCGGCCCGCTTCATGGTTAGCGAGAGCAGGGTCTGCAATGGCGTGCCGTTGAAGTTCTCAAACATGAACAAGCGGCTGCCCCAGTCGGTCAGGTAAAGATCACGGATAACCCGCGCGATTTTGACGCGGTCGAAGGGCTCGCCCACCGCGCCCTTGTTGAGCTTTTCCAGCCAGGGCCGCATCTGCGGGTCTGCCCACTGGGCCTCGGTCGGAAACATGATCGCGCTGCGGCCACACAGATCGATCAGCTCGTCGACCATGGGGCCAAGGTTCTGAAGGAAGTAAACGCGGCCCCAATTGAAGAGCTGGATGTCCGGCTTGAAGAGGCCGCCCGGCGTGTAGAAGCCCTGGTCTTCGGACGCCAGCACGTGGGCGTAGGTCGATTTCTGGAAGCCGATGAGCCTGGCGAGCCGCGCCTGCACCGCATCGATTTTCGCTGTGCCGAGATGTTCGCACATCAGGATTGCAAGACCTGCCAATAGCTCCGCCCGCACCGCCTGCCGCACCAGCGCATAATAGTGGCCCCAGTCGAACACGCGCTGCGGATAAAGCTTGGCGTGATCCGGATTGCCGATGTGGAAAACGTATTTCCACGGGATCAACACCTTATCGAACATCACCGTGGCATCGAGCTCGTCGCCTTGCGAGGCGAGCGGATGCTCAACCGGGTCTGTCGCGACCACGCTCTCGCGGCAAACGATGGTGATGCCGGGCAGATTCGCCGGGCAGACGCCGTAGATGATCTGATCGCCCTTGGCGCCGGGCCGGAAGAACACGCCGAGGTGCAGGAAATCGCCGAAGGCGGACGCAGTACCGATCGCCTTCACGCCGTTAACAAGAATGCCTTCGTCGTTCGTTTCAATGATGCGCAGCGCCGGCGATGTCGCGTGCGCGTTCGGATCGGAGCGGTCCGCCTGCGGATCAACGAAATGCGGCGCGACCACGAGATCGTGGTCCATCGCGTATTGCCAGAAGTTGCGGATGTTGTCGGCAAGCCCACGCCCCTCGGCGCCGATCGACGCTTTCTCCCACGGCTCGGGATCGTCGATGTAGGTCACCAGCATGTAGTTCTGCGAATCCGGCGTGCGCGGCATTGAGGCCGCGACGAAGTGCTTCATGATGAATTCGTGGTAGCGCCGCTTGCGGACCAGCTCTTCCTTGCTGCGGTGCTGGAACCACATCATCGAGCGGCGCGTGCCGGTCTCGTCGACGAACGTGAGCTGGTCCTGCAAATCGGGCCGGCGGTGCAGGTCGAAGAACTCCGCTGTGCGCTGCGCGTAGTCGCGCGTGAGCGGATGCGTCGCCACGTTGTCGATTTCGGTGTTGCCGACCCAGACCTTGCGGCCGTCGTTCAACGATTTGAGATAGTGCTCGCCCGTGCGCAGCATCGCGGCCTCCGGCGTTTCCCGACTGGAGCAGCCCGGCTTCGCGAAGCACGCGCGCCGGGCTTTTGTCGTTGCGGCTAGCGTACGGCGCAGGGACTGACTACACTATCAATCAATGGATATAAATTACATTCCGAATAGTTATGCGATGGAGCTCGATCTCCATCAGCTGCGCGTGCTCGACGTTTTGCTGCGCGAGCACAGCCTGACGCGCGCCGCCAAGGTGCTTGACGTGACGCAGCCGGCGTTGAGCAAGACGCTGGCGCGTCTGCGCCGCTATTTCGACGATCCGCTGTTCGTGCGCGTCTCGCACAAGATGGAGCCGACGCCGAAGGCAATCGCGCTGGCCAAGCCGGTCGGCGAAATTCTCGACCAGATGCGCGCATTGCGCGGCGAGCACGTCGCGTTCGACCCGCGCACGTCCACGCGCACGTTTCAGTTTTGCGTAGTGGATGCCGGCGTCATCAAGCTGCTGCCGCCGCTGGTCAACCGCGTGATGGTCGAAGCGCCGAACGTGCGGCTTCGCGTGTTGCAGCTCGAAGGCGAGCATCTCGAATCATGGCTTGAGTCAGGCACGATCGATTTTGCCATGGGATCGTTTGCCTCCCTGATGAAAGGCGTCCGCCGGCAGTTTCTATGGACGGAAGAATACGTCAGCGTCGCCAACCGCGGGCATCCACGACTATCGCGCACGCCGTCGCTGCGCGACTTTACGGCGGAAAATCACGTTCTGGTTTCGACGCTCGGCACCGGCCATGCCCACAAGCTCGCCGAGCGCGCGGTCGAAGCGGCGATCCCGCCGCAGAACATCATCTGCCGCGTGCCGATCTTCATCGCGGCGGCAGTGATCGCCAAGCATACGAACGCGATTGCGACGCTGCCGATGTCGATCGCAACGGTGCTGGCGGAAGACTTGAATCTGGAAATCATCCGCCCGCCGATCAAATTGCCGAAGATCGAGATCTATCAATACTGGCACAACCGCTTCCACCGCGAGCCGGGCAACAAGTGGATCAGGTCGGTGTTCCTGAGCCTGTTCCGGGCGCCGAGCGCGAAAGCGCGCAGTTAACAGCCGGGCGGCCACCCGCGGCCGCCGCAGCGAAACGCCATCTTCACTCCTGCTTTTGCAATTCGCTACGCTTGAGAAGCACGTTAAGCAGCGTGTGCAGGACTCCCGCGATAACGAAGGCGACGACGATGCCGGTCGAGACGAAGGGCCGCAGCAGCGGCGGCAGCATCGCGACGAAATCGTGCGGCAGCGCGGCAACGCCTATTCCGACGACGATGCTCGTGCCCACGATGAAAATGTTGGCGTCGGACTGCGGCATCGATCCAAGGACGCGAATGGCCTGCATGCACAAGGCCGCGATGGTGACCAGCAGCAATCCGCCGACCACGGGGCCCGGAATGGCGGCGACAAAAGCGCCGATCTTCGGGCTTTGGCCGAGGATGAGGAGGATGACACCGGCGGTCGCGAATACGAACCGGCTGCCGATGCGTGTGATCGCGAGCGCTCCGATGTTCTGATTGTAGGTCACCGTCGGCACGCCGCCGAAGGCTGCGCTGATGGCGGAGCCCAGGCTTTCGGCGAGAATGCCGCCGTCAATGCGCTTGTCGGTGACCTTTTGCTTGCCGATGTCCTCGCCCACCAGCACATAGCTGCCGACGACCTGGCCGAGATCGGCGACATAGGCGAGCAGCATCACCAGGGTCGTGCCGAGGTCGAACTGAAACCCGAACGGGAAGAACATCGAAAATCCGACCCACGGCGCATGCGCTGCAGCGGCAAAGTTCATGCGGCCGGTCAGCAATGCAATGACAATCGCCAGCACCGCGCCGAGCAGAAGCGCGATCAGCCGCAGAAAGCTCCGCGGCATGAACAAAACCACCAGCAGCGCGACGACGTATGGGATGAGCGCCAGCACGAAATTGAACGGCTGGCCAAATGTCGGCGTA
>DASSRW010000148.1:0-13392 GCA_035701545.1 Pseudolabrys sp.
GCGAAGCAACAAATCGGCGCCGGGCAGTTCACGATCCCGGTCACGATCGGCGCGGAGATGAAGGAAAATCCGTTTCTGCGCGCCGACATTCCGGAAGTCGCCGCCGGCATCGGCATGAGCGGCAAACCGGCGGCGCAGGTGTTCGCCGAGATCAGGGCGCGGAAGAACAGATTTTAGTCTTTGTCATTCCGGGGCGCGGCTGTTAGCCGCGAGCCCGGAATCCATAACCACCGGCGCTGCGGAGTATGGATTCCGGCTCTCGCGCTTCGCGCTCGGCCGGAATGACACGGGGGACAAGCGCGGCCATGACAGCTAAAATTCTCCGCCTGCAATTTTTGGAACTTTGCCAATGAACAAGCCTTTCACGCCCGCCAGAAAATTCGTCCTCGAGGAAGCGGCCATCGACGAGCTGCACGCCGCAATCAAAGCCGGCGAAACCACCTGCGTCGATATCGTGCAGCATTATCTCGCGCGCGTGCGCGCGTTCAACGGCACGTCCAATCTGCTGGTCACGCAGGACGGCGGGAAAATCCCGGAGGCGAAAGGCACGGTGCGCGGCGGTGTGCCGCTCGCGTTCCCCGCCGAGACGGTGAAGGCGGCGGACGTTTTGCCCGATCTCGACAAATACAAGGGCCCGCCGCTCGAATTCGGCCGCATGGAGCAGACGGCGTCCGATCCGTCGGTGATGCAGCAATACGGCATGACGGTCGGCAAGCCGAACGCGGGACAGGTGAATGCGCTGGCCACGCTCAACATCCGCGGCGAGCGTTCCGTCACCTGCCGCGGCGATTACGACCTGCATCCGTCGCAAGGCCCGCTGCCGAAGGGCGCGCCGCCCGTGTGCGAATATTTCCGCCATCTGCCCGACGCGCTGGAAACGGCCGCCGCGCTCGATGCGCAATACGGGCGCAATCCCGATCTCGACAAGATGCCGATGTACGGCGTCGTGTTCTCGTTCAAGGACCCGTTCGATACGAAGGACATGCGCTCGACCGGTGGCGGCGACGCCGCCTACGACATCGACTTTCCCGCGCGCGATCACGTGCTGGTGGAGCAACTGCGCAAGAAGGGCGCGATCATCTTCGCCAAGGCGGTGAACACGGAATACAACGGCCGGCCGGAAGATCCAGGCGGCCGTCACAGGCCGGACAAGGTGCTGCCGACGACGCTCGGGTTTCAGCGCAGCACGTGGGCCGGCAATGTGTCGAACCCGTACGACACCACGCGCGCGGCCTCGCTCGGCTCGAGCTCCGGCTCCGGCACCTCCGTTTCCACCAACATGGTGATGGCGAGCCTGGGCGAGGAGACGCGCGCCTCCTGCCGCGGGCCGGCGAATCACAACGCGGTCGCGCTCATCCTGCCGCACAAGGCGATGCTCGGCTTCGACGGCGGCGCCATCGGCGCCGACATCCACGTCGATCGCACCGGCATTCTCGCGCGCACGATTCAGGATTGCGCCAAAGTGCTCGACGCGCTGAAGGACCCGGAGGAGGGCTACTACGATCCACGCGATCCGTTCACGACGGTGCCGCGCTCGTCGGTGCTTTCTTCTTACGCCGCGCACACGAAGGCCTCGCCATCGCTGAAAGGCATGCGCATCGGCGTCATCCGCGAATCGATGACCGTGCGGCCTGGCTACAAGACCGACGAGCCGGTGACGTTTGCGGCGGCGAAAGAGATCAAGGACATCCTCGGCGGCAAGCTCGGCGCGACGCTGGTCGAGTCCTCCGATCCGCTGTGGAAGCCCGATCCCGATATCGAACAGATGAAGGTCGATCACCGCGTGGCGCTGGCGCGGCTCCTGCCGGTGTTCATGCCGGACATTCTCTATCGCCTCGACGCCAGCGGGCAGCCGGTGTTCAAGGAATTCGCCGCCGCGATCCGGCCGACAGAATTCGCGCCGGGCAAGGTGTTCGGCTCCGGCACGATGAAGCCGATGGACTACATGCTGGCGATGGCGGAGGGCCGCATCCCGCCGCCGAAGAATCTCGATCTCGCCACCGTGCAGAACCAGGCGCCGCAGACGGCGTTCCGCTTCCACATCAATCAGTATCTTTCGCGCCGCGCCGAGGACTGGAAGGCGAAGGGCTTCACCGAGACGCTCGCCGATTTCACCGCGCTCAACGCGCGCTCGAAATTCTGGGGCGACGACCAGCGCGCGAGCTTCCTGAACTGGGACGAGGTGACGGATTTGCGCAGTCCGCTTGATCGGCGGCAGCCGACGGCGGAGCGCATCATGCTGCGCGAGCTGCTGCGCCGCGCCGACATGGTGGTGATTTTCGAGAACCATCTCGACGTGCTGGTGCGGCTGCACACGCCGTGGCCGCCCGGCAAGATCGGCGGCGCCGGGCAGGGCTTCCGCAACAATCTCAATCCGGAATCGCTGTCCGGGCCGAACGCGGGTTTGACCGAAGTGCTGATCCCCGCCGGTTACGTCACGACGGTCTATGATCCCGTTTATAAGTTGAGCGATGACGGCACGCGCTACCTGCACGTGCCATCCGACAAGCCGACGGAAATTCCCGCACCCGGCCTGCCGTTCTCGCTCGTCTTCCGCGCCGAGCCCGGCAAGGAAGACGTGCTGCTGCACGTCGCGTCCGCCTATGAAGCCGCCTCGAAGCGCCGCATCCCGCCGCCAGCGTTCGGGCCACTTAAAATGGAAAGCAGAGCGACGACATCCTGAGAGTCTGACTTAAAATGACATCCGATCTTTCAAAGGCTTATGCGGCGCAGCGAGCCTGCCCCGTTCGTCCCCGCGGAAGCGGGGACCTAGTTCTTTGGCCAAATGCTGGGTTCCCGCTTCCGCGGGAACGAACGGATTGGGTGTCTGCAAGCGTCCATAAACAAGCGAAATGACTCGCTGCATTTCCGGTCATGTTCTGACGATGATTGGGATAGGGCTTTTGCTGCTCGCTCTCACCTTCACGTGTGCATCTTTGCAAGAGGCCCGCGCCGACGCCGCGTTTGATCACTGGCTGCAATCGACTTGGCCGCAAGCGCAACAGCTCGGCATTTCGCGCGCGACCTTCGACGCCGCGACGCGCGGGCTTACACCCGACTTCTCGCTGCCCGATCTTGCCATTCCCGGCCGCCCGGAAAAGCCGCCGCCGGGGCAGCCCGAATTCGTGCAGACGCCGGGACAATATCTAAAGGAGTCGACCTTCAATCGCCTCGCCGCGCAGGGCAAGCAGCTTGCCGCGAAATATCGCGACACGCTCGCGCGCATCGAAAAGCGCTTCGGCGTTCCCGGCGACGTGGTGCTGGCGATCTGGGCGCGCGAAACGGATTACGGCCGCGAAATTCAGGGCCACGATGCCATCCGCGTGCTGGCGACGCAGGCTTATGCCGGCCAGCGCAAGGATTTCTTCCGCAATGAATTTCTTTACGCGCTGAAGCTGCTGCAGGACGGCATCCCGCGCGCCAGGCTGCGTTCATCGTGGGGCGGCGCGATGGGCCTCACGCAATTTCTGCCGTCGGAGTTCTACAAATACGCGGTCGATTTCGATGGCGACGGCCGTGCCGACATCTGGGCCTCGGTGCCGGATGCGCTGGCGTCGGCGGCGAAACAGCTTGCCGGCAAAGGCTGGCAGACCGGCCGGCCGTGGGCGATCGAAGTGCGCGTGCCGAAAACGGTCGATTGCACCATCGCCGAACCAAGTCACACGCGCACGGTCGCCGAATGGCTCAGGCGCGGTTTCGTGCCGGCTTACAACCGCAAGCTCATGCCGATCGAGCTTTCAACGGAAGCGTCGCTGCTGTTGCCGGAAGGCACCTACGGCCCCGGCTTTCTCACGCCGAAGAATTACTACGTGCTGAAGGACTACAATTATTCGGATTTGTACGTGCTGTTTGTGGGTCACCTGAGCGATCGCATCGCCGGCGCCCGCCCGTTCGAGCATCCGTGGAGTCAGGGCGCGCAGATGAAAACGAAAGACGTGGAAACGATGCAGCGCCGGCTCACCGCGCTCGGGCTCTACAAGGACAAGATCGACGGCAAGGCCGGGATGCTCACGCGCGCCGCGCTCGGCGCCTATCAGAAGGCGCATCACCTGAGGATCGACTGCTGGCCGACCGCAGTGGTGCTCGACAGCATGCGCCGATGAAAATCACCGGCCAAAAAGACATCGCCGCAGCCCCGAACCGGCTGCGGCGATGTAATTCGAAAAGCAGTTGCGGCTTACGGGCAGACGAAGCGCGGGCGGCTCCAGCCGATCACGTTGCCCCAACGGTCATGCAGCGGACGACGCGCCCAGTATCCACCGGGGCAGGCAACCGGATACGGCGCACCGTAACCTTCGTACACGACGTAGCCGGGAGCCGGCGCGTAGTAGCGCGGCTGGCTGTTGGCAATGGCGCCGCCGATGATCGCGCCGGCGGCCAGTCCGCCGACCACACCGGCCGCAACGCCGCAACCGTGACAACGAGCTTCAGCAGTCGTGGGGGCGGAAAGCGAGCCAACCGCAAGGGTCGCCGCCGCCGCGATCGCAAACAAGGTCTTCTTCATAGGATTTCCCTCCAAGACCGATCGGCGAAGCCGACTAGGTCAGTTGCACCTACGCCCGTCCCGGTCCTTATAAAGCAGGCGGGCTTAAATTTGTCAGAAATTTGTTGGCGCCGGGCCGCCCCTCTTGAAAACCCGGCATTCCATTCGGAATGCCGGGTTTATTCGGTGAAGTTCTTGGCTTTTAGGCGTGCTTACGGGCTAGTCGCACACGCGGACGCGGCGCCAGTGCCACCGCCAGCCGTTCCAGAATCGCTCGCGAGTCCAGTAGCAGCCCGGGCCGTAATAGGCGGGGGCGGGGCCGTAGTAAGCGGGGCCATAATACGGGCCGTGGGCCGCGGCCGAACCGATGATCGCACCCGCCGCCAGACCGCCGATGATGCCTGCGGCGACCGCGCCGCCGCGCGCCTCGGCTTGCTGCGGAACCGCGACTGCCGCAACCGCGAGCGTTGCCGCTGTCGCAAGCGCTGTCAGGGTCTTTTTCATGGCGTACCTCTCTTCCTTGGTCTCGATTGGTCGTATCGATCAAACGTGTGACCGGTTTGTTTCCGGCGGTACGACCATCAGGAAAACGTTTGCCGTAAAGGCGATGTTCCTGCATTTCCCGTGAACAAGCGGTGAATGGAACGTTCGGAAATCGGGCGAAGCTGTGACATTAAATTAAATTTTGGAAAGCTTGTCTGTGACCGGCATCACAACATGGACGGATCGACAAGGGCGTGCTCACGCATCTGCGAAGGCAATCCTGCTGGCGCTGGGTCTGAGGCGATTCGCGATATCAGGGCGTGGCAGTCAGTCGTGTCGCGCTCTTCATTCGAGATTTCCTGGCGACGTCGCCATCAAATTCGGGAGCCATCCTTTGACGGCGAGTTGCAGCGTGTTCTCTTTATGCAAAATCGTGGAAAGCGTCGGAAAAATTGTCGCGGCCTGTCTCAATAAACGTTCTTTTCGGTATGTTGCAATTGAATTGATTTGCGTGTGACCTTCATGGCACACCGGACCAGGCCAGCCGAAGGAGTTCGAATGACGTTGCGGGAATTGCTGCTTGCCGCGCCCCTGTTCGGCGCGATGATTTTTGTGGCCGCTGATTCCAGCGCCGCCGACTCCCGTTTCGAGCGCAGCCTCAAGCGTCTCGATCCGATCACGCGGCTGGAGCAGATCTGCGACTACACCGCGATGAAAAAGATCAACGATGCACGAAATCCTTTTCATCCGGACCGCGTCGTGGCGAATGCGGTCTCGCAAACGAGAATCAGCGAAAATACCGTCAAAGCGGAGGGCGGCGCGTTCCGCAGCCGCGGCAAATGGTACGAACTGAGCTATCGCTGCAAGACAACGCCCGATCATCTGAAGGTGACCTCGTTCGACTATCGTATCGGCCCTGAGATTCCGGAAGCGAAGTGGGCGGCCTACGAGCTGTGGCGTTGAGGGCCGGCGGCGCGTAATCTCCGTGCCAGCGAAAGGGAGGGCGCCATGCCGGATTACACGTGGGATCATGTCCATCTGCGCAGCCCCGATCCGGAGGCGACCGCGCAGTGGTTCGAGCGCATGCTGGGCGCCGAGGTGGTCCGCTCGACGCAGCAGGGAAAGCCGCGCATCGACCTGAAGCTTGGCGGCGCCAGGATTTTCATCGCGCAAGTCAGTCCGGGCGACGGCGTCAATGCACCGCCGGTCACGCCGTATCAAGGACTCGATCATTTCGGCCTGGCGGTCAGCGGCATCGACGCGGTGGCGGCCGATCTGAAAGCGAAGGGAGTCGAATTCACCAAGCCGCCGCACTCGCCGCGGCCGGGCATCAAGGTTTGCTTCCTGCGCGGCCCGCAAGGCATCTCGATCGAACTGCTCGACCGCGACCCGAAATACAGCTGAGCCGGATTTACTGGTTCAATGTCCGGCAACTTTTTTCTTTGGGGCCGGCGCTTGGGCAACCTTTGCCGGCTGCACGGGGCAGGTGGCGTATGCCGCCTTGATGGCCGCCGGCGCACCTTGCAGGCTGAACTCTGCCGACGTGCGGCCCGCATCGGTGAGCGACCGGATAAAGATGTACAGTCCTTTCGACGTCGATAGTTCGTCGACGAACTGCGCCACCTCGTCGGGCCTCTCGATCAAGACGTCTCTGTAGTTGCCGACGAAGCGAACCTCGATTTCGCGTCCCGCCCGGTCGTCAAAACGATAGGCGAACGACGCGTTTCTGGTCGAGCCGATCTTGAATGGAAAATTGAAGCTGACAACGGGCATTTCCTTGAAACACAGAAGTTGCAGTTGGGCGGCCGGCGGAAAGACGATCTTTGAGGTGGACACGCTGCGCGACATGACAAACGCGCTTGAGATCGGTGCGCTGGTGATGCGATCGATCGACCGCTCAATCCGCCAGTTGCCGGCGGGGGCGGTGTTCACGCCGACGACGACGGGGTCGCGCGCGAGGCAGCCGCTCAGCAGGAGCAGCCCCGCCCACGCAAGAAGGTATCGCGCCCGATCTGAAAACACGCCCCGCAACCTCTGCTACCTCAGGTTGCCATACTTGCGTGACTACACGCAAGAGATTAGTGGGGGCAGCTAGTCCTCGACCTCGGTTTCCGGCCGGTCCCGTCCCGGCGCGGTCTCGCTGTGCCATTTGCCGTTCGCGTCCTCGTATTCGATCGATTCGGTGTGGCCCGGCACGCGCTGCTCGGCGGCGGCCCTGCGGGCTGCCGCCAGCGCCTCGGCGTGAGTGGCAAACGTTTCCGAAAACACGCCCTGCACCTGGTAGGCCCAGCCGTCTTCGTGCCGGACGATTTTGTACGTGACGTGCGTCATGGACGCCCTCCCGCTTTGTGCCTGCCATCAACGGGCGCGCGCGTAGCGGGTTCCTCCGGTTGCGCTTTGCGCGCTGCGGGCTACGTTCGTTGCGGGCGCGTTCGGGTCAGCGACAGGAGTTGACGATGGCGTTTACGGTGACGAGCAACAGTTTCAAGGATGGAGATTACCTGCACAGGGATCATGTCTTGTCGGCCGACTATGGGTTCGGCTGCGCCGGCGGCAACAAGTCGCCGCATCTGAAATGGTCCGGCGCGCCGGCCGGCACAAAGAGCTTTGCGATTACCTGTTTCGATCCCGACGCGCCGACCGGCTCCGGCTTCTGGCATTGGCTGGCGGTGAATATTCCCGCGGATGTGACCGAGCTTGCCGCCGGCGCCGGCAGCGCGGGCGGCTCGATGCCGGCGGGGGCGTTGCAGACGCGCACCGATTTCGGCGCGCCCGGCTACGGCGGCCCGTGCCCGCCGGAAGGCGACCATCCGCACCGCTATCTTTTTACGGTTTTCGCGGTCGGCAAGGACAGGCTCGACGTGAAGGCCGATACTTCCGCCGCCGTCGTCGGCTTCAATCTGCATTTCAGCACGCTGGCGAAGGCGGAAATCATGGGCCTGTTCAAGCGGTGAGCGAACGTCGCCGGCTGCGCCACGGGTTGCGTCAGTTGGGCTTCTTTGCGCGCGGCTTGTAGACGATGCCGATGCTGACCCGAAGACCCTTGCCGGGCGCGCTCTCCACGCTGAACTCCGTGCTGGCGTTTTCGCGCAGGCTTTGAAGAATGAGAGCGCCGAGCTTGCCCGGCTGCGGCCAGGTCTTGCCCTCGGGGAGACCCACGCCGTCGTCGGCGACGACGATGCGGTAATGGTCGTCGCTTTCATGCAGGCAACGGAGCGTGATGGTGCCGCTCGCCGCGCCGTTGAAGGCGTACTTGAACGCGTTGGTCAGCAGCTCGTTGACGAGCAGCCCGACCGGCATGGCGATGTTGATCGAAATCGGCGCGTGGTCGACCTTGAGATCGAGCCTGATTCCTTCGACCGCATAGGTATGCATCACCGCCGCGCTGATCTGGCTCAGGTAGTGCCCGAGATCGATGCGCTGACCGAATCCTTCGGCGGACAAATCCTGATAGAGCAGTTGCAGCGATTCGATTCGTCCCGCCAATCTGTCGAGATTGACCTTGTCGCCGTTGCGCTGGTTGCGCGCGTCGAGGCGGATGAGGGCCGTGACCAACTGCAAGTTGTTCTTGACGCGATGCTGGAGCTCCTTGAGCAGCAGATCCTTGTCGCGAACCTGCCGGGCGAACTCCTCGCGCTGCACCCTCTCGCGCTCCGTGACGTCGATAAGCGCGACGATCCGGTAGTTTTCGGTGCCGTCCTCGTTCTCGATGAGGCTGGCATAGGCCTCCGCCAGTCTCGGGTCCGTTCCCTCCCGCCGAAACGTTCCGGCAAATTCTTCGCATTTCGTCAGCGCTTCGCTGAACGGGAGATGGGGCTCGTCCTCGAGCTTGAAGGCGTCCAGCGCGGTCCAGTCGTTGCCGATGATCTGCGCCGAACTCTGTCCTGAAAATGTTTCATAGGCCTTGTTGCAGAACACGACGCGCTGGCCGCCGTCCGCGAACTTGAAGATGACGATCGCGATCGGGACGTGGTCGAGAAAAAGCTTGAAGTCCTCCGTATCGACGGCGGCCGTAAGCTCCGCCGATTCGAACAGTTCGCTCACCGGCTGCGAAGCGGGTCCGGAGGTCTCTTCGGGGGTCGGCATGGCACGGCCTTTTTTTGGCTGAAGACGCTCTTCGGGTGACGCCTAGTGCTCCTGTGCGGCTGTCGCCCGGACCGGAGACTGATCGAACAGCTTTTGCACTAGCGCGGAATCGAGATAGGCGCGCACCTCGACAATTGTCGAGCCGACGAGGCGCGCGAGCCAGCAATAGCGGTTGTCGAAGCGCGTGCCGTTTTTCGCCATCGCCTCCGCGTGCAGCTCGACCAAGACCCAATCGTCGCAAGCCACGACGTTGTCGACGCGAAGCTGCACGCCGTCGCGCAGCAAGGGCGCGAGCTTGTCGAATGCGCCGGCGCGCAGCGCCGCCTTGCTGCGGTAGCGGCCCGCGAGCGGATGGGTGCCTTCGACCGTCCAGTCGACGTCGTCGGCGACATGCGAAAAGAATTCGCTGCCGTCCCGTTCTTCCAGCTTGCAGAAAATTGCGCGTGCAGCCTCGGTGGTGGTGGGCATCGTTATCCGATCTCCATGCGGTGCGGCCGGGCTGCGCCGCGGTGCGCTAGACCGTGCAGCGGCCCTGGTGCCACAGGAATTCCTTGGCCTGCTCGGCGGCGCCGAACGTCGGCAGCGGCGGAGTCAGAACGCGGTAGTCGGACGGAATCGGCCGGCCGCCCCAGCCGAAGTCGTAGATCTGACACATGCCGGTAATGTCCCATTTGATGACGCGAAAATCGGGCGCGGCCTGCGCCGACGTAGAGACAACGAACGCCGCTGCGGCGCCCAACAACGAAAGGCCCAAACGTTTCATCGTGTGCTCCTGCCATGCAATGCGTGCGAAACAGCGCCGGCGTCAAAATGCGCCCGTGCGCAGCGAGACTTGCAAGGCTGTAACAGGCGGATGCAGAAATGGTTCCCGGCCGGCCGGTTGCGGGAAGCATCCTCAAGCGGCTTGGAAGAAGGCCTGCTAATCCGGTTTGCGTCCCCAGGCCTGGACGAACAGTTTGTCGATCACTGTCGTCGCTGGATCGCTGAGATGGGCGATCACCGCGTCGCGATGCGTGTTCAATTCGGCCTCGCCGAGCAGACCCTTCGCCACGATCTTCTCGCGGACGGAATCGATCAGCGCGATCAGATGCGTGCGGCGATAGTCGCCTGGCGGCGGTGTCGCAACCGTCACCCTGAGTTGCACATCCCGGACGCCCGCCGCGCGCATGAGCACCGGAAGTCTCCGGCCAACGAAGCCGTCGCCGCCGCCCGCGTGAAACACGGTGTGAAACGCATTGAGCAAAACATCCCATGAAGGATGCGCCGGCTGGCAGAGCCAGGACACGTTGTCCACGTCCTCGAGCGCAATCGCGCCGCCGGGCCGCAGCAGCGACAGCATCTCCGACAGGCACGCCTCGCGCGCGGACACATTGATGAGCACCAGACGCTCGTGCACGAAATCGAACGAGCTTTTCTCCAGCCCCGTGCTCAAGGCGTCGCCCTGAACGACAGTGACATTGCCGAGCCCGCGTCTGGCGGTTTCGGCGCGCGCCATTTCCACGAAACGTGCCTCGCGTTCGAGTCCGACGACGGTTCCGTCCGGCCCGACGCGCTGCGACAGAAGATTGAGAATGCCGATCGGCCCGCAGCCGATGTCGGCGGCACGCCAGCCCGGCGCGATGCCGATCTGATCCAGAAGCCAATTGGCCGACGGCGCGTATTGCTCGGCCTGCGCCACGAGCCGATCGCGCTCGGTGTTCGTCCCGCCGAGCGGATAGCTCGCCGATTGCAGTTGAGCCATGTGTCGCCCCAGGCTTGTCCTGTTGTATTGTAGCATGGAGAATTTGGAACAGGGTGAGGGGATCGATATGGCACGGCGACCCGAACATGACTCGCGCAGCGCGGCCGAGCGCGCCTTCAAGGCGGTGACGGCCAGGCCCGCCGATCTGCCGCCGAAAGCGCCGGCGATCCCCGGCGTGAAGGAAACGGTGACGTTGCGCATCGACCGCGACGTGCTCGATTTCTTCCAGGAGGCCGGCCCCGGCTGGCAGGACCGCATCAACGCGGCGCTGCGAAAAGCAGCGGGAAAGTAGCCCGGCCCCGCTGCCAAGCGCGCCCGCTTGTGGCAGATTGCGCCGGCGCATCCGGCCGCGCGCCGGAAACCTCAGGCGCTCATTCGCTTCGTCTGCTTGCAACGTAAAAAGGGGGATTTCACCATGCGATTGTCGTCCGCTTTTCGCGCCGCATTGATCGCGCTTGCCGCCGTCACCGGCGTCGCACTCACGTCTCCGGCGCTCGCCGACAGCGGCAGCATCAGCATCCGCATCTTCAAGGCCGGCTTTGTGGTCGGCGGCTCGGGCGGCAGCGGCACGCTCTATTTCCACGGCCGCGCCTATCCGCTGTCGATCGGCGGCGTGAGCTACGGCTTCACGTTCGGCGCCTCCGAGACGCACTTCCGCGGCACCGTCACGCACATCCGCAGGGCGTCCGATGTCGAAGGCGTCTACGCGCAGGCGGGTGCGGGCGCCGCCGCCGTGCGCGGCGCGCAAGCCGTGGTGCTCACCAACCAGCGCGGCGCCGTGCTCACGCTGACCGGAGCGCAGAAGGGGCTGATCGTCAGCCTCGACCTGAGCGGGCTCGCGCTGTCGCTGAAGTAGGCGGGCGGCTACCCGCCGCCGAGACCGCGCAGCTTCCAGGTTTCGAGCAGGTCTCGCGCCTGATCGAGCGTAAGGTTCGCTGCGCGTTCGGGACGGGAGACGTCGATCGTGCGGGTGAGCGTGAAGCGCTCGCCCGATTTCTCGACGCTGAAGGAAAGCTCCTGCGCGAGCGCGCGCATCGCCGCCTCGCGCCCCTCGTTTGTTGCCATGGCCTCGGTCATCGCCTGCTCCCGGATTCAGAAGACAACCGGAAGCGCAGGCCGCCGGTTCCCGCAGGCGAAGCCCGCTATAATCCGCAAGGCGTGAGCGAACGCGAGGCCGCGCTCGCGCATTGACGTAAACGGGTCCCGCGAGCCACGGATGCATTCGCAATATCAATACCTGCCGCTGACGCCGGGCTTCTTCTCGCTGCTCGTCGGCGTCTTCGTGATCGTGCTGATCCTGGTGCAGCTCGGCGTGCTGCGCTACGCCTACATGCGGCTCGGCATCAGCTCCGGCACGGCGCTGCTGCTGCTCGCGGCTTCGCTCATCGGCAGCTACTTCAACATTCCGGTCGCGCAAATTCCCGGCCACCGCGTCGTTGCCGCGCAGGTGATCGATTTCTTCGGCATGCAGTATCAGGTGCCGGTGCTGGTCAATCAGCCGGGCACGGTGGTGGCGGTCAATATCGGCGGCGCCGTGATCCCCGCGCTGATGTCCGTTTATCTCCTGATCCGTTACGACCTCTGGATCCGCGGCGTGATCGCGGTGGCGGCGGTCGCCGCCTTCATCCACTGGATGGCGACGCCGGTGCCGGGACTCGGCATCGCGGTGCCGGTCTTCGCGCCGGCGCTCGGCACGGCGATCGTCGCCGTGCTGCTCGCGCGCGAGCGCGCCGCGCCGCTCGCCTACATCGCCGGCTCGCTCGGCACGCTGATCGGCGCCGATCTGCTCAATATCGGCAGCTTCGGCGCGCTCGGCGCGTCGATCGCCTCGATCGGCGGGGCCGGGACGTTCGACGGCATTTTCCTGACCGGCATCGTCGCCGTGCTGCTGGCGAGCTTCTACTCGCCGCCGCCGCGCGAGCCGGCAGCGTAGGCGCGGCACCGCACGCATCACGCGCCGCCGTGTGCGCCGGACAGCGATTGCCTCACCGCCTCGCACCACGCGCTGAAGGCCTCGCCTTCCGGCGAATTGTCGATGCGCTCGAAGGCTTCGTCGACCGGAACCTCGTTCTGCTGCGCTTCGGCGAGGGCGAAGGCCCATTCCTGCACGTCCTCGGGCAGAAGCGGAAAATTGCGCCAGCGGCACGCAATGGGATCGCCGCGGCACGCGCGTGCGCGCCGGCATTTTCCGTTCATGCACAGCCGCCAGAGGCTGAGCACGTCCGCCCAGCCGCGCATTGACTTGATGAGCGCCGGCGGCAGGCGGCGCGAGAGGTTTTGCTGCGGCGAGGGGAGTGGGATCGTTGTCATGCGGGAAGTGTCCTTTCGGTTTTGTGAGAAAAAGTTGCGTTGCCATTTTGTTGTCATGGCCGGGCTTGACCCGGCCATCTCGCTTAGGAGAGCAGTGCGTCCCGAAGCGGGATCACCGGGACAAGCCCGGTGATGACAACGGCATGTGAGGTAAGCGCGCGCCATCGCCCCTGTTGTTTGGCCGGCGCGGGGTGCGCCCGTCGTCTTTTCTCCCTCGGCGCACAGACGAGGGGATGGAGCGCCGAAGGGCGCGTCCATTCATCTTTGTGCCGCGCTCTCTTTCGAGAAC
>DASSRW010000149.1:0-4249 GCA_035701545.1 Pseudolabrys sp.
AGCGAGGTGACGCCGCTTTCGGTGCCGGCCACCTTGAAGTCCATGTCGCCGAGATGATCTTCGTCGCCGAGGATGTCGGAGAGCACGGCAAAGCGCTTGTCCTCGAGGATCAAGCCCATCGCAATGCCCGCGGTCGGCCGCTTGAGCGGCACGCCAGCATCCATCAGCGCGAGCGACGAACCGCACACCGTCGCCATCGACGACGACCCGTTCGACTCGGTGATCTCCGAGACGACGCGGATGGTGTAGGGGAATTCCGCCGCGCTCGGCAGCATCGGATGGATCGCGCGCCAGGCGAGCTTGCCGTGGCCGATCTCGCGCCGCCCGGGCGCGCCCATGCGGCCGGTTTCGCCGACCGAGTAGGGCGGGAAGTTGTAGTGCAGGAGGAACGTCTCTTTGTACGTTCCCTGCAAGGCGTCGATGAACTGCTCGTCCTCGGAGGTGCCGAGCGTGGCGACGACCAGGGCCTGCGTCTCGCCGCGCGTGAACAGCGCCGAGCCGTGCGTGCGCGGCAGCACGCCGACCTCCGCCACAATCGGACGCACCGTCTTCACGTCGCGGCCGTCGATGCGCTGGCCGGTGTCGAGAATGTTCCAGCGCACGATCTTGGCTTCGAGCTCCTTGAAGACAGCCGCGACTTGCAGCTTGTCATGCTTGGGCTCGACGCCTTCCGGGAAGAAGTGCGCCATCACCTTTTCCTTGACGGCGGCGACCGCGTCCTGACGATCCTGCTTCTTCACGATCGAATAGGCCGCGCGCAGGTCCTTTTCGGCGAGGCCGAGAATCTCCTGCTCCAGCGCCTTGTTGTCGGGAACGACAAGCTCGCGCGGCTCCTTGGCGGCTTTCTCCGCCAGCTTGATGATGGCCTCGATCACCGGCTGGAAATGCCGATGGCCGAACATCACCGCGCCGAGCATGATTTCCTCGGACAGCTCCTTCGCTTCCGACTCAACCATCATCACCGCGTCCTGCGTGCCGGCGATAACGAGATCGAGCTGGCTCTCCTTCATCTCGTCAAGCGTCGGATTGAGCACGTATTCGTTGTTGGTGAATCCGACGCGTGCGCCGCCGATCGGGCCCATGAACGGAGCGCCGGAGAGCGTGAGCGCGGCGGAAGCCGCCACCATTGCAACGATGTCGGGATCGTTCTCCATGTCGTGCGACAGTACGGTGACGGTTACCTGCGTGTCGCAGCGCCAGCCGTCGGCGAAGAGCGGGCGGATCGGGCGATCGATCAGGCGCGAGGTCAGCGTGTCCTTCTCGGTCGGTCCGCGCTCGCGCTTGAAGTAGCCGCCGGGAATGCGGCCGGCCGCATAGTATTTCTCGGTGTAGTTGACGGTGAGCGGAAGGAAATCGATGCCTTCCTTCGGTTGCTTCGCCGCGACGACGGCGGCGAGCACGGTGGTCTCTCCGTAGGTCGCGAGAACGGCTCCGTCCGCCTGGCGCGCTACCTTGCCGGTTTCGAGCGTGAGCTTGCGCCCACCCCAATCGAGTTCAACTCGATGTGTATCGAACATTTGGTCTTTCTCTCATGTTTTTCGGCGAGCCCCGAAAGCCATGAGCAAGACGGCGAGAAACTGTCGCGCGGCGCCGCGTGGCGCGCGATGCAAACAGCGTCTGGCGATCCTGCCATGGCGTTTCGAACCTTGCCCGGTCGCTCGGACGAACCTTTTCGTCCGTCACCGTGAACGTCCGCGGCGCTTTTCGCCGCCGGACAAAATGGCGAATGCGTCCTCGCATCCGCACGGAACGCGTGAGGCGCTTGGCGCCCAACGCGCAAATCAAATCAGCGGCGAATGCCAAGCTTCTCGATCAAATCCTTGTAGCTCACTTCGTTGGTGCGCCGCAGGTAATCGAGCAGCTGACGGCGCTGGCCGACCAGCTTGAGCAGGCCGCGCCGCGAGTGGTTGTCCTTGACGTGAGTCTTGAAATGCTCGGTAAGATTGTTGATGCGCTCGGACAGGATCGCCACCTGGACTTCCGGCGAGCCGGTATCCCCCGGCTTCTTGGCATGCGCCTTGATCACTTCGGCCTTGCGGCCCGCGGTTATCGACATCGGTCATCCTTTCTTGAAGCTGGCGCGGCCCACCAGGCCGGCCAGGTTGAACACGCGTTTGGGGACGATCTCTCCGCGGTCCACTTCGGCGAGGGCAATCAGGCGGCCCTGCGCCGTGACATGAACCGGACCGCCGAGAATGGGTGCGTCCCGTCCGCGCAACAAGACGGCTTGGCCCCTTTGGAGCCTCGCCGCATCGTGCCCGCTGACGGCCAGCGCCGGGATGTCGTCCAGCGCGGTCTCGACGGGCACAAGAGCGTCGGCGAGGCTTCCCTCGCCAGCCGCGGCTCTATGGCACACCGCTTCCAGTTGTGCCAGTGAAATCATGGTTTCTTCGGCGAAGGGGCCGACCGAGCAGCGCCTGAGGGCGCAAACGTGGCCGCCGCTGCCGATCCTGCGGCCCAGATCGCGGGCGAGCGAGCGGACATAGGTGCCCTTGCCGCATTCGGCCTCGAAAACGGCATGATCGGAATCGGGCGTTTCGACCAGATCGAGCCGGTCGATGGTGACCTCGCGGGGCTCCAACTCGACCGTTTCGCCGTCCCGCGCCAGATCATAGGCGCGCTCGCCATCGACCTTGATGGCCGAATAGCGTGGCGGCACCTGCATGATCGTGCCGGTGAAGGCGGGGAGCTGAGCGCGAATGGCCTCAGCCGACGGGCGCACGTCGCTGGTCGTAACGACCCGGCCTTCGCTGTCGTCGGTGTCGCGCTCCTCACCCCATCGAACGGTGAAACGGTAGAGCTTGCGGCCCTCCATCACGAAGGGAACGGTCTTGGTCGCTTCGCCGAGCGCGACCGGCAGCATGCCGGAGGCGAGCGGATCGAGCGTGCCCGCGTGGCCCGCGCGTTTCGCGCTGAACAGGCGCTTGATGACGCTGACGGCGTGGGTCGAGGTCATGCCGACCGGCTTGTCGAGCAGCACCCAGCCGTGCACGTCGCGCTTTTCGCGCTTGAATTGCTTTTTCCTCGGCGCGTCTGCGCCCTGATCCCGAGGAGCGCGCAACGCGCCCGTCTCCGAAAATGTGGCGGGCCCCGTGCTTCGAGACGGCGCCGGAGCCTGCCCTCGGGCGGCGCTTTGCGCGGACCCGTTGGGCGCCTCATCAGCATGAGGCCGAGAGACGTTGCGCAGGGTCTCGTCACTCACGGTCGTTCTTTCCCAAGTCGCGTCTGACCGCCGGCGAACGCAGCAGCTTGTCGATGCGCTCGGCTTCGCCGAAGCTCTCGTCAGCGCGGAAGCGAATTTCCGGCGCGAATTTCAGATTGATGCGCTGCGCGATTTCCGCGCGCAGGAATTTTTTGTTGCGCTCGAACGCAGCCACGACTTCGGTTGCGTCGCGGCCTCCGAGCGGCATCACGTAGATCGTTGCAAGCCGCAGATCGGCAGTCATCCGCACCTCCGGAATGGTGATGAGGTGTCCCTCGATCACCGGATCGGGAATGTCGCCGCGCGTCAGCATCTCGGCGAGGGTATGGCGCACAAGTTCGCCGACACGCAACTGCCGTTGCGAGCCGCCGGGCGTTGTGGCGCGATGCTGCTGTTGATGCTGCTGTTTATGCTTGTGCCGTGCCATTACGTTTCGTTCCGCTGTCATCGTCCGCGAAAGCGGACGATCCAGTAATCGCCGACGCTGCGGGTTACTGGATGCCCCGCTTTCGCGGGGCATGACTGGTTGGTGTTTTGGCGAAGCGTCTCGCGCAGATCCAAGACTCGGACTTAGAGACTGCGTTGAATCTGCTCCACCCGGTAGCATTCGATGACATCGCCCTGCCGCATGTCCTGGTAGTTCTCAAAGGCCATGCCGCATTCCATGCCGTTGCCGACTTCGCGCACGTCGTCCTTGAATCGCTTCAACTGCGACAGCTTGCCCTCGTGCACCACGACATTGTCGCGGATCAGCCGCACGTTGGCGCCGCGCTCGACGACACCGTCCGTGACGCGGCAGCCGGCAATCTTGCCGACCCTGGAGATGTTGAAGATCTCCAGGATCTGCGCGTTGCCGAGCATGGATTCGCGCAGCGTCGGCGCCAGCAGGCCGGACATCGCCTTCTTCACGTCATCCACGAGATCGTAGATGATGTTGTAGTAGCGGATTTCGATGCCGCTGCGCTCCGCCGCCTCGCGCGCCTCCTTGTGCGCACGAACGTTGAACGCGATGATCGGAACGCCGGATGCTTCGGCAAGCGTCACGTC
>DASSRW010000150.1:0-6116 GCA_035701545.1 Pseudolabrys sp.
ATAAGCGCGCTGCACCTCCGTGTTGGCGGCAAGCTCGGCGACCGCGCCGTGCCAGCGAATCTGGCCCTTTTCCAGCACGTAAACGCGGTCCGACACCAGGCGCGCGAAATGAATGTTCTGCTCCGACAGCAAAATCGACAGCCCTTCCTTCTTCAAACCGACAATCGTCGTGGCCATCTGCTCGACGATCAGCGGCGCGACGCCTTCCGAGGGCTCGTCAAGCAGCACCAGCAGCGGATTGCCCATCAGCGTGCGCGCCACCGTAAGCATCTGCTGCTCGCCGCCACTCATCCGGCCGCCCGGCCGGTTCGGCATCTCGGCAAGATTGGGGAAAAGCGCGAACAGCTTCTCCGGCGTCCACGAGGGAGGCGGATGTCCGTCCGCAAAATGACGCGGCGGCTGGCGGCCGATATCGAGATTCTCCATCACCGTGAGATCGACGAAAATGCGGCGGTCCTCCGGCGTGAAGCCGAGGCCGAGCCGCGCGATCTCGAACGGCTTCAGGCGGGAAATATCGTGCCCGTTGAAATGCACCGCGCCGCTGCGCTGCGCGATCAGCCCCATGATCGCCTTCATGGTCGTTGACTTGCCGGCGCCGTTGCGTCCCATCAGCGCCACCACCTCGCCGCGCCCGACTTCCAGGTTGAGATCGTAAAGAATTTGCGCGGCGCCATACCACGCATTTAACGACCCGATCTTGAGGATGGGATCGGCGGTCATGAAGATGCCTTCGCCGCGAATGTCTTGCCGGTGCCGAAGTAGACTTCCTGCACCTTCGGATCGTCGCGGATTGCTGCCGCCGTGCCGTCGGCGATCAGCCGCCCGCGCGCCAGCACGATGATGCGGTCGGCGAACGCAAACACCACGTCCATCGAGTGCTCGGTGAAGAGCACCGAAATGCCGCGCTCAACGACGAGCCGCTTGACCAGTGCGATAAGCTCGTTGCGCTCGCGCGGCGCCATGCCGGCGGTCGGCTCGTCCATAAGCAGCAGCCGCGGCTCGTTGGCGAGTGCAATCGCCAGCTCGACCCGCTTCACGTCGCCATAGGCGAGCACGCGGCTCGGCCGGTCGGCGGCTTCGCGCATGCCGACCTGCTGCAGCAGATCGAGGGCCCGCTCACGGTGCAGCTGCGCCGCCGGACGCCACAAGCGGTAGGTTTCCTCCGCGTGCGAGATCAGCGCCATCTGCACGTTCTCGGCGACGGTCATGGAATGAAATGTCGCCGCAACCTGAAACGTGCGGCCGATACCGAGGCGCCAGATATCGCGCGGCTTGAGGCCCGCAATGTTGCGGTTCTCGAACCAGATCTCTCCCGAATCCGGCGCGAGCTGGCCGTTGATCATGTTGAAGCAGGTCGATTTGCCCGCGCCGTTCGGGCCGATCATCGCGAGGAATTCGCCGCGCTCGATATCGAAGCTGACCTCACGGACGGCGTGCACGCCGCCGAACGCCTTGGACAATGCGCGAATCGAAAGGTCGCTCATGGCACGGCTGCGCGCTTTGCGAAGAACCTCGTGAATGCGCCGACAATGCCGCCGGGAAATGCCAGCACCAGAAACAGGATGATGCCGCCAAGCAGCGCGCGCCAGTATTCCGTCTGGCGCATGACCGTGTCCTGCAAGGTAGCGAACAAGGATGCACCGACGATCGGTCCCGTCAGCGTCTGGATACCGCCGAGCAGCACCATCACGAGGCCGTCGATCGAGCGCTGAACGTGAATGGTTTCCGGCGAGATCGAGCCTTTGGCAAAGGCGAACAGCCCGCCGGCAACGCCGCACACGCAGCCGGCTACGGCGAAGCCGAGCCAATGCACGCGTTTCACATGAATGCCGATCGCCTCCGCGCGCAGCGGCGAATCGCGGCCGGCCCGCATGGCGTAGCCGAACGGCGCGAACAAAAAGCGGCGCAGCAGAAACACGCCGGTCGCCGTCAAGGCGAGCGTCAGCAGAAAATAGAATCCGGCCTTGTCGAAAGGCGGCGGCGGCCAGACGCCGATCACGCCGTTGGAGCCGCCGGTCAATTCCTCCCATTGAAACACCAGCGCCCACACGATCTGCGCGAAGGCGAGCGTGATCATGGCGAGATAGACGCCCTCGAGCCGCACCGCGAACCAGCCGAACAGCAGCCCGCCCAGCAGGGCCACAATGGGCGCGGCGATCAAGGCGGCGCTCATCGGTGCGCCGAGCCACTTCACCAGCAGCGCGGCGCCGTATGCGCCAAGGCCGAAGTAGGCGGCATGGCCGAACGAATGCATGCCGCCGGGGCCCATGATGAAATGGAGGCTTGTTGCGAACAGCACCGCGATCAAGACGTCAATGCCGAGCACCAGCGTGTAGGGCGAGTTGCGCGCCAAGAGCGGCATGAAGATGAGAATCACCAGCACCACGGCGGCAAGGATTTTGAACGCAGGTGTCGCCGGCCGGATCGGGTCTTCCGGCTCGGCGATCGAGCGCACCGCCGCCTGCACGCGGCCGAGCAAGCCGTAAGGCCGCACGATCAGCACGATCGCCATCACCAGGAATTCGGCGACCAGCGTGAGCTTGGAGAAGTTCAGCGCCATGCCGGCGATATGGACGACGCCGATGCCGATGCAGAGCGCCTTCACTTCCGCGATGATGACAGCGGCGAGATAGGCCCCGCCAATCGAACCCATGCCGCCGACCACGACCACGACGAACGCGTCGCTGATCGCCGTGAGATCGGTGCTGAGATTCGCCGGCTCGCGCGCGACC
Organism: Pseudolabrys sp.; assembly: GCA_035701545.1. Classification (GTDB taxonomy): domain Bacteria; phylum Pseudomonadota; class Alphaproteobacteria; order Rhizobiales; family Xanthobacteraceae; genus Pseudolabrys. Next base: position 2,733 of record DASSRW010000150.1, read on the forward strand.
TGCAGCGCACCGCCGAGGCCGGCCAGCGCCGAGCCCAGCGCGAACACCACCGTGAACAAGATCGCCTGATTGACGCCGAGCGCGCCGACCATTTCGCGGTCCTGCGTCGCGGCGCGGACGAGACGGCCGAAACGCGTTCGCGCCAGGGCAAAATGCATCGCGACAAGCACGGCGGGGCCGACAAAGATCAGAAACAGGTCGTAGGTCGGAAGATGCCGCCCGAGAACTTCAATCGCCCCGCGCAGGCCCGGCGCGCGCGGACCGAGCAGGTCTTCCGGTCCCCAGATCCACAACGTCGCGTCGTTGATGATGAGCACCAGCGCGAAAGTCGCGAGCAACTGAAACAGCTCCGGCGCGCGATAGATGCGCCGCAGCAGCACGATCTCGATCAGCGCGCCCAGAATGCCGACAACGATTGCCGTCGCAATAATGCCGCCCCAGAAGCCGAGCGCGCCGCCAATATTCGTCACCAGCGAATAGGCAATGTAGGTCCCGAGCATGTAGAGGGACCCGTGCGCGATATTGACGATGCGCGTGACGCCGAAGATCAGCGACAGGCCGGCGGCCACAAGAAACAGGCCGGAAGCCGATGAGAGTCCGTTGAGCGCCTGAAAGAGAAGTGCAGAGAGAGTCATTTCTCTTGCTTGTCGCCCCCGCATCCCCTGCCGTCATTCCGGCCGCACGCTCTTTGCGCGCGAGCCAGAATCCAAAATCACAGACCGGATTTATGGATTCCGGGCTCGCGGGCTTGCGCCCGCGCCCCTGAATGACAGCGTGGTGGGGTTCGGCGCGAAGAGCAAGGTCAATTCGCGCTCGCCGGGCGCAGCTTTTTGACCACGGAGTCCGGCGGCTCCACCGACGCGCCGTCGACGTACTTGAAATCGACCATCGTGCCCTTGCCGTTCTCCAGCGCGATCTTGCCCACGAAGCAGCCCATGGTCGCCTGATGATCGATGGCGCGGTAGTAGAACGGTCCGAACGGGCCGTCGATCTTGAGGCCCTTGAACGCCTCCACCAGCTTGTCGGGCTCGGTCGATTTCGCCTTGGCGATGCCGGCGGCGAGCGACTTCATCGTCACATAGCCGACGACGGAGCCGAGCCGAGGATAGTCGTGATACTTTGCCTGATAGGCTTTCAAAAACGCGGCGTGCTCGGGAATCTTGATCTTGTTCCACGGATAGCCGGTCACGATCCAGCCGACCGGCGCCTCGTCACGCAGCGGGTCGAGATATTCCGGCTCGCCCGACAGCAAGCTCACCACGGTCCGATTTTTGAAGATGCCGCGCGTGTTGCCCTCGCGCACGAACTTGGCGAGGTCGCCGCCGAACAACACGTTGAAAATTCCGTCTGGCTTGGCGTCGTCGATCGCCTGCGCGACCGCGCCGGCATCGATCTTGCCGAGCGGCGTCGCCTGCTCGGTGACGATCTCGGCATCCGGCTGCTTGGCCTTGATCAATTCCTTGAAAGCGGCCGCGGCTGCCTGCCCGTATTCGAAGTTCGGATAGACCAGCGCCCACCGCTTCTTGTGCGCGGCAAGCGTCGCCGGCATCAGCATGGCGGTCTGCATGTAGGTCGAGGCGCGCAGCCGATACGTGTACTTGTTGCCGTCCTGCCAGGTGATCTTGTCGGTGAGCGGCTCGGCGGCGAGAAAGAAGACCTTTTTCTGGCCGGCGAAATTCGTCACCGCGAGACCGACGTTCGAGAGAAACGTGCCGGCAAGAATGCTGACGCCTTCGCGCGTCACCAGCTCGTCGGCGGCGCGCACCGCCGTGCCCGGATTGGCGCCGTCGTCGCGGGAAATCACTTCCAGCTTTTTGCCGAGCACGCCGCCTTTGGCGTTGATCTCCTCGATCGCCATCTCCCAACCCTTCTTGTAGGGATCGAGAAACGCCGGCTGCGACTTGTAGCTGTTGAGTTCGCCGATCTTGATCGTTTGTTGCGCAGCCGCCGGATTCGCAACTATGACGGCGAACGCCCCGGCGAGCGCCAGATAAAGCACGCTACGCTTGCTCATCATTGTCTTGGCTCCCCTTGGTGGCGAATTTTCTCCGCAAATAGTCCGTTTGGCCCGAAAGCTTGTCAAGCAAAGCCCGCTTCTGTCATTCCGGGCCCGCTCGCTTTCGCTCGCATCCCGGAATGTCATTTTTCACGACGCCTTCGACTTGTCCCGGAAGCGGTCCATCAGCGGCTTGTCCTGCCCGCCGTCGATCTCGATCATCGTGCCGTTGACCATCTCCGTCAGCGGCGACGCCAGCATCACCACGAGATTGGCGACCTCGTCCACTTCCGCAATGCGGCCGAGCGGAATCGACGCGGGCGCGAGCGTGTCGGCCTCCTCGTATGAAATCTTCATGTCGCGCGACATCGCCTTCACCAGACCGACCCAGCGCTCGGTGCGCACGGGGCCCGGATTGACCGCGACGAAGCTGATCTTGTGCTTGCCGTACTGGCCGGCGAGCGACACCGTGAGGTTCTGCCCTGCCGCGTTGGCGGCGCCGGGGCAGATTTCCCAATAAGACGGCTTCACGCCGTCATTGCCGATCAGGTTGACGACGCGCCCGCCGCCCTGCGCGCGCATGATCGGCAGCACGTAACGCAGGCAGCGCACATAGCCCATGAACTTGAGCTGAAGACCCTTCTCCCAGTCGTCTTCGGTCAGGTGCTCGATCACGCCGCCGGCCGCGGAGCCGGCGTTGTTGATCAGGATGTCGACGCGGCCGAGCGCCTTGTGCGCCTGCTCGACAAAATTTTCGGCGTCCTTGTCCTGGCGCAGATCGGCCGGAATGGCGACGATCCTGCGCCCGGTCGCCTTGGCGATTTCATTCGCCACCGCGTCCAGCGGCTCCTTGCGGCGTGCGCAGATGGCGACGTCGACGCCTTCCTTGGCCAGCGCGAGCGTGATGCCCTTGCCGATGCCTTCGCTGCCGCCGGTAACCAGCGCCTTCTTGCCGCTAAGCTTGAGGTCCATTCCCGCGCCCCCGTTTGCTGAGTGAGTGGCTTTTGTTTGTACGCAAACAAAAGCTAAGCAAAGTTGTTTGCAGACTGCAAGCCACGCAAGCGCTTCGCTCGTCCCCGCGAAAGCGAAGACCCGGCGGCAAAAGCACCGGATTCCCGCTTACGCGGGAATGAGCGGGGAAATCGCCGTCGCACTAGCGACGAATGATCGCCTTGGCGGCATCGCCGACGGCTTCGACCGACATGTCGGTATCGAGAAAGCACACGATGCGGCAGGGGCAGCCTTCGAGACCTTCGTAGCGCCACGGGAACGCGCCGATCAGGCAGCGCTTGCCGAGCACCAGCTCGATATCGCCGCCGAGATTTTCCGCATGCAGCAAGCCTTCCTGGAACGCCCAGTTGTGAAACGGAAACACGTCGGCGGAAACC
>DASSRW010000151.1:0-32290 GCA_035701545.1 Pseudolabrys sp.
AACGCAAGAGGTGGCCGGCCTGCCCGACATGAAGGTGTCGATCCGGCAGGTTTTCGGCATCGATAGTGACATGGAAGTGCCGGCTTATTCGCAGCCCGATGAGCACGTTCCTGAGCCCGATCCGGATTATCGCTTCGATCGCCCGACCACGCTTGCCATTCTCGCCGGCTTCGCGCGCAATCGCCGCGTGATCGTCACCGGCTATCACGGTACCGGCAAGTCCACGCATATCGAGCAGGTGGCGGCGCGGCTCAACTGGCCGTGCGTGCGCGTCAATCTCGACAGCCACATCAGCCGCATCGATCTCGTCGGCAAGGATGCGATCGTCATCAAGGACGGCCACCAGGTTACCGAATTCCGCGACGGCATTTTGCCGTGGGCGCTGAAGAACAACATCGCGCTGTGCTTCGATGAATACGATGCCGGACGCCCCGATGTGATGTTCGTCATCCAGCGCGTGCTGGAAGTCTCCGGTCGGTTGACGCTGCTCGACCAGAACAAGGTCATCAAGCCGCATCCGGCGTTTCGCCTGTTCGCGACTGCCAACACGGTCGGCCTCGGCGACACCTCCGGCCTCTATCATGGCACGCAGCAGATCAACCAGGGCCAGATGGACCGCTGGTCGATCGTCACCACGCTCAACTATCTGCCGCACGACAACGAAGTGGAGATCGTGCTGGCGAAAGCGAAGCACTATCGCAACGAGGAGGGCCGCGACATCGTCAACAAGATGGTGCGCGTCGCGGATCTCACGCGCAACGCGTTCATGAACGGCGACATCTCCACCGTGATGAGTCCGCGCACGGTGATTACGTGGGCGGAGAACGCAGACATCTTCAACGATATCGGTTTTGCCTTCCGGCTCACGTTCCTGAACAAATGCGACGAGCTGGAGCGGCCGATCGTGGCCGAGTTCTATCAGCGCTGCTTCGGTGTCGAACTGCCGGAGAGTTCGGTGAACGTGGCGCTCTCCTGATCTGTCATTCCGGGGCGCCGCGAAGCGGCGAACCCGGAATCCAGAGAAGAAGGCGCGGAGTGGTTTCTGGATTCCGGGTTCGCGCCTTTGGCGCGCCCCGGAATGACGAATAGAAAAGCATGGCCTCCAACATCAAAAGCAAACCGTCGCCGAAGGAATCGCCGGCCGAGCCGTTCAAGCGCGCGGTCACCGGCTGCCTGCGTGCGATCGCGCGCAAGGCCGATCTGGAAGTCTCGTTTGCCGCCGAGCGGCCGGGCCTCATGGGCCACAAGGTCCGCCTGCCCGAGCCGCCGCGCAAGCTCACCAAAGCGGAAGCCGCGATCGTGCGCGGCCACGGCGACGCCATCGCGCTCAGGCTTGCCTGCCACGACCCGGCGATGCACCGGCGCATGCAGCCGGGCGGCCAGCAGGCGCGCGCGGTGTTCGAGGCGGTCGAGCAGGCGCGCGTCGAGGCGATCGGCGCGCGGCGCATGGACGGCGTCGCCGGCAACCTGACCGCGATGCTCGACGACCGCTTCCACCGCGGCAAGTTCGACGAGATCACCGACCGCGCCGATGCACCGATTGAAGACGCGGTCGCGCTGATGGTGCGCGAGCGCCTCACCGGTCTTGCGCCGCCGGCGGCGGCGAAGAAGCTAGTCGATCTGTGGCGCCCGCTGATCGAGGACCGCGCCGGCCGCGATCTCGACCGCCTGGAAGATCTGATCGAGGACCAGCGCCACTTCGGCGACGTCGTGCACGATCTGCTCGACGCGCTCGACATGGGCGAGGACCGCTCCAGCGATTCGGAGGACGAGGAGGAAGGCGAGGAGGACCAGCGCAAGCAGCAGTCGGGCGAGGAGGGTGACGCGGCCGAGTCGGACGAATCGCAGCGCATGAGCATGGAGGAGACGCAGGCCTCCGCCGAGGACATGCCGGAGAGCGCCGCCGAAGCGGCCGACGCGCCGACCGCCGACATGGCCGACGATACCGACATGAGCGACGCCGAGACGCCGGGCGAGCCGCAGCGTCCGCGCCCGTCCGGCCGCAACGAGCCGCGCGGGCCCGACTACCGCGCCTTCACCAGCAAGTTCGACGAGACCATCGCGGCGGAAGATTTATGCGAGGCCGAAGAGCTCGACCGCCTGCGCGGCTATCTCGACAAGCAGCTCTCGCATCTCCAGGGCGTGGTCGCCCGCCTTGCCAACCGCCTGCAGCGCCGGCTGATGGCGCAGCAGAACCGCTCCTGGGAATTCGATCTGGAAGAAGGCCAGCTCGATCCGGCGCGGCTGTCGCGCATCGTCGTCGATCCGCTGCATCCATTGTCGTTCAAGGCCGAGAAGGACATGGAATTCCGCGACACGGTGGTCACGCTTCTGCTCGACAATTCGGGCTCGATGCGCGGGCGCCCGATCACGGTCGCCGCCACTTGCGCCGATATTCTCGCGCGCACGCTCGAGCGCTGCGGCGTGAAAGTCGAAATCCTCGGCTTCACCACGCGCGCCTGGAAGGGCGGCTCGTCGCGCGAGCATTGGCTCACCGCCGGCAAGCCCGCCAATCCGGGGCGTCTCAACGATCTGCGCCACATCATCTACAAGTCGGCGGACGCGCCCTGGCGCAGAGCGCGCAAGAATCTCGGGCTGATGATGCGCGAGGGCCTGCTCAAGGAAAACATCGACGGCGAAGCGCTCGACTGGGCGCACAAGCGCCTGCTCGCCCGCACCGAGCAGCGCAAGATCCTGATGATGATCTCCGACGGCGCGCCGGTCGACGATTCGACGCTGTCGGTCAACCCCGGAAATTATCTCGAGCGCCATCTGCGCTGGGTGATCGAGGAGATCGAAACGCGCTCGCCGGTCGAGCTGATCGCAATCGGCATCGGCCACGACGTGACGCGCTACTATCGGCGCGCGGTTACGATCGTCGACGCCGAGGAGCTCGGCGGCGCCATGACCGAAAAGCTCGCCGAATTGTTCGAGGAAAACGCGGCGCCCGAACCGATACGTTTGCCGCGCCGCAGGCGCGTCGCGTGAAGCTGCCGCGGCGTATGCGGCTCTGGTTCGGGGCGGCCGGCGTCTTTGCGGCGCTGCTGCTCGCGGGTGCGCTCGCCGCCGCGCAAAACGGCGGCATCGCGCCGCCGCACGCCGTCGTCGTGCATGCGGCGCCGATCGCCTCCTTCGACAATCACGATCCGGCCCGGCGCGTCTTCGGGGCGCTCGAATTCCGCGGCGGTCTGGAGCTCACGTCGACCGACAGGGATTTCGGCGGGCTCTCCTCGCTGCGCGTCGCCGCCGACGGCGAGCATTTCATTTCCGCGAGCGACCGCGGCCGCTGGTTTCGCGGACGCATCATCTACAGGGACGGCGCTCCCGCCGGCATCGCCGACGCCGAAATTGCGCCGATGCTGGGCGCCGACGGCATGCCGCTCGCCGCGCACGGCTGGTACGACACCGAATCGCTCGCGCAGGACGGCGGCACGCTCTATGTCGGCATCGAGCGCGTCGAAAAAATCGTGCGCTTCGACTACGGCCGCGACGGCCTGCGGGCGCGCGGAAAAGCCGTTTCCGTTCCCGCGGATTTCAGGACGCTCACCTCGAACAAAAGCCTCGAATGCCTTGTCGCCGTGCCGAACGGCATGCCGCATGCCGGCATGCTGCTCACCGTCACCGAGCGCAGCCTGGATGCGGCCGGCAATCATCGCTCGTATCTGCTCAAGGGCGGCGAGGTCACGCGCTTCACCGTCAGGCGCAGCGACGAATTCGACGTGAGCGATTGCGCGATTCTGCCGGGCGCCAACCTGCTGCTGCTCGAGCGGCGGTTTTCCTTCGCGCGCGGGCTCGCCGTCCGCATCGTTCGCATCCCGCTCGCCGCCATCAAGGCCGGCGCGCTGGTCGAGGGCAGGGAATTGTTCAGGGCCGATCTCGGCTATCAGATCGACAACATGGAAGGCCTGTCGGTGCATCGCAACGCGCAGGGCGAAACCATCCTGTCGCTGATCTCGGACGACAATTTTTCCGTGCTCCAGCGCACCCTGCTGCTGCAATTCGCGCTGGTCGGGGAGTAGTTTTAATCGCGTGCGCGCGACACTCCTTGCTGTCATCGTCCGCGAAAGCGGACGATCCAGTATTCACAATCGGTGCTGCTGTTTACTGGATGCCCCGCTTTCGCGGGGCATGACATCGTCGAACTAGGCGCTCGCGCGCTTCTTGGCGATCTGGCGCTTGAGCTCGCGCAGGCGCGGCGCAAGATCGGCCTCGTCCGCCTTCAGCAGAAAGGCGTCGAGCCCGCCGCGATGGTCGACAGTCTTCAGCGCGTTCGCGGTGATGCGCACGCGCACGGACTGGCCGAGCGCATCCGAGGTCAGCGTCACGCTGCGCAGATTGGGAAAAAACCGCCGCTTGGTCTTGCGGTTCGAGTGGCTCACTTTGTGCCCTACCAGGGGCTTCTTGCCGGTCAGTTCGCACCGCCACGACATCGCACAGTCCTCGTGAAATCGGCGCCTCGGGACGCCGGCACAACATTTCAGCGCAACGAGGCGGGGCAAAAAACCGGTTCGCCGCCAGAGCCATGCGCCGCTTTGGGATGACGGCGGGACGTATAGAGACAGGGCTTGAAAGGGTCAAGTCGGAGTACCGGCACCCCAATGAGCACCGATCGCGTGTCCCGGACGCGGTGCAGCGCGTTAGCGGTGCACCGCAGATCCGGGACGTTCCAATTCACTGAACTCGTAGAGGTCCCGGGTCGCCCAATGGTAGCGTCGTGCCCGCGCTTGTCGCGGGCATCCACGTCTTAAAGCGGCGCAATTTCAGAGACGTGGATGGCCGGGACAAGCCCGGCCATGACGACGAGAGCGTCGACCTCGCCGGGTTCTCCTCTGATGCGCTGCGCCGCGCCCGGGACAAATCGGCTAGGCGTCCTCGCGATAGGCCTTCTTTACCGCCTCGTCGCGCTCCTTTTCGTGCGTCGGGTGTTTCCGCCACGTCCGCCACATCATCGTCCCGTAGATCAACGCGGCGGCAAGAATGATGACCATCACGACGGTGATGCCCAAGTACAACCATCCGCCGACTTCATGATGCATGGCGGCGCTCCCGACAGTCTCGAATTCAGCCGGACGCGGCCGCATGCCGGCCCGTGTTGGTTAACGCGTGTCCGCTGCATCCGATCCGCCACGGCGCGCATCACACATTCGACTTAATCGGCCCCGACCTACGATTTTCCGCGGCGAATAATGGCCTGATTTGCCGTTCGCCTTGACGCCCCGCGGGCGGGTATAATGAGCTTTGGGGTGTGGGACGAGTTCGGTCGTGCGGCGAGGAAAGAGCGGGTTCGTGTTGGCGATCGGGCGGCTTGCGCGGGCCTTGGGCCTCCTGGCGGCGCTGTTTGCTGTCTTCGCCGGATCGACGGGCGCGCACGCGCAGGGCAAGCTCGAGGCGCATTACATCGCGTCGATCGCCGGCATTCCGATCGGCCGCGGAAGCTGGGTCATCGACATCGACGACGACCACTACACGGCGGCGGCGAGCGGCGTGACCACCGGCCTGGTGCGCGTCTTCACCGGCGGGCAGGGCACCAGCGCCGCGCACGGCAAAATTGTCGCCGGCGAAAACGCCTCTTCGGTCTATGCCTCGACCATCAAGACCTCGCGCAAGACGGACGAAGTGCGGCTCGTGGTCAAAGGCGGAGTCGTCAGAGAATCCAAGGTCGATCCGCCGATCGATGATGATCCGCGGCGCGTTCCGGTTACGCGCGAACATCACCATGGCATCGTCGACCCGATGACCGCCGCGCTGCTGCGCACGCCGGGCGCCGGGAGTGCATTGTCGCCGCTTGCCTGTCACCGCACGCTGCCGATCTTCGACGGGCGCGTGCGCTACGATCTCCAGCTTGCCTTCAAGCGCATGGATTTGGTGAAAGCGCAGAAGGGATACCAGGGACCGGTTGTCGTGTGCGCGGTCTACTTCAAGCCGATTGCAGGCTTCGTTCCCTCACGCGCGGCGGTGCGCTACCTCGCCAAGCAGCGTGAGATGGAAATCTGGCTGGCGCCGATCGAGGGCACGCGGGTGCTGGTGCCGTTCAAGGCGCAAGGCCCGACGCCAATCGGGCTTGCGGTGCTGCAGGCCACCCAGTTCGTCTCGGCGGCATCGCCCAAGCGGGCGAGCGCCGATGCCGTCAAGACGCGATAGGACGGGCTCGCGGGTCCGCCCTTGACTCTGTGACCGGAGGTGATCTCCATGTCTGTTAACGAAATTCGTGCATTTGCCGACAACAGATCCGGGCAGCGGTACTCGATCTTGTGGTGCAGGCCGCAGGGCTCGCCAGATATCGCCGTGAACGAATCCGTACTCGGCCGAGGTCAGTGATTCGGGCGCGATTCGTTCCAGAGTCGTTCCAAAGCTTAACCGCGGACAGTGCCGTCGTCGCATTGTGATACAGAACCCTCCTTCGTCATGCCCGGCCTTGTGCCGGGCATCCACGCCTTCAGACCGAAAAGCGAAGGAAGACGTGGATGGCCGGGGCAAGCCCGGCCATGACAAAGAAAAGTAGAAGCGTAATGACCCTCTCGTTTTCCCCGTCATCGAGCCGCGCACCCCGCGCGCGCGGCGCCGGCGTCACCGCCGTCCTCGGGCCGACCAACACCGGCAAGACCCATCTCGCCATCGAGCGCATGCTGGCGCATTCGTCCGGCATGATCGGGCTGCCGCTGCGGCTGCTCGCCCGCGAGGTCTACAACAAGGTCGTCGACCGGGTGGGCGCCGAGGCGGTCGCGCTCATCACCGGCGAGGAAAAGATCAAGCCGGCGAACCCGCGTTTCTGGGTTTCGACCGTCGAAGCGATGCCGCGCGATCTGGATACGGCGTTTCTCGCCGTCGACGAGGTTCAGCTTGGCGCCGATTTCGAGCGCGGCCACGTCTTCACCGACCGCATGCTCAACCGCCGCGCCCGCGAGGAAACGCTGGTGCTTGGCGCCGCGACGATGCGGCCGATGGTCGAGAAACTCCTGCCGGGCGCGCACATCGTCAGCCGGCCGCGCCTGTCGATGCTGACGCATGCCGGCGACAGGAAGCTCACGCGCCTGCCGCGCCGCTCCGCCGTTGTCGCGTTCTCGGCGGAAGAAGTTTACGCCATCGCCGAACTGATCCGGCGGCAGCGCGGCGGCGCCGCGGTGGTTCTCGGCGCGCTTTCGCCGCGCACGCGCAACGCGCAAGTCGCGCTCTATCAAGGGGGCGACGTCGACTATCTGGTTGCGACCGACGCCATCGGCATGGGGCTCAATCTCGACGTCGATCACGTTGCGTTTGCATCCGACCGAAAATTCGACGGCTATCAGTTCCGCAAGCTCAATCCCGCCGAGCTTGCGCAGATCGCGGGCCGCGCCGGCCGCGCGACGCGCGACGGAACCTTCGGCACGACCGGCCGCTGCGAGCCGTTCGACGCCGAGCTCGTCCGCGCGCTGGAGACGCACACGTTCGAGCCCGTGCGCATGCTGCAATGGCGCAACAGCGATCTCGAATTTTCGTCGATCGGCGCCTTGCAGGCGTCTCTTGCGATGACGCCTGAAGAGCAGGGGCTCACGCGCGCGCCGATCGCCGAGGATATTCTCGTGCTCGAGCACGTCGCGCGCGACGAGGACATTCGCGCGATGGCGCAAAGCCGCGCCGCGGTCGAGCGGCTGTGGGATGTGTGTCAGGTCCCCGACTATCGCAAGATCGCGCCGGCGACCCACGCCGAGCTGGTGGTGACCCTCTATGGATTCCTGATGCGGGAGGGTAAAATCCCCGACGATTGGTTTGCCCGGCAGGTCGCGCACGCGGACCGCACCGACGGCGGCATCGACACGCTCTCCAACCGGATCGCGCATGTCAGGACGTGGACGTTTGTTGCGAACCGGCCGGATTGGCTCGCCGATCCGGAGCACTGGCAGGCCGCCACGCGCGCCGTCGAGGACAAGCTTTCGGACGCGCTGCACGAGCGCCTGTCCGAACGCTTTGTCGACCGGCGCACCAGCGTGCTGATGCGGCGGCTGCGAGAGAACGCGATGCTGGAAACTGAAATCGGATCGTCCGGCGAGGTGACGGTCGAAGGCCATGTCATCGGCCGGCTCGACGGCTTCATGTTCGCCCCGGACGCGTCGGCGACCGCCGGCTCCGAGAGCAAGGCGCTCAACGCAGCCGCGCAGAAGGCGCTCGCCGGCGAAATCGAGGCGCGCGCCACCAAGGTTTCGCAGGCCTCGAACGATCAGATCGTGCTCGCGTCCGACGGCGCGCTGCGCTGGACGGGAAGCGTGGTCGGCAAGCTCGTTGCCGGCGAGGACACCTTGCGCCCGCGCGTGCGCATCGTCGCCGACGAGCATCTCACCGGACCGGCGCGCGACGCGGTGCAGACCCGCCTCGATCTGTGGCTCAAGACGCACATCGAGAAGCTGCTGGCGCCGCTGTTCACGCTGTCGGCCGCCGACGACGTCACGGGGATGGCGCGCGGCATCGCCTTCCAGCTTGTCGAGGCGCTCGGTGTTCTCGATCGCCAGCGCGTGGCGGAAGAAGTGAAGGGGCTCGATCAGCCGGCGCGCGCCACGCTGCGGAAATACGGCGTGCGCTTCGGCGCCTATCACGTCTACATCCCGCTGCTGCTCAAGCCCGCGCCGCGCTCGCTCGCCACGCAATTGTGGGCGCTCAAGCACGAAGGTCCGGAGGTGAAGGGCCTCGACACGTTGCTGCATCTCGCCGCCAGCGGGCGCACGTCGATTCCGGTCGAGAAGGAAACGCCGAAGGCGCTCTACCGCGTCGCCGGCTACCGCATCACCGGCGAGCGCGCGGTGCGCGTCGATATTCTGGAGCGGCTCGCCGACCTGATCCGGCCGGCGATCGCGTGGCGCGCCGGCTCGAGCCTGCCGAAGCCGGCCGGCGCGATCGACGGTTATGGATTTACGGTGACCGGCGCGATGACCTCGCTCATCGGCGCGGCGGGCGAGGATTTTGCCTCCGTGCTGCGCGCGCTCGGCTACCGCATGGAGAAGCGGCCGAAACCCGCGGAGCCGGCGCAGCCGACATCGGCGCCTGCCGAAGCTTCTGCCGCCGAAGCGCCCGCCGAGCCGGCGGTCGAAACGGCGCCGGCTGAGTCGGCAGCAACCGACACGCCCGTACCCGAAGTCACGCCGGACGCCTACGCGCCGAGAGCCGATGCAGACGTTGCCGCCGCCGCGCCGCTGCCCGATGCCGAGATTGTTGCCGCGCCTGCGGAGCCGACGCCGGTTGAACCGGCCACAGAACCGGTGCCGCAGGCCATTGCGGAGCAGACCGCGAGCGCGGAGAGCAGCGCGTCTGCGGAGAGCGGCGCGACCGCCATCGAGGCCCCGCAGGCCGGCACACCGGAGGAGCTGGCGTTCATCGAGGTGTGGCGGCCGGGCGGCCGATCGGATCACAAGCCGCGCCGCCATCATCGTCCGCGCCGCCAGCCGCAGGGTGTAGCGGCGTCAAACCAGGCGGAGCAGGCCGCCAATTCGCCTCAATCCGCCGACAGCAAGCCGGAGCAGGGCGAGGCTCCGGCTGCTCCGCGCCACCGGCGGCCTGAACGACCGGACCGGCAGGCGCGGCACGAGCGGCACGACCATCAGCAGCGGCGCGACCGGCAGCACACGCAAGCCGATCGAAAATCCGAGCAGAATCGGGAGGATAGGCCGAGGCGCGGGCGCCGCGACCGCGGCGAGCAGGTCGAGCGCGCCGAGCGCGAGCGCTACTACGCCAAGCCGCACGGCAGCCAGGACCGCCGCGACAAGGCCCCCGATCCCAATTCGCCGTTCGCCAAGCTTGCCGCGCTCAAGCAGCAGCTTGAGGCGAACGCGAAAGAATAGCCCCACGAATCAAGTCAACGCGCGCGCTTTGGATCGTCAACGCATCGACAAATGGCTGTGGCACGCGCGGCTGGTGCGCACGCGCAGCGCCGCCGCGGCGCTGGTCGCTGCCGGTCACGTGCGAATCGACGGCCGGCGCGTCACCACGCCGGCTTACACAGTCAAGTCCGGAGCGGTCCTGACGCTCGCGCTCAACGCGGCGGTCAAAGTGCTCAAGGTCGAAAGCTTCTGCGACCGGCGGGGCGGCGCGCCGCAGGCGCGGGCGCTCTATCGGGATCTTGGTGCCGAAAACATCGGCCAAGTGGCGCGTTAAAGCGGCGGAACCGCGGCTTGCGGCCTATATCTTCATAAGGTAGGCAGCGTGCGAACGCGCCCATTCGGAGACCTGGATGACTTACGTCGTCGTCGAAAACTGCATCAAGTGCAAATACATGGACTGTGTCGAGGTCTGCCCCGTCGATTGCTTTTACGAGGGCGACAACATGCTGGTCATCCATCCCGACGAATGCATCGATTGCGGCGTTTGCGAGCCCGAGTGTCCGGCCGAAGCCATCAAGCCCGACACGGAACCGGGGCTGGAGAAGTGGCTGGAACTCAATGCCGGGTTCTCCAAGACCTGGCCGAACATCACCATCAAGCGGGAACCTCCGGCCGACGCCAAGGATTGGGATGGCGTGCCGGACAAATTCAAGAAATTCTTTTCGGCGGACCCCGGTTCGGGCGACTGAGGCGATTTGGCCTCAGATGTTGCCAACTTCCTCCCAAACCGCGGCCATGGCCTTCTTTTTCTCTTGGCCGACATTAACCGCACCGGCCGATTCCGGTAGATATCCGGTCAAACGGCATCTTTTGCACCGCCATAACACTTTGATTTCAGCCAAAAATGTGTTATATAAGGGCAATCAGATGACAGCCGCTGCCGAAGCGCTCCCCGCGGGGGAGCCTATTTTTTCGCAGCGGTTTCCGAGGCTCTCGAGAGGGCGTGCATCCCACGCGTAAGCAGTGGCAGACAAAACGCGTCACAAACAGAAGAAAGTCTCCTCCGGCGCGAGCCGGAGTGCCAAGAGGCCTGCCGCAGCGCGGCGGCCTGCTCATGCTCCGCGCGGCAACGTTCGCCACGGAGTTCCCGTAGCCAAAGCTGCCGGCCGCAAGGCCGGTGAAGGAGCACTGCCCGGAATGACAGCCAATAAGAAGACGACGCAACGACAAGGCTTCAAGACCAACGAGTTCATCGTCTACCCCGCCCATGGCGTGGGGCAGATCATGGCCATCGAAGAGCAGGAAGTCGCCGGCGCGAAGCTCGAGCTGTTTGTCATCAACTTCGTCAAGGACAAGATGACCCTGCGCGTTCCGACTGCGAAAATCGCGTCGGTCGGCATGCGCAAGCTGGCGGAAGGCCCGATGGTGAAGCGCGCGCTCGACACGCTCAAGGGCCGCGCCCGCATCAAGCGCACCATGTGGTCGCGCCGGGCGCAGGAATACGAGGCAAAGATCAATTCCGGCGACATTGTCGCGATTGCCGAGGTCGTTCGCGACCTCTATCGGTCCGAAACGCAGCCGGAGCAGTCCTATTCCGAGCGGCAGCTCTACGAAGCGGCGCTCGACCGTCTGTCGCGCGAGATCGCGGTCGTGCAGCGCGTGACCGAGACCGAAGCGATCAAGGAGATCGAGGCGGCGCTCGCCAAGGGCCCGCGCCGCGGTCCGAAGCCCGCCGAGGAAGCGGCTGCCTCCGAGGACGGGGTCGAGGAAGAGGCGGCGTAAGCCACCCGATACCGCGATCGAGTGTTCAAAGCCCGGCGCAAACGCCGGGCTTTTTTATTGTGCGCTAAGCGGCCGCAAGTCGGCCGCTTATGCTTAACAGATTGACAACAGAGTTCGCGTATGACGGCGGCAGGGCTCCGGCGCCGGCATCCGCCGGAGCGGTACGCAACGGAAGCGGCTTTCATGAGTGCAGCGGCTCCCCTGATCTACATCGCCACCCCCTGCTTCGGCGGTCTCGTCACCACCGGCTACATGATGTCGATGCTGAAGCTGATGCAGTCCAACGCTGCGCACGGCTTTGCGGTCAGCGTCAACCTTCTTGGGCGCGATTCGCTGGTGACGCGGTCGCGCAACACGCTGGCCTCGGCGTTCCTGCAGATGAAGGAAGCGACGCACCTGATGTTCATCGATGCCGACCTCACCTTCGAGCCGGAGCTCGTGCATCGCATGCTGGCGTTCGATCAGGATGTCGTCGGCGGCATGTATCCGGCGAAGGCGATCCGGTGGAATCCGCCGGCCAATATTATCGGCCGCGAGCCGCCGAGCACGGCGACCCTGCAATACGTCGGCAAATTCTGCGAGGGCGCCGAGTACGAACGGCGCGGACCGTTTGTGACCGGCGTCTATTGCGCCACCGGCTTCATGCTGATGAAGCGCAGCGTGATTGAGCGGATGATCGAAGCCTATCCGGAGACGGCCTACAGCACGGACCACGTCTACACGCCGGGCACCGGCCACCGCAAAAACTATGCGCTGTTCGAGTGCATGATCGATCCCGAGACGAAAGAATACCTGAGCGAGGATTTCGGCTTCTGCAAACGCTGGCGCGCGATCGGCGGCAAGATCTGGCTCGATGCCGAGGGCGCGCTCACGCACACCGGGGCGTATGATTTCGTCGGCAATCCCGCGATCCGCTTCGAGGAGAACCAGCAGGACGTCAAGGTCGCTGCGGCCTGAAGCCGCCGACGTTTTTTTGCGGTCTCTGCTAATTTGCGGTCTCTGCTAAGATGGCCGGATGGCCAACACCGATACGAAATCGCCCGACATGGTCGGGGGCGGCTCCGTCATCATGGATCCGCATCAGACATTCCGCCGCATTCCGCTGGCGCCGCACCAGCTGCTCACCCGCATCACGCCGCAGGACGATCTTTTTGTGCTGGCGCATGTCGGCATTCCGCGCATCCGGGCGGAAGAGTGGACGCTCGCCATTTCGGGTCTCGTCCGGCAGGAGGCCACGTTCGGCTTCGATGAGCTTCGCCGAAGGCCGAAGAAGGAAATCGAAGCCTTTCATCAGTGCGCCGGCTACCCGCAAGATCCGCGCATCGCCACGCGCCGCATCGGCAATGTCGTATGGGGCGGCGTCGATCTGAAAACACTGCTCGACGAGATCGGCATCGTGCCGGAAGCACGCTTCCTGTGGTCATACGGCTGCGACGGCGGCGAATACGACGGCATCGCCTCCGACCTCTATCTCAAAGATTGTCCGCTGAGCCGGCTCGCGCGCGGCGACGTTCTGTTGGCGTATGAAATCAACGGCGAGCCGCTGAGCGCGGAGCACGGCTTTCCGTTGCGGCTGGTGATACCGGGATTCTACGGCACCAATTGCGTCAAGTGGCTGAGCCGTTTGCATCTCGCGGACCGGCGCGCGGAAGGCCCGTTCACCACGCAGTTCTACAATGATCCGACCGAGCACGGTCCGCGGCCGGTTTGGGAGGTCGCGCCGGAGTCCCTCATCGTCTGTCCGCCGCCGAACGCCGCGCTGCCCAATACGTCGGTTGAAATCTGGGGCTGGGCATGGGCCGACGGCGGGGTCGCCCAGGTCGACGTCTCGACCGACGGCGGCCGGACATGGCGCGCCGCCGAGGTCGAAGCGCAGGCCGCGTCGTCCTGGCAAAGGTTTGAAGCGACGTGGCACCCAACCGGCAATGGCGACGCCGTTCTGATGTCTCGCGCCACCAGCAAAGCTGGGGCGATGCAGCCGCTCACCGGCTGGCGGAACTCAATTCATGCCGTTCATGTTCTGAAAACAGGGGCGGCTTGACCGCGGCAAGGCTGCGACCTGTCGGCCGTTGCTCCGCTTGCGGAGCGGGCTAGAATGCCTGAAACGCTCAAGACGGGAGCTATGGGAGAATTTTCATGACCGCCATCCGCGGCTTCGTCGCGCCGACCACAGAGGCCGACGCGCTCGGCGTGCATTCGCTCGATCAATTCGTGCTCGCGGTGCCGGATGCCACGGTCGCCGAGAATTTCTACGGAAATTTCGGCCTCGACGTGACTCGGCACGGCAATACGCTTGCGATCAAGACCTTCGATCACGATCACCGCTGGGGCTCGGTGGTAGAAGGCGAGCGCAAGGCGCTGCACCATCTTTCGTTCGGCTGCTACGCGGAAGACCTGGCCCGGCTCAAGGCGCGTGTCGAGGGCAACGGCGTCAAGGTGATCGATCCGCCGCCCGGCTTCGAGAGCAACGGCTTCTGGTTTCGCTCGCACGACAACGTGCTGATCGAGGTCAAGGTCGCGCCCAAGGTCTCGCCCGATCACAAGACCGGCGGCACGCTGGTTTCGGTGCCGGAAGGCGTTGCCGGCGCCGGCGTGCGGGCCAAGGCGCCGCCGGTGCGGCCGCGCCGGCTTTCGCACGTGCTGATCTTCACCACCAGCATCGACGAGTCGATCAAGTTCTATTCGCAGAATCTGGGCTTGCGCCTGTCGGACCGCTCGGCCGACCTCGTCGCCTTCATGCACGGCATTCACGGCAGCGACCATCATCTGCTCGCGTTCGTGAAATCGAGCGCGCCGGGCTTCCACCATTGCAGCTGGGACGTGCCGAGCATCAACGACATCGGGCTCGGCGCGATGCGCATGGCTGACAAGGGCTACACCAAGGGCTGGGGCCTCGGCCGGCATGTGCTCGGCTCGAATTATTTCCACTACGTGCGCGATCCGTGGGGAAGCTTCGCGGAATATTCCTGCGACATCGATTACATTCCTTCAGATCAGCGCTGGCCCGCGGCCGACCACAAGCCGGAGGATTCGTTCTATCTGTGGGGCCCGGAAGTGCCGCGCGAATTCACGCTCAATTGCGAGGCGGGCGAAAGCTGACAGTATTTGGTTGGAGCCGAAACGTTGCCCAAGCTGCAGCGTGCTCCGGGGATCAGATGCGTCGAAGGTCGATCCCCTCCCGGCTCGCTTTGCTCGCCGACCTCCCCTTTTTAAGGGGAGGTGGTCCGCCTCTCCGCTGCCCAGGCTCAAATCGCCGCCGCCCTACTGAAACACCGCCTGCCACTCGTCGCGCACGGCCTTGAACTTCTTCTGCGCGGCCACCCAATCCTTCAAGCCGAGCAGCTTGGTGGTGTTGAGGTCGAACAGATACGGAGCGGCTTTCGCCGGCGGCTTGTAGTTCTTGCGGAAGCTGTAGACCGCCTCGTCCGCGATCACGACGTCGGTGCCCTCCTTGCTCAGCATGTATTCCAGAAGCAGTTGCCCGGCGTTGGGGTGCGGCGCGCCCTTGATGACGGCGCCCTGATTGCCGAACATGACTTGGCCTTCCTTGTAGACGCCGAACTTTATTATTTTCGCGAGTTCCGGCGCCTTGACGATGTTCTGGTAGGCGCGTCCGGTGAGATTCCACATGTCGAGCGGGCGCTGGCAGGAAATGACCATCTGCATCTTCGGCTCGGTGCGGAATTCGACAATCGGATCGGTGGCCTTCAGCTTGTGCCAGAACTTCTCCAGATCGAGCACGCCGTTCTCCTGCAGCGAGAGCGCCGTGTTCGTGTAGGTGAAGCTCTTGGTGATGTCGGAAGCGATCGTCTTGCCCTTCAGTTCAGGCTTGACCACGTCGTCGTAGGAATTGGCCGTGAACGAGCTCATGCCGGGGCAGGAGCTGTTCCAGATCGGCTGGAAGCTCGAAGCATTCGGAATGACGACGTAAGGATAGTGAAAATACTGGTCGGCTTTCTTGGCCAGCTCCTCGCTGTCCTTCCAGTAATCGCTGTCGAGCTTCAGCAACGCGCCATGCTCGATCGCAGCTTCGAAGAAGCCCGGCGCGGCGACCAGCACCACGTCGATCGTATGCTTGCCGGCGAGGATTTCCTGCCGTGCCTGCGCGACGGTCGGACCGGTGCCCTTGCGGATCGTGTTGAACTTGAAATTGGGCCCGAGGCCGTAACGTTCCTTGAAGCCCTTCTCCAGATCATGCGCGGTCAGGTCGCTGATCGAAGCGTCGATCATGGTGACCGCGCCTTCGGTCTTGGCGGCGGCGGCGAGCTGCTTTTCGTGCGCGGTAAGCTCCGCCGCGCGGGCGAAACCCGTGGCGGCGAGAAAGACCAGGGCCGCGCCGGCGCCGAGCCTGATGCCTGGCGAGGCGGGAATCCCGCTCGTTGCTGTTCTCATTGGTGTCCTCCCTTCGGCGGGCTTGTTCTTGTCTTGGCTCACGAGGCCCGCCACTCTCTCGCGGTCCGCTTTCCGGACCGATGCGCAAAGTCTACTCCACCACGATCTTCACCTTCTCGCCTGGTTTCAGTGTATCGCGCGGCCCAAGTCCGTTGAGCACGAGGAAGCGCTCGCGCTTGTGGTCGGCGGTGGCCATGCGGCTTGCCAGCGTATCGACGGTGTCGGCGGGGCCGACCGTCACGACCTTGATGTGCAGCGGCTTGACCTGCTGGCTTTCGGCCAGGCTCATGCGGCGGAAACTCTCGATGGACGCACGGAACGCGTGGTCCACGCTCTCGTTCATTTTCCGGGCGGCGAAGATGAAGCGGTAGACGTCGCTGCCGAAGCGGACGGCATAGAGGCGGAACGTCCATTCATTGCCTTTCGCGCTCGCGGTGGCGGCCGGGAATCCGTTGACGGTAAACTCCTTGACGCCGTCGCCGTCGACGTTTTCGATCCACCCCGATTTCAGGTAGTCGGCGAGCGATTGCTCGGCCGGCACCTTCACGACGTCGAGCCGCAGCGCTTCGCCGCCGCCGTCGCTCAGGCCGAGCACCGCCTGCGCCGTGTTGTCGAGCGTAAATCCCGGCGGCGCGACAAACGTGAAGCCGAGTCGCGCGTGCAGGAAGCGGCGGCCGCGCACGAGGCCCTCGCTCGGGTCCTCGCCATAGACCATGCCGTCGAGATCGGACAGATATTCGTCGCGTCCGCGCTTGCCCGCGCCGGGCGCACTGAACTGGCGCGCGTTCTGGCGCGCGTTGCGCACGCGGTCGGGCGTGGCCGGATGGGCGGCCAGAAAGTCGAACGAGCGGCGTTCGTCGCCGCTGCCGTGCTTGAGGTCGGCGTTGCGCTGCATGTCGGTCAGGAAGCGCGCGGCGCCGTAAGGATCGAAGCCCGCCCGCGCCGAGATGCCGACGCCGATGCCGTCGGCTTCGAATTCCTGCGCGCGCGAGAAGCTCGCCAGCGCCAGCTTGGATTTGGCCAGCGCCAGCGCGCCGGTTTGCGGATCGCTCAGCACGTCGGTGACGACGTGGCTGATGAGCGCCGTCTGGCGCGCCTTGTCTTCGCGGATTTCGGCGTGATGGGCGATCACGTGGCCCATCTCGTGCGAGAGCACGGAGCCAAGCTCCGATTCGTCGTTGGCGAGCGCAATCAGCCCGCGCGTGACGAACAGTTCGCCGTCGGGCAGCGCAAAGGCGTTGACCGCCGGCGAGTTGAGAACGGTGACGTTATATTTGAGGTCGGGCCGCTCGGATGCCGCCGTCAGGCGGTCGATCGTCCGCTCGATCTGGTTGTGCAGCCGCGCGTCTTCGTAGACGCCGCCATAGGAGCCGAGAATGCGCGCTCGCTCGCGCGAGGAAGCGACCTGCGTCTGCACCGGCGCCGGCGCCACCTTGGGCAGCGACACGCGGTGCACGACTTCGGGTGTCGCGGCGCAGCCCGCCAGCACGCAGGCGAGCGCCGCCATCGCGGCGATGCGCGCGCGCAGGAAAGCGGATGTCTGGCGTGTGGCCCTCACGGCGTTACTCGCGCTTGCTCGTCGGTGATCTCGATCTGCTCGGGATAGTCGGCTTCGATGATCGGGCCCCCGCGCTGCTCGACGATCCCCCGCACCCGAATACGATGATGGTCAAGAGCCTTCGGTTCGACGCCGGCGGCGGAAAATGTCCGCTGGTTGCGGCGCAGGATAACAACACTGAAATCGCGCGACCAGTGGCGTCCGAAATTCACATATGTAGCGGTTCCTGCCTCGTGCACCGACAAGACCTTGCCCTGCACCAGCGCAAACGCGCCTCTCAGGGCAAGAATGCGTGCCCGATCGCCGGCGGGAAGGGGAGCAAACGCGGGGTCCGCCCAGAAACCGAGGCTGCCGGCGCGCGCCTTCGCTTCGGCGGCCAACAGCGGTTTCGCGCAGCCTTCGATCGCATCATCCGGCAGGGCCCGTGCGAGGCCCTTTGCCAATAGCGCTGCATTGAGCGACTGGCCGGGATTGTTTTCCGCAAAAGCAAAGGTGCGCAGCCGCCCGTAGCGATCCGGCGCGGAGCCGGCGCGCTTGAGCGTGATGGTTTGGCCCGATATCAGGGCCGCAAGCGCGTCCTTGGCGGCTTGCGCATGCACCTGGCCGCGCGCGGCGCGTGGAACTTGCAAGCCGGCAAGCCGGACCACGCGGCCGTCAGCGAGCGTGAAGGTGCGGCCATCGCGGACACCGGCGACCTTTGCCGTTCCGATCGTTTCGAGATGGCAGGTCTCCTGCGCCGCGGCGCACGCGGGCAACGCAAGCGCCGCCGCCACAGCCCGATACCAGCCCCGTGTCATGCCGGAATAGTCCGAACAAGCGGGCGGCACAGTCAACCCCGCTGTGCGCCGCCCGGCAATCCGTTACAGTAGCCGGAGGTTGAGGTCATTGTGCTTATCGGGGGAGGAGACAATGTCACGACGCCGTCTTTCACCAAATCGCCGCGCGTTTCTGCAATCGGCTGCCGCTGCCGGCATCCTCGCCGCAACCGGCGCACGCGCGCAGGAAAACTGGCCGACGCGCACGGTCAAGATCATCGTGCCCTATCCGGCGGGCGGATCGACCGACGTGCTCACGCGCATTCTTGCCGAAAAGATGCAGCAGATGACCGGCCAGTCGTTCGTCGTCGAGAACCGCCCCGGCGCCGGCGGCAACATCGGCACCGCGACCATGGCGAGCAGCGCGCCCGACGGCTACACGATCGGCTCCATTCCGATCAACATCCAGGTCATCAACCAGTACCTCTACAAGAAGATGCCGCTCGACCCGGAAAAGGACGTGGTCTCGGCGTCGCTGACCTGGGAATTGCCGGATGTGTTCGTCGTCGCGTCCGATCACGTGCCGGCAAAGACGTTGCAGGAATTTCTCGCCTGGGCGAAGGGCAAGCAGCTCAACTTCGGCAGCCCCGGCGTCGGCACGACCCCGCATCTTGCCGGCGCCTATTTCGTCAAGCGCACCGGCATCGCCGCCATCCACGTGCCGTTCAAGGGTGCGGCGCAAACAATTCCGGCGATGCTTGCCGGTGACATCACCTTCGCCATCGACAATCTTGCCTCCTACGTCGGCATGATCGAGTCCGGCAAGATGCGCGCGCTGGCGGTGACGTCGAAGGAACGCTGGCCGACGATGAAAGACGTGCCGACCATGGCGGAGGCGGGCATTTCCGACTTTGTCGTCACCTCCTGGGCCTCGATCGAGGTGCCCGCCCGCACGCCGCGCCTGATCGTCAACAAGCTGTCGGCGATGATGCAGAAGATCGCGGCCGATCCCGCGCTTCAGCAGCGCTTCCTGAAGGCGGGCGCCCGCTGCATCGCCAGCACGCCGGAAGCCGCCGCCGCTTATGCGGCCAAAGAGCGTGTGATGTGGAAGGAGATGGTGAACATCTCCGGCGCGAAGCCGCAGTAATCGAATCCGAACGCGCCATCGCCGGCATCGCTTCCACGCGCATCTGTGACGCGCGCGTCTGTGACAATTGAGTCACGGATGTGTGTCATCGCTGCACTTCGCGGCAATTTTCGAATCCGCTGCGCCCGATGTGCTTGCAGGACTTTCGCGAATCAGGGCTGACTGCTGTGACCAATAAAAGAACCGTAAAGTGCATTCGCTCAACAGACACTGGAGGGCAACTCATGTCGTTTGAGGAAACAGCAGGGGCGCGGACAGCACGCATCATCGTAGTCGGCAACGAGAAGGGCGGATCGGGCAAGTCGACGATCGCCATGCATATTGCGGTCGGTCTGATCAAGGCGGGACAGAGAGTGGCGACCTTCGATCTCGATGCAAGACAGCGCAGCTTCACGCATTACATCGAGAACCGGCGCGCCTGGGCGGCGCACATCGGCCAGGATCTCGGATTGCCCAATCACTTCAGCTTGGACGCCGCCGAAGGCGCGGCGGCGGAGGGCGAAACCGGCGGCTCAATGGCGCTCACCGCGGCCATCGAGGCGGCGGCGCAGGCCTGCAACTTCATCGTGATCGACACGCCCGGCCACGACGCCTATCTGTCGCGGCTGGCGCATGCGATGGCCGACACCCTGGTCACGCCACTCAACGACAGCTTTGTCGATTTCGACGTGCTCGGCACCATCGACGCCGAGACCTTCGCCGTGACCGGCGCGAGCCACTATGCCGAGATGGTGCAGGAGGCGCGTGGCACGCGCGCGAGCGAGGGCAGGCTGCCGACCGACTGGATCGTCCTGCGCAACCGCTTGTCGATGCTGGCCTCGCGCAACAAGCGCTTCGTCGGCGAAGCCATCGACGAGCTCGCCCAGCGGCTCGATTTCCGCTGCGTGGACGGACTGGCCGAACGCGTGGTGTTCCGCGAATTCTATCCGCGCGGGCTGACCGCGGTCGACGACCTCAACGCCAGCACGCTCGGCACGCGGCCCACGATGTCGCACGCCACCGCGCGCATGGAGATGAAGTCGCTGCTCAACGCGATGCACCTCAATCTCTCGGTCGCGAACGACCAGGCGCCGGCGGAAAAGCGCGACGCGGCCTGATCTTCGGCGCGCTCCACGATCAAAACCCCGGCCGGATTGCCCCGGCCGGGGTTTCGATTTTTTAGAGATGCGCCGCCGTCAGACCGTTGCGCCCGCTAATGCGGCAACGGCGAATGATGCGGATCGTGCGCCACCGCCGGCCTCATCATCGAAAGGCCGCTTGCCGACACGAGGAAAATCAGCGCGCCGACGATCCAGTGGTCCCAGGCTGCGTCGGCTGTGCCGGCCGCGAAGCCAAGGACCCATGGCGCGATGAATATCCAGATGCCGAGGATCAGGTTGTACCATTCCTGGCCGCGGGCGAAGCGCCGGCCGAGCGCCGAAAGCGCGATCAGGAACACGATCACGCCCAGCACCCAGGCGTTCCATGCGGCAACCGGGCTGTGCCCGCCGGCGCCGCCGGCGAAGCCGAGAACCCATGGCGAGATGAAGAGCCAGATCGCCAGGATGAGATTTGCGGAGTCCTGCCACCGCCGGCTGGTGCGGTCATACGGTCTTGTATCTTGGTAGGCCATGACGACCTCCTTTCTTCTGTCGTTCCTTTCTGTCTGCTGGAAACCGGCCGGTGCACTGCCGCATCGTTGCGAACGATTGCACGGTGTTTCGGCGGCGGAACCTGCTTGGGCCGAGTAGCCGGCAAAGCATGCAGCGCCGCGGGCCGATTACTCTCCTTGTCAACGCAGAGGCCGTCTGCGCCGTTCCGCAAGCGTGGCCGGCCGCAAATCGCCGCGGCATGAAATCATGCGGGCCGCTGCATGTGCTGGAGTGGCGCGTCGCCGCGCGGACGTGCGCCGGTTGCGGGCCTGTGTTAAAGCGAGCGGACGGTCCCGTAGCTCAGCAGGATAGAGCAGCGGTTTCCTAAACCGAAGGTCACAGGTTCGACTCCTGTCGGGACCGCCAGCAGCAAAACTCACGCCACCAGATCGCCGATGCCGATGATCTCGCCCGCGCGCGCGGCGTCGTAACCCGGAATGGCGCCGGCCAAAGCCGCAAAATCAGGCGATTTGAAAAGCGAGACGATGGCCTCAACGTCGTCGCGCTCGATCGTCTCCTTTTTGGCGAGCAGATAGTAATCCTCGACGAACAGCGGAATGAAATCCATCTTGAGCCTGCGCGCCGCGGCTTCGATGCCCACGCCGGCATCGGCGACGCCGCCGGCAATCGCCGCCGCGACGGCGAGGTGCGTGAATTCCTCCGTGTGGTAACCGTTGATCGCGGCGCGATCGATGCCTTGCTCCTGCAACAGGCGATCGAGCGCCAGAAGCGTGCCCGAGCCGCGCTGGCGATTGATGAAGCGCGCCTTCTTCGCTGCCACATCTTTCAGCGTGTGGATGCCGAGTGGATTGCCCGCGGCGACGATGAGGCCCTGGCTGCGGCGAACGAAATGAATCAGGCGTTGCGCGCGCGGCTTCAGCCACGGCTCGTACTTGCGCAGCACCTCGCGCCCGAGCGCGCCTTCCGGAATGTGAAACCCCGCGATCTCGCAGCGGCCCTTGCACAGCGCGATGACGCTTTCGAGGCTGCCGACGAAGCGCACGTCGAGCTTCGGCCCCGGCCGCGAGCGCAGCATTTCGCGCAGCTCCGCCAGCACGAGGTCGTGGCTCGCATGAATCCTGATCGCCGGCATCGGCGCCTCGAGGATTTCGTTCAGTTGCTGCTCGATTTCCGACGCCGCGCTTTCGAGATGCGGCGAAAGCCGCGCGCCGATGCGCTCGCGCAGCCACAGCAGCCGCTCGCCGAGCGCGGTGAGCCGTGTGCCGCGGCCTTGCTCCTTCACGACGAGCGGCTGTCCGATGCGCTCCGACCAGGCCGTGATCAGTCCCCAGGCCTGCCGGTAGGGCACGCCGACCTCCCTGGTCGCAGCGGTCAGTTTGCCGGTGCGCTGGATCGCCTCGAGCAGCTTGAACAGCTCAGGGTCGATCGGCCTTTTCGGCGGGCCGCCGGCCTTCCAGATGAGGTCGAGGTCGAGCGGGGCGCGTGTCTCCATAGGCGCGTTTTATCATAATTGCCGCCGCCGCCGCTGCATTTGCGAGCGAGATCCGAAGAATGATTTCAATAGGCGGTAAGGCGCATAACCAGCCCCTTAACGGCTGACAACCGGCAGGGCGCAGCGGCCCCGACATGCAAGATATCGGTGCGCGGCAGACGAGAGCCGGGCTTGCTTACGCGTGCCGCGGCTCTTTTGCGTTGATGAGCGCGAGGCCGGATTCCTCGTCGTGCGTTTTCTGCAAATAGTCCGGGGCCTCGTTGACGATCACTTCCAGCGTGGGGCGCACGTGCGCTTCGCCGACATGCCCCGCCATCGCGCTGCCGTCGCTTCTGCCGACGACGATGTGCAGATGGATCGCCGGCTTGCCGTCCGGCCCGAGCGCGACATCACCGACCAATGAAGCAACCTCCACCTGCTCGCGCACCGGAATGTCGCGGTATTCTTTCGTTTCCCAATCGAAATATCTCAGCACCGCGCCGCTCAGCGCGCCGATGCCGGTGATCTGCGCGGCGGAAATTCTTTCTTTTCGGGCAAACGCGCGGATTTCGGCCATCACCTCGTCGCCGGTGTCGAGGATCACGGCGAAGACGCGGCGGCCTTCGTTTTCATGCAGCAGCTTGCTGTCCATCGTTTGCCAGCTTGGCTTGCGGCTCGTGCGTGCCGATTCAGCAGGAAAACCGGCGCGGGCGAATCTGGTTCCCCGGGCCGCGGCCGGAACCAAAGCCATGGCCGCCAGTTGGTTTCCGGGCGACGTAATCCGGCCGGTTGCTCGCAACTGCGGCCCCTTTCAGATTCGGAAATCATCCTCATGGCTGCGCCCACCGCATCCGATGTCCTGGTCGACACGCTGCTTGACTGGGGCGTCGACACGATCTTCGGCCTGCCCGGCGACGGCATCAACGGCATCATCGAGTCGCTGCGCACGCACAAGGACAAGATCCGCTTCATCCAGGTTCGCCATGAAGAAGCCGCCGCGTTCAACGCGTGCGCCTACGCGAAGTGGACGGGCCGCCTCGGCGCCTGCATCGCGACCTCGGGGCCCGGCGGGATTCACCTTCTCAACGGCCTCTACGACGCCAAGCTCGACGGCCAGCCGGTGGTGGCGATCACCGGGCTGCAATTCCACGACCTGCTGGACACGTTCACGCAGCAGGACGTCGAGCTCGACAAGCTCTACATGGACGTGTGCGTCTACAATTCGCGCGTGATGGGTCCGAACCACGTGCAGAACGTGACGGAGCTCGCCTGCCGCGCCGCTTTGTCCTATCGCGGCGTCGCCCACATCACGGTGCCGGTCGACATGCAGTCGCAGCCGGTCGAAGGAGGCAAGCGCTCCGAGCGCAACGTTCCCAATCATGTTTCGGAATTGATGGCGCATTCGGCGCAAATGGCGAGCGACGAGCAGATCGCCCGCGCCGCCGCGATCCTCAACGCCGGCAAGAAGACGGTGATCATGGCCGGGCGCGGCGCGCTCGATGCGGCGGGCGAGGTGTTGGCGGTTGCCGAGCGGCTCGGCGCGCCGGTCGTCAAGCCGCTGCTCGGCAAGGGCGCCGTTCCCGACGACAGCCCGTTCACCACCGGCGGCGTCGGCCTGCTCGGCACCAAGCCCTCGCACGAGGCGCTGGAAGCATGCGACACGCTGCTGATCGCCGGCAGCTCGTTTCCCTACATCGAATTCTACCCGAAGCCGGGACAGGCGCGTGCTGTGCAGGTCGACATCGATCCCAAGCGCATCGGCTTGCGCTACCCGGCCGAGGCGGGGCTGATCGGCGACACCTCGAAGGTGCTGCGGGCGTTGCTGCGCCATCTCGATTACCGCGAGGACCGCTCGTTCCTCGAAACGGCGCAGGCTGCCAAGAAGGAGTGGCTGGCGCTGATGGAGGAGCGCGGCTCGCTCAGGGAAAAGCCGATGAAGCCGCAGGTGGTCGCGCACGAGCTCAACAAGCTGCTCGCGGACGACGCGATCGTCGCGACCGATTCCGGCACCATCACCACCTGGATCGCCCGCCACCTGATGATCCGCGGCAACATGATGTTCTCCTGCTCGGGCAACCTCGCGACGATGGCCTGCGGTTTGCCCTACGCGGTCGCCGCGGCGGTCGCCTATCCGGGCCGGCAGGTGATCGCCTTCGTCGGCGACGGCGGGCTGACCATGCTGATGGGCGAGCTCGCAACCTGCGTGAAATACGGGCTCGACGTGAAAATCGTCGTCATCAAGAACAACGCGCTCGGGCAGATCAAATGGGAGCAAATGGTGTTCCTCGGCAATCCGGAATACGTCTGCGACCTGCAGCCGATCGACTTCGCGACCGTCGCGCGCGGCTTCGGCATGTCGAGCTTCACCATCGACGATCCGGCGCGCTGCGGCGACACCCTGCGCGAGGCGCTGAACGTGCGCGGTCCGGCGCTGATCGAGGCCGTGGTCGATCCGTTCGAGCCGCCGATGCCGCCGAAGGCGACGCTGAAGCAGGTCGCGCATCTCGCGGAGGCGCTGGCGCGTGGAACGCCGGCTGCGGGCAAGACGGCGCGCACCATCGCGGCCGACGTCGCGCGCGAAATCGTGTAGGCCGCCATGGCGGCGGCTGCCCCCATCCGGCGCGTCACGGCGCGCTCCTTTCGCATTCCGACCGACGCGCCGGAAGCGGACGGCACCATTGCGTGGGACGCGACCACGCTGGTGCTGGTCGAGGTGACGGCGGCTGGAGCGACGGGGCTCGGCTACAGCTATGCCGATGCGGCCGCCGCTGAAATCGTGACCGGCGTTCTCGCCGGCAAGATCAAGGACGAGGACGCTTTCGATATTCCGAAGCTGTGGCTCGCGATGGTGTGCGCGGTGCGCAACATCGGCTGGCGCGGGGTGGCGGCCTGCGCGATTTCTGCGCTGGATGTCGCGCTGTGGGACCTGAAGGCGCGGCTGCTCGACGTGCCGCTGGTCGCGCTTTTCGGCGGCGAACGCGAAGCCGTGCCGATCTACGGCAGCGGCGGCTTCACCAGCTATTCGGTCGCGCAATTGCAGAAACAGCTCGCCGGCTGGGTCGAGAACGACGGTTGCCGCTTCGTCAAGATGAAGATCGGCACGGCGCCGCAGGACGATCTTGAGCGCGTGACGGCGGCGCGGGAAGCGATCGGCGAGGCTGAGCTATTTGTCGATGCGAACGGTGCCTACGGCCAAAAGCAGGCGCTGGCCTTCGCGGAGAAGTTTGCAGCGCTCGGCGTGACCTGGTTCGAGGAGCCGGTGTCGAGTGACGACCTCGATGGCTTGCGCCTCATGCGCGATCGCGCGCCGGCCAGCATGGAGATCGCCGCCGGCGAATACGGCTACGAGCAGTTCTACTTCCGCCGCATGCTCGAGGCGCAGGCCGTCGACGTGCTGCAGGCCGACGCGACGCGCTGCGGCGGCTACACCGGGTTTTTGAAGGCGGCGGCGCTGGCGGACGCCTGGGGAATGCCGCTGTCGGCCCACACCGCGCCCGCCTTGCATCTGCCCGTGTGCTGCGCCGCGCCGCGCCTGCGCAACATCGAATGGTTCCACGACCATGCGCGCATCGAGCACCTCGTGTTCGATGGCGCGCCGCGTCCGCAGGACGGCGCGATCAGGCCGGATCGTTCGCGGCCGGGGCACGGGCTCGACTTCAAGGATCGGGACGCCGCGCGCGTGGCCGCATGAAACGGCCGCGCGTGAACTGCTGAGATGGGAATGAGTCATGAGCCACGTCACGCACATCGATCATGCAAGAGAACGCAGGCAGCGCGTCATCGAGCGCGCACCCGACGGCCGCATCAGCGATGAGTACATTTCGACGTCGCCGGACGAATTCAACGACCTTGGGCGCGAGCTCGCGCAGGCGCTCGAGGGCGAGGTGCGCTTCGACAACGGCAGCCGCGCGCTTTACGCCACCGACGCGTCGAACTACCGGCAGGTGCCGATCGGCGTGGTGATCCCGCGCTCGGTCGAGGACGTCATCAAGACCGTCAACCTGTGCCGCGCCCATCGCGCCCCGATCGTCAACCGCGGCGGCGGCACGGCGCTCGCGGGGCAAGGCTGCAACGTCGCCGTGCTGATCGACTTCTCGAAATATCTGAACCGCGTGCTGTCGATCGACGCAGTCAATCGCCTCGCCGAGGTCGAGCCCGGCTGCGTGCTCGACACGCTGCGCACGGCGGCCGAGCGCCACGTGCTGACCTTCGGGCCCGATCCGGCGACGCACGACCACAACACGCTGGGCGGCATGCTCGGCAACAATTCCTGCGGCGTGCATTCGGTGATGGCTGGCCGCACGTCGGACAACGTCGAGGCGCTGGAAATCGTCACCTATGACGGCGAGTGGATGACGGTCGGCCCGACCAGCGAGGATGAGTTGCGCGCGATCATCGCCGCCGGCGGGCGGCGCGCCGAGATCTACAGCGCGCTCGACACGTTCCGCCACAAGTACGGCGATCTCATCCGCGCGCGCTACCCGCGCATTCCGCGCCGCGTCTCCGGCTACGAAAATCTCGACGAGCTTTTGCCGGAGAGCGGCTTCAACGTCGCGCGCGCATTGGTCGGGACCGAATCGACCTGCGTCACCATCCTGCGCGCCAGGCTCAACCTGGTGCACAGCCCGCAGGAGCGCGTGCTCGCCATCCTCGGCTTCAAGGACGTGTTCACGGCCGCCGACGCCGTGCCGGAGGTGTTGACGTTCAACCCGATCGGGCTCGAGGGCATCGACCACGAGCTGATCGAGCTGATCCGCGAGAAGCACTACCACCCCGAGGAAATCAAGGTTCTGCCGCAGGGCCGCGGCTGGCTGGTAGTCGAGTTCGGCGCCGACAGCGAAGACGGCGCCGCCGCGAAAGCGGAAAGGTGCGTCGAGGCGTTCAAGGCCAAGGGCCACGACGGCCGTGTCATGCGCGACCGCAACGCGCAGATGAAGGTCTGGGACGTGCGCGAGGCGGCGCTTGCCGTCACGGCCCACAAACCGGACACCTGGCCCGGCTGGGAGGACAGCGCGGTGCCGCGCGAGGCGCTCGGCGATTACCTGCGCGGGCTGAAGGCGCTGTTCGACAAATATGGCTACGACGCCTCCGTCTACGGCCACTTCGGCGACGGGCTCGTCCACTGCAGCATCAATTTCGACCTGCGCACGGAAAAAGGCGTGAACGACTGGCGGCACTTTCTCGATGATGCCGCCGGGCTGGTCGTGAAGTACGGCGGCTCGTTTTCGGGCGAGCACGGCGACGGCCAGGCGCGCGCCGCGCTGCTGGAAAAGATGTACGGCTCCGAGCTGGTGCAGGCGTTCCGCGAGTTCAAGGCGATCTGGGATCCGTCCAGCCTGATGAATCCCGGCAAGGTCGTCGATCCATTTCCGATCACCTCCAACCTCCGCATGGGCCCGCTATGGCGGCCGCCCGACATCAAGGGCGAATTCGACTACCCGCTCGACGGCAGCTTCACGCGCGCGATGACGCGCTGCGTCGGCGTCGGCAAGTGCCGCCGCCACGACAGCGGCAAGGGCGTGATGTGTCCGAGCTACATGGCGACGCGTGAGGAAAGGCATTCGACGCGCGGTCGCGCGCGGCTCCTGTTCGAGATGCTGCACGGCGGCCCGATCGACGATCTGTGGAAAAGCGAGGCGGTCGAGGAGGCGCTCGATCTCTGCCTCGCCTGCAAGGGCTGCAAGAGCGACTGCCCCGTGCACGTCGACATGGCGACCTACAAGGCCGAATTCCGCTACCACCACTACAGCGGCCGCTTGCGCCCGCGCGCCGCCTATTCCATGGGCCTGATCCACGAATGGTCACGGCTTGCCGGCGCCGTGCCGTCGCTTGCAAATGCCGCGCTCAGCGCGCCGGGTTTGTCGTCGCTCCTGAAATGGGCCGGCGGAATTTCATCGCACCGGAAAATTCCGAAATACGCTCAGAAAAACTTCACATCGTGGTTCCGCAATCGTGCAAAAAACAGACGCGCGGGCGGCAAGCGCGTGATGCTGTGGCCCGACACGTTCAACAACTATTTCCGCCCGCAGACGGCGATCGCGGCGACGCAGGTGCTGGAATCGCTCGGCTTCGACGTGGTCATTCCGCAGTCCACCTTGTGCTGCGGCCGGCCGCTGTACGACTGGGGCATGCTCGATCGCGCGCGGCGCCTGTGGACGAAGACACTCGCCGCGCTGGAGCCCGAGATCCGCGAGGGAACGCCGATCGTCGGGCTCGAGCCGGCCTGCGTCAGCACCTTCCGCGACGAATTGCCGGGCCTTTTTCCCGAGCATGAGGCCGCCGGCCGCCTCGCCAAGCAGGTGTTGTTCTTCACCGAATTTCTCGACGAGAAGTGCGGCGAACAGCCCTTGCCGAAAATCGCCGACGCGGCGCTGGTGCAAATCCACTGCCATCAGCACGCCGTGCTCAAGCCGGAGGTGGAGCAGAAGGTTCTCGACCGCCTGGGGCTCGACTATGACGTGATGCCTTCCGGCTGCTGCGGCATGGCCGGTTCGTTCGGCTTCGAGGCCGAGAAATACGATGTGTCGATGACGGCGGCCGAGCGCGCGATGCTGCCGGCGCTGCGGCAAAATCCCGGCCGGGCCGTTCTCGCCAACGGCTTCAGCTGCCGCGAGCAGATCGAGCAGGCGACCGGCCGGCCGACGCTGCACATTGCCGAGCTGATCGGCGCGGCAGGCGCGGCGCGCGGGGCAAGAGCTACGCCTTGATCCCCTGCAGGCCGTATGAAGCGTCCTTGCAGGTGAAGAACACGACGTCGCCGTCCGGCGTCGCCTTGCCTTCATGCACGACGTTCGCCGGAATGTAGGCGACCGAGCCCGCCTTCACGTCGACCTGCTTGCCGTCGATCCTGGCGCGGAATGTCCCCTGCAAGACGTAAATCCATTGCTCGTTCGGATGCGAATGCGGCTCCGCGCCGGTGCCGGCGGGCATGCGCATCAGCCCGACAATCATGCGCTCCCCTTCGACGCAGGCGCCGTTGGCGGTCGAATAGTCGGGGCCGCCCTGGATGTGGTTGACGGTAGCGAGGTCGAAAACGTATTCGCCGGGGGCTGCGCGCGTGGCGCCCGGCGTGCGTGCGGCAAGTGTCGTGGCCATTGACCTTCTCCCTTTGCGTTTCGCCTGATGCTTGTTTTGCCGCAATGTTAGTAGAGGTGTTTCCCGCCGCGCAATCGCCATGCGGCCGTGCTAGGGCCATGTCCTTTCGCTGCTACCGATTCGGGGTTCTGATCACAATGAGGATGCTTCGCCTGCCGGCGCTTGTGCTGGCGCTGCTCACGCTCGCCGCCTGCGCGTCGAATTATGTTCCCAAGGGCGAGCCGAGCATCTACCGCGATCTTGCGAAGCCGGGCGCCGAGCTCGATGCTCCGGCGTTTGCGTCGGTGATCTCGGGCTATCGCGCCAGCAACGGCCTCGATGCCGTCACGCTCGATCCGGCGCTGATGAAGCTGGCGGAAGCGCAGGCCTCGCTGATGGCCAAACGCAACAAGCTTTCGCATGACGTCGGCAAGCCGTTCACCGCACGCATCAAGGAGTCCGGTTTCGACGCCACGCTTGCGGCGGAGAATATCGGCGCCGGCTACGGCAACATCGCGGAAGCGTTTTCCGGCTGGCGCGAGTCGCGCGCGCACAACGCCAACATGCTGCTCAAGGGCGCAACGCGCATGGGCATCGCCGCGGTCTACGCGCCGGACACGCGCTACAAGGTGTTCTGGTCGCTGATCCTCGCCGCGCCGGACGAGCGGAAGGGGTGACGGCACGGAGGGCTGTCAGCTCAGGGGATTCCGGCTATTCTCTCAATGGGCCGGGGAAATCATGCCACTCAAGAAACAGATCCTTGATCTGAGTGCCTTCAACTCGAATGCGGCGCTCCCGTTCTCCTTACGCTTGAAGGATTTCGAGATCGCGATGCAGGACGTCTATGACTTTTTCTACGATGTAAATGGAATGCTGCTCTCAAAGGGCCTGCATCGTATGGACGACATGCTCCGGCCCGCGGCGATGTCGGGCATGATCTCGGACATGCTCACGGCTTCGATGGCGAAGCACGCCCGTGTTCTGGTCGAGAACGAACATTTCAACGGACATCCGGACCTGGTGGTGCAAGGCCGTTATCCAAACAACTCGGTGGCGGCAGGTACGGATGGAGTTGAGATCAAGAGCACCCGAAAGCCCGGCGGTGCCGTCGATACGCATGGCGCGCGCGATCAATGGATGTGCGTATTCGTGTACCGCACCGACCACGATACGGAGCCTGCGGTAGACCGTGAGCCGATGAAGTTCACTGAGGTCTATTTAGCGGAGGTCAAGGTTGCGGATTTCCGCAACAATCCGCGTGGCGGCAACATCGGAACGCGCACGTCGACACTCAGCGGGACAGGCATAAAGAAGTTGCGGTCAAACTGGATCTACCTCGCCGAGTGACCCGAGTCTCTCGATCGCTCGCTTTGCCACCTTAATATACTTCGGGTCAGACTCGATTCCGACTGATGTGTAGCCGATGGCATTTGCGGCGGCGAGCGTCGATCCTGAGCCGGCAAAGGGGTCCAGCACAATTCCCTGGCTCATTGGCAGCGCGGCGCGCACGATCTGGCGCAGGAAAGACTGCGGCTTGATCGATGGGTGTGGTGCTAGCTCGCGTTCGCGCCGCGGTGTTTTCTGCGAGGCAATAACGTCGCCGAATGGTTTCTCGTCGGAGATACGCCGGAAGCCGCCGGTCTTGTAGTAGCGCAAGCTATCTTGCACGCGCCCTTCAAGTGGCCGTCTCAGCACAACCCACGGCTCGAACATCGAGCGCGGCATAACGCTCACGTCGGGAAACTCCAGGTGCGCGTTCTTCGGTCGATCGCCTCCGCGCATCGTCATGACGAGGCGGACGATTTGCCCCCGCACTTCGAGGCCGCCTTCCGACATTGCAGATGCTACGATATGCGACAGCAGTGGATTGGAGGCGACGACAACGTTGCCGCCGGGCACAAGTACCCGGTTCAGCAATATTCCGAGTTTTTTGAAAAACGCATGCAGCTTCACGCGGTCATCCTCATCGAGCACGGTGAAACGGGGCAGCGGTGCACGTTTCGCGCCATCGAAGGATGGCGGGATACGCCAGACGCCGCCTTTTCCCCTGCGCAGTTTCTCCTGCTCTTCCTCGCTGTATTCGAGCAAGCCGTACGGCGGATCGGTGACGCAAGCGTGAATTGATGAGGCCGGTTCCGACGCGAGCCATTCGAAGCAATCGGCTTGATAAAGCTTGGCCTTGCCGACGATGACGACGGGATCGAGGTCGAGCCTCTCGACCGGCACTACAATGTCGTGGCCGTTCGTCTTGAGCCGATAGCGGCCACGGCCGGTGCGCTCGAACGATTTGCCGACGTTGTTGTTGAGATAGCTGCGGACGGACGATGGCGAGGTCGCTCCCATTTCTGCCACCACCGCACGAGAGATTTCCTCAATCGATGCCTCGCCGCCTATGGCCTGCAGGTAGCTGTAAATAGAATCCCTGATGCTGCCCGGTGCCTTGGCCACGAATCATTCCCCAGCTAAGAACAAATAGAGAACATAAAGACGTCCAGACGTCAAGTGCCGGTGTGAATAACTCCTCAGGGTCAGGTCGCCCCGCTTGCGCTTGACAGGACTATAGTCCTTGTGCTTATATTCCTATCGCCTTGCTCATGAGGGGCGCTTCTAGAGGCGTTCTCGAAGTGGGGCAGGGTGCGGCGCCTGCGCCCGTGGATGACGCAATCCATGGTCCCGGGCGGCGCCGGGGCTCCGCCCGGGACCACTAGACGAGTCCCCGCGAGGAGCTCGCTGA
>DASSRW010000152.1:0-7798 GCA_035701545.1 Pseudolabrys sp.
AAGTCAACTCGGCGACAGTGCACCAAATCGGCACAACGAGCGTCCAGGACGGGCCATGTCTCAAGTCGTGCTTATCGTCGATGACGATCCGGTGCAGCGCCGGCTGATCGAGAACATGGTGCAGCGCTTCGGCTATGAGGCGCTGACGGCGGAAAGCGGCGACGGCGCGCTCAGGCTGCTTGCCGGACCGGAGGCGGCCCGCATCGATTGCGTCGTGCTCGATCTGGTGATGCCCGATCTCGACGGCCTCGGCGTGCTCGCGCGCTTGCGCGATGCGGGCGTCGATGTTCCGGTGATCGTGCAGACGGCGCATGGCGGCATCGACAACGTGGTCACGGCCATGCGCGCCGGCGCGGTCGATTTCGTGGTGAAGCCCGCCGGCGCCGAGCGGCTTCAGGTTTCCATTCGCAACGCGCTGTCGTCGAAGGCGCTGGCCGGCGAGCTGCGCCGGCTCAAGCGCAGCCGCGACGGCGCTCTCACCTTCGCCGACGTCATCACGCGCGCGCCAGCCATGCAGGCGGTGCTGCATGCCGCCGAGAAAGCGGCCCGCTCCGAAATCCCCACGCTGATCGAAGGCGAATCCGGCGTCGGCAAGGAATTGATCGCGCGCGCGATCCACGGCAGCGGCGAACGCCGCGCCAAGCCCTTTGTCGCCGTCAACTGCGGCGCGCTGCCCGACACGCTCGTTGAATCGATTTTGTTCGGCCACGAGAAAGGCGCGTTCACAGGCGCGACCGAGAAGCACGTGGGCAAGTTCGTCGAGGCCGACGGCGGCACGCTGTTTCTCGATGAGATCGGCGAATTGCCGCCGGCGGCGCAGATCAAGCTGCTGCGCGCCTTGCAGGAAGGCGAAGTCGATCCGGTCGGCGCGCGCAAATCCGTCAAGGTCGATGTGCGGATCATCTCGGCGACCAACCGCAATCTCATTGCCGACGTGAAGGCCGGCCGCTTCAGGGAAGACCTGTTCTATCGTCTGCATGTCTTCCCGGTCGCCGTCCCGCCTTTGCGTCAGCGGCCGGAAGATATTTCGGAGCTCGCGCGCCATTTCCTCGCCCGCTTCGCCGCCGAGGAAGGCAAGCGCGTCACTTCAATCGACGCGGACGCCCTTGCTCTGCTTGCGGCCTATCGCTGGCCCGGAAACGTGCGTCAGCTCGAAAACGCGATCTTCCGTGCCGTCGTGCTCGCCGACGGAAATACGATCGGCGCCGACGAGCTGCCGCAGATTGCGGCGCAGATGAACGAGGGAGCCGCCTTGTCGCGCGCCCAGGACGCGCCCGCTCTCGCTGCATCGTGGTCCACGGATATCGATCATCCCGTGCAAGCGACAGTCGCGCCGCCATCGGCGCCGTCCTTGCCGCTGACCGATGAAAGGGGAGACGTGCGACCACTCGATGAAATCGAGCGCGAGACCATCCGCTTCGCCATCAGTCACTACCGCGGGCAGATGTCGGAGGTCGCGCGCCGCCTGCAGATCGGCCGCTCGACGCTCTACCGCAAGCTTGAGGGTCTTGGGCTCGGCGGCGAGCCGGCCCGGCCGAGCGACATGGCCGAC
This sequence comes from Pseudolabrys sp., assembly GCA_035701545.1. Lineage (GTDB taxonomy): Bacteria > Pseudomonadota > Alphaproteobacteria > Rhizobiales > Xanthobacteraceae > Pseudolabrys. Next base: position 1,553 of record DASSRW010000152.1, read on the forward strand.
GCGGGTTGACGAGCCGAGGGAACTTTCGGCTAAAATCAAAAGATCTGAGGCGCGCCTTGCGCTGAGCCATTTTTTGCCACACTGGGCCGCTTAATTCGTCGGCTCGAGGGGTCCTGCACTAAGCAACCATTAACCAGTCGCGGCAAAACTGCATGATTGCTGCATCCGAGAAAGAACGCCTCTCGGGGGCGCGTGTGGGACGGCGTAATTCGCGGAAGTTTGCAGTGATAGTTGATCGCGTATGCGAGCGTAGTGTTGTCTTGAGTCTGGCGCGCGCCACGTTGCGCCTCGGGGTTTCGGCCCTCTTTCTCGTCGCCGGCGTGAATTCGCTGCAAACCGCGGTCGCGGAAGGCGATACCCGCACGCTGTCATTCCATCACGTCCATACCGGCGAAGACATCACCGTCACCTTCAAGCGCAACGGCCGCTACGACGAGGCCGCGCTGAAGAAGCTCGACTGGTTCATGCGCGACTGGCGCAAGGAAAAATCGACCCACATGGATCCGCATCTGTTCGATCTGCTGTGGGAGGTTTACCGCGAAGTCGGCGCCAGCAAACCGATCCAGGTCATCTGCGGCTATCGCTCGCCCGAGACCAACGCGATGCTGCGCGCGCGATCGACCGGCGTCGCGCAGTTCAGCCAGCACACGCACGGCCAGGCGATGGATTTCTTCATCCCCGGCGTGCCGTTGTCGGAAATTCGCGCGGTCGGCCTGCGGCTGCAGCGCGGCGGCGTCGGCTTCTACCCGACCTCCGGCTCGCCGTTCGTGCATCTCGACACCGGCAGCGTTCGCTACTGGCCGCATATGTCGCGCGAGCAGCTGGTCAAGATATTCCCGCACGGACGCACGGTGCACATCCCGTCGGACGGACGGCCGCTTCCGGGCTATGCGCTCGCACTGGCGGACGTGGAGCGCCACGGCAGCATGCCATCGCAGACGTCGCTCAGCGCCGCGCACAACGCCGGCGCGATCTCGTCGACCGACATTCGCGTCGCCGAACGGCCGCGGCCGAAAACGAATCTGCTGGCGCGCCTCTTCGGCCTCAATGAGGAGGCGGAGGACGAAGGCGAAACGGCGTCGCCGAAAGGCGAAGCGGCCGAGCCGAGACACAGCCGGGCGGCGCGTGCCGTCGCCGGCTTGACCCGTCCCGTGAAGGTGGCAACCGAGCGCATCGTTCCGCTGCCGGCGGCGCGGCCTGCGGGCGTACAGGTCGCGAGCGCCACTCGACCGTCGCAATCCGCGTCCAATGTGTTCGATCGCTACAAGTTCTGGACCGCCAACGCCGAAGCCCGGCCGGACCAGCGGCCGAGGAATCCGATCGAGCTTGCGGACGCGGGACCTGCCACGACCGGCAGCACGGACCTCTCCGCCTTTGCGTCCGTCGGCAATGACGGTTCATTCCCAGCGCCGCGTGCGCATCCGATGGGCACCTCGATGCCGCGCATGCGGAACGCATCGCTGATGCCTTCGGACACCCCGAATACGACGGTCATCGACAAGCAGGCGCTGACGCCCGGCCGCGCGATGCGCTCAGCGTCGGCTCTCGCGGACGACCCGTGGCTGCGGGCGACCGTGCTCACGACGAGCGCCAGCTACATGACGGCGACCCGTCTCGGCGACGCGCACATGAAGATGATGAGCGCCTTCATGCACAAGCCGGATCAGGCCCTGGCAATGGCTTTCTCGGCCGATCCCCAGCCCGGATTGTTGGCCGACCGGTTCAGCGGCCATGCGGTCGTGTTCCTGGCGACCAGGACGTTCAACAACCGCACGGCCTCGCTGCGGTAAAGATTAAAGCGGGACAGCTTAAGTTATTTTCGAAGCGGCGCAGCAAGTCTCGGTTACCTCCCCTTAAAAAGGGGAGGTCGGCGAGCGAAGCGAGCCGGGTGGAGATCAATCGCGACCCATCTGATCCCCACCCCAACCCTCCCCTTTTCAAGGGGAGGGGGCGCGCCGTCACTGCGGCGACTAGAGTGCGGTTGCTTTAGATTGAATCGCCTGTGCGACCTGTGTCCCGGATGCGGTGCAGCGCGTAGCGGTGCTACCGCTGATCCGGGACCTTCCCACAACTCGAACTTGTGAAGGTCCCGGGTCTGCAGCGCATCACTTCGTGCTGCGCTGCGCCCGGGACACGGAGTGGCGCGGCATGCCCCGATCTAAAATCATTATGCTCTAGTTCGGCGATGACAATAGTACCGCGGCTCCATTCGCGCGTCGCATCCAGAATAAGAAAGCTTCAATTCAACATGCCCAGCGCGTGCAGGTAGGTCTCGAGCACGGCTTCCTGCTCGCGGCGTTCCTCGACATCCTGCTTGCGCAGTCGCACCACCGTGCGCAGCGCCTTCACGTCGTAACCGTTGCCCTTGGCTTCGGCGTAGACGTCGCGAATGTCGTCGGATGTCGCCTTCTTCTCTTCCTCAAGCCGCTCGATGCGCTCAACAAAAGCCTTGAGCTGTTCCTTGGCGAAACGCGTGTGCGCTTGCTCCGGGGACTCGGAAGCGGCGGCAGCGGTGGCTGGCGGCATTGAACTCTCCTTCTCGGTCTGGCGGATGCGCCATTCGCGGAGAAGGTTTCGGAATAGGGCGGCCTCAGGTCAAGAAAAGCGGCCGATCATCCACGCTGTTCACAGCGTGGGCGCAAAATCCGTTGAAACAAAACCAACGATACGATTGCTCAAGCCCTCTGTTGTCATGCCCCGCGACCCGTCTTCGCCAAGGCTTCGACGGGTCAGTGACTAAGCCCTCCGAAGCGTCAGCGAAGGAGGGAAGCGGGGCATCCAGTAAACTGCTGAGCGCGTTGTGTTTACTGGATCGCCCGCTTTCCGCCTTCGGGCTCCGCGCTTCGGCGGACTCCAAGCGCGCCGAAGCTCGCGAAGCGAGCGTAGGCGGGTCGCGGGCGATGACAGACGCCAGGGCGTTTGTGCGTCAGTCCATCAGAATCTGCGCTAGTGACCCTGGCTCGACTTTTCGAACGCGGCCTGTTGCTCTTTGGTCGCTTCTTTCTGGTGCTTCGCCTTCCATTGCTCGAACGGCTCGCCGTAGACGATCTCGCGGCTCTCCTCCTTGCTCATCGGGATGCCTTTGGAATCGGCGGCATCCTTCATCCAGTTGGAGAGGCAATTGCGGCAGAAGCCGGCGAGATTCATCAGGTCGATGTTCTGCACGTCGGTGCGCTTGCGCAGATGCTCGACCAGGCGCCGGTAGACGGCGGCTTCGAGTTCGGTGCGGGTCTTGTCGTCCATCGTGCAATCCTCCTGCCGGAACCTGAAGATAGTCAGGCGCGCGACCGCTTGCCATAGGCCGAAAAAACCGGCGGTATCGGGCCATGAACGCCGCCCGGCGCGCCTTCCTCGAATCGCTCTTCCGCACGGCGGTCGCCGCCGCCCATCCGTCGAGCTTTCTCAGCCGCCATCTGCCGGCCCCGACGGCCGGCAGGCTGATCATCCTCGCCGCCGGCAAAGCGGCGGGCTCGATGGCTGAAGCGACTGAGCGCCACTACCTCGACGCGCTTCATGTTTCGCCCGAGCGCATCAGCGGGGCCGCCGTCGCGCGTCACGGCTACGGGCGGCCGACACGCGTTGTGACGATGATCGAAGCCGGTCATCCGGTGCCCGACGCCGCCGGACTGCAGGCCGCCGAACGCACGCTCGCGCTTGCCGATGCCGCGACAAGCAACGACCTCGTGCTGGTGCTGATGTCGGGCGGCGCCTCCGCCAACTGGATCGCGCCGGCTGCCGGCGTTTCGTTTGCCGACAAGCAGGCGGTGACGCGCGCGCTCTTGCGCTCCGGCGCAACGATTAGCGAGATCAACATCGTGCGCAAGCATCTCTCGCGCATCAAAGGCGGCAGGCTTGCGCAGCGCGCCCATCCGGCGCGCGTCGTAACGCTGGCGATCTCCGACGTGCCCGGCGATGAGCCGTCGGCCATCGGCTCGGGACCGACGGTGCCGGATCCGACGACGCTCGCCGACGCGCGCGCCATCGTCGCGCGCTACGCGCTTGCACTGCCGGCTTCGGTGACGACCGCGCTCAACGATCCGGCCAATGAAACGGCGAAGCCCGGCGATCCGGTGTTCGCGAACGCGCAATTCACAATCGTGGCGCGGCCGGCCGACGCGCTGCGCGCCGCGGAGCAGGCGGTGCGCGCGGCCGGCTACGACTGCGCCGCGCTCGGCGACCGCCTCGAAGGCGAGGCGCGCGAGGTCGCCGCCGCCCATGCCCGGCTTGCGCGCGAGCTTCAGGCGCAGGGCAGGCGCGCGGTGATCCTGTCCGGCGGCGAGTTGACGGTCACCATCCGCGGCAAGGGCCGCGGCGGCCCCAACCAGGAATACGCGCTGGCGCTGGCGGTGGGGCTTGCCGGGACGGCGGGCATCGCGGCGCTTGCGGCTGACACCGATGGCACCGATGGCGGCGGTGGCTCCGCCGAAGACCCCGCCGGCGCCTTTGCGGCAAGCGATACCGCTGCGCGCGCCCGGGCCCTTGGCCTCGATCCCGCCGCCTTTCTGGCCGACAACAATTCGACCGGTTTCTTTACCCAATTGGGGGACCTTCTGGAGACCGGACCCACCTTCACCAACGTCAACGACTTCCGAGCCATCGTCGTTGACACGCCGTGAGGGATGACGCGGAATCCGCGCCGAATAGAACCAAAACCGATCGTGGCCTTTTTGCTTTTCCGCATCGTTCGCCCCTGCTTCCTCGGCACGCTCTTGCGTGCCGCAGGACTGACTATCGCGATCGCAGGGTTTGCCGATCCGGCCTACGCCGACTTTCGGCTGTGCAACAACACCGGCAGCCGCGTCGGCGTCGCGATCGGCTACAAGGACACCGAAGGTTGGACGACCGAAGGCTGGTGGAATATTCCGGGCCGATCGTGCGAAACGCTGCTGCGCGGTGGGCTGGTCGCGCGCTACTATTACATCTACGCGGTCGATTACGATCGCGGGGGCGAATGGTCCGGTCATGCCTACATGTGCTCGCGCGACAAGGAATTCACCATTCGCGGCATCGACAACTGCCTGGCGCGCGGATACGACCGGACCGGATTCTTCGAGGTCGATACCGGCCAACAACGGTCCTGGACAGTGCAATTGACCGACACGGCAGAACAGCCGCCCGACCGCCCGCTGCGGCCGCGCACGCCATCGGCGGGCCGGGCGCCTGCGGCAAATTCGGCGACGCCGCCTGCGGCAGAAAGCCCGAAGCAATGAGACGCCTGCGCCGCGCCAAGATCGTTGCGACGCTGGGTCCCGCTTCCTCCGATGCAAGCGTCATTGCGCGGCTGTTCGAGGCCGGCGCGGACGTCTTCCGCATCAACATGAGCCACACCTCGCACGACCGCATGCGCGAACTGGTCAGCGCGATTCGCAGCGTCGAGCGCGAGCACAGCCGGCCAATCGGCATCCTGGTCGACTTGCAAGGACCGAAGCTCAGGCTCGGCACCTTTGCCGGCGGCTCGGCCGTGGTGAAAAAGGGCGACAATTTTGTCTTCGACGCCAACACGCAGCCCGGCGACGCCACACGCGTCTGGCTGCCACACCCGGAAATCTTCGCCGCGGTCGAACCCGGCCACACGATGCTGATCGACGACGGCAAGGTGCGGCTCAACGTCACCGCCGCAACGCCGGAGCGGATCGACGCGCGCGTTGCCGTCGGCGGCAAGCTGTCCGACCGCAAGGGCGTGAGCCTGCCGGATTCCACCATTCCGTTTTCCGCGCTGGCGGAGAAGGACCGTTCCGACCTCGAGGCCGCGCTGGAAGCCGGCATCGACTGGGTCGCGCTCTCCTTCATCCAGCGGCCCGAGGACATCGCCGAAGCCAAGAAGATCACGCGCGGGCGCGCGGCGGTGATGGCCAAGATCGAAAAGCCGCAAGCCGTCACCAAGCTCACGGAAATCCTCGATGCCGCCGACGCGCTCATGGTGGCGCGCGGCGATCTCGGCGTGGAGATGCCGCTCGAGAAGGTGCCGGCCGTTCAGAAGCAGATGACGCGGGCGGCGCGTAACGCCGGCAAGCCCGTGATCGTGGCCACGCAGATGCTGGAGTCGATGATCAACGCGCCGGTGCCCACGCGCGCGGAGGTGTCCGATGTGGCCACTGCGATCTACGAAGGCGCCGATGCGGTAATGCTGTCGGCGGAATCGGCGGCCGGACACTATCCGGTGGAAGCGGTGGCGACCATGAACCGCATCGCAGAAGAGGTCGAACACGACCCGAACTATCGCGCCATCATCACCGCGCAGCGCGC
>DASSRW010000153.1:0-12934 GCA_035701545.1 Pseudolabrys sp.
CGAGGACGTGAAAGAGTTTTATCTCGGCGTCTCCGAAGGCCGCCGCAAGAGCTTCCGCGAGGGTAAGCATTATCGGCGGCGGAAAAGATGGTTGGCTTGACCTTGGTCGTCATTCCGGGACGCGAGCGAAGCGAGCGGGCCCGGAATCCATACTCCGCAGTGCCGGGATTATGGATTCCGGGCTCGCGGCCTGGCGGCCGCGCCCCGGAATGACGCTTAGGCCGCGCGCTCGGCGGCGGCTTGTGTGGTCGCAAACCGCCCGGCATACGCCGCGAACTGGTCGATGAAATTCTTCAGGAACGCGCGCACCTTTTCATCGGTGACGTCGCCTTGCGCGTCGATCAATTCGGGCCTGAACGCGATGTAGGCCTCGCCGCCCATCACGTGCATGCCGACGAAGTTGCCGAGGATCTGGCGCAGGTGCTGCTGCGCGATCGCCGACGCGATGGCGCCGCCGGACGTGCCGGTCGTGCCGGCCGGCTTGCCGATCCACACGCTCGTGCCATAGGGGCGGCTGCCCCAGTCGATCGCATTCTTGAGCAGCGCCGGAATCGACCGATTGTGCTCCGGCGTGACAAACAGGAAAGCATCGCAGTTCGCTGCCTCGGCCTTGAAGCGTGCGACTGTCGCCGGGAGCTCGGTTTCGAGATCCTGATTGTAAAGCGGCAGGTCGTCGACTTTGAGGAACCTTGTCTCGAACCGGTCGCCGCCGAGCCGCGCCAAAGCCTGCGCCAGCTTGCGATTGATGGACTCGCGGCGATTGCTGCCGACGATGATGCCGAGCTTGAGTTTTGCCATGGCCGTGCCTACCTTGGTTACGTCTTGATACTTAGGCTAGATAGATGACCATGCCGCGCCTGCAAGGAGGCACATCGCGTATACCGAGGAACCTCGAGGTGCCCGAGGATTGCCGCGCCGTCAGCGAGGTGCTGGCGCGGGTCGGCGACAAATGGACGGTGCTGGTTGTTTCCGCACTCGGCGAAGGACCGAAGCGCTTCAACGAATTGCGCCGCGCGCTAGGCTCGATCTCGCAGCGCATGCTGACGCTGACGCTGCGTGGCCTGGAGCGGGACGGGCTGGTCACGCGCACGGTGTTTCCCAGCGTGCCGCCGCGCGTCGAATATGAACTGACCAGGCTTGGCCGCTCGCTGCTCGAGCCGGTGAGCGGCCTCGGCCTGTGGGCGCGCAAAAATCGCACTGCCATTCAGGACGCTCGCCGCAGGTTCGATGTGCTGGCCGGGCGAAAATAGCGGGGGCGTCCGCCCTCACTTCTCCGTCGTGCCCGTCGAAATTTGCCGCCACTCGCTTTCAAGCAGACGCTTGATGATCTGCGCGCGCTCGAGCGCTTCCGCTCGCGCCAGATTTAATCCCTCGATATCGGAACCGAGTATCGCCGTGTCGCTCAATTGCCGGCACAACTCGGCGCGCTCGTTCAGCGCAACGAGCGCGGCGGAAAGTTTCGTTTCGAGCATCTTGGAATGACTTTCGAGCATCGCTTCTGCCGTGAGAATGTGTCCGATATGGCAGCGGAATTGCATCAGGCTGCCGGTATGTTCCGCATTCATGGCGCCGCCGCACTCGGGGCAGGTCACAGCCACGGGGCGGTCAAGCCGATATTCCTCAGTCATCGATGCCTCCAACTGACACGCGCATGGCGTCCGGTCTCAGGCCGGTCGCAATCTCGCGTGCGATCGTGGTCAGCAGCGGCGCCATCTCGGCGAGAGGAACGCAAAAGTCCGCTCCCGTGTGGCGCAGGGCGCTGACCGGCATTGCCGGGCATTCCGCGTCGTCCGGCCGCTGGACGACGGCAAGGCCGCCCGCCTTCCGCAGAGCGTAAAGCCCCGCGGTCCCATCGTTAAGAGCGCCGGTCAGGATCACGCCGACCGATTGGGCGGCGTGCGATACCGCCAGCGAACGGAACAGGGGATCGATCGCCGGCCGCGCCCAGTTCTCGCGCGGTCCGCGCGAGATGCGCACGACGCCGTCGAGAACGGTCATGTGATGGTCCGGCGGCGCGACGAAGATCCGGCCCCGTGCCAGCGGTTTCGCGTTGGGCGGATGGATCGCGGGCAGCGGCCCCGCTTTCGACAGAATGTCGGGAAGAAAGCTCGGGCGCGGACCGATGTGCTGCACGATCAAAATGGCGGCCGGAATATCGGCGGGAAAGCCGGACACAAGCGCGGTCAACGCGTGCACGCCGCCCTGCGATGCGCCGACGGCGATGATCGCAATTTTTGCCAAACGATCATCCTTTGCATTGCAGGTTTCGAAGCAGCGGCTGTCATGCTTCCGGGCATGGGGCATCCACCCCCCGCGCGTTTTCGCCGGCACTCTGGTTCAAGTGTGAGCGGCCATCGAAGTTCCACCTTCGAGGCTCGCGCCTTTTGTTTCCGGCGTTGTCAGGATCGCGATGATGGCGAGGACGGCGTAGATCATCACGAGGCCGCCGATATAGAGATAGGCTTCGTGGATGCCGTAGCTGCGCAGGATATAACCGGCGACGATCGGAATAAGGCCGCCGCCGTACACTTGCGAGATCTGGTATCCCGCGCTCGCGCCCGAGGCGCGGTAGCGGGTCGGGAAATTCTCCGTGTAAAACGTCGGGATCGCGCCGTAGCCGAACCCGAACACGAAGCCGAAGCCGATCACTTCGGCGAGAACCGCGAGCCAGAAATTGCCCGTGTTGACGAGATGGAAGTAGGGGATCGCGAACACGAGAAAGACGACCGCGGCGATCAGCAGGATCGTGCGGCGGTTGATGAGGTCGGCGAGAAATGAGCCGATGATCATGAACGCGAGCATGAAGGCCGCGGCGATCAACCCGATGATCTCGGGCGTCGAGCCTTTGAAGCCGACCGCTTTCATGTAGCTCGTGCCGAACACGAAATAGAGAAAGAACGCGCCGCCGAACATTGCGTTGACGAGCGACGTGCGCAGGATGGTTCCCGGCATCTCGCGCCAGACCTGCCGCGCCGGCTGATCCAGCACCGCGGTGCGCGCCTTGTGCTTTTCAAAGACGAAGCTGTCTTGCGTGCGCGTGCGGATGATGATGCCGACGATCGCCACCAGAAAGCCGATCACGAACAGGATGCGCCAGCCCCAGGCAGCAAACGCTTCCTGTGTCATCAGGGCTTTCAGGATGATGACCGAGCCGAAGCCCAGCAGCAGTCCGATCGGAATCGCAAAACCGACCCATGCTCCCCAGAAGGCGCGGTATTTCGAGTGCGCCGCCTGCTCGACCACCCACGTTGCGGCGGTGCCGAATTCCGCGCCGAAGCTGATGCCCTGCGCCAGCCGGAAGATGATGAGCAGGATCGGTGCGATGACGCCGACGGTGTCGTAGGCGGGCGTTACGCCGATGAGCAGCGTTGAGACGCCCATCAGGATCAGCGCATAGACCATCGCGTCCTTCCGCCCGAGGCGGTCGGCGAGATGGCCGAAGATGTAGGCGCCGATCGGTCGAATGATGATGCCGATTCCATAAACGCTGATCGCCGCTGCGGCGGCGGCGAGGCCCGGCAGCTTGAAAAAAACGCCGCCCCAGATGGTCGCGGCGATCACGCCGGTCACCAGGAAATCGAACTGCTCGATGATCGAGCCGACGATGCTGGCGATCGCAACTTTAAAAATCTGATTCGGGCTGGGGCGTTCGCTTGCGCTTACGGCTGCATCGCTCATGTTTGCCCTTTTTGAAGGTGCGCTTCGCCTCGGGCTGAACGGCGGCTTAGAACGTTGGTTCCATGTGAGACGGCAAGATCAACCACGTTGAAAGAGCCACGGGCGCGACGCGACGCCGCAAAAGCGAAGGGACAGGCCGCAAAGCCTGTCCCTTCGTCGTCTCCTCTCAGTCTGGATCTGTATTGTGCGGCTTACGAGGTCTTGCTGAGCGGCACGGCGATAAAGTGCGTGTTCTGAGCGGTCTTCACCCGCATCAGCACGGCGTGCTTGCCGCTGTCCTTGGCTTCCTTGAGCGCCTTGCGCACGTCTGACGCATTGCCGACCGTCTTGCCGCCAACGTCCAGGATCACATCGCCGGCGCGGAAGCCGTGTTCGGCAGCCGGGCCGTCCGGGTTGACGCCGACCACGACGACACCCTTGCCACCGGCGCCAGCGACGTCATTGGCCGGCGCAAGCGTCAGGCCGAGATGCGGCACGCCGGACTGCTGCGCGCCATTCTCGTTCTGATTTTCGTTCTGCTCGTTGCTCGCGGTCTGCTGCGACGGCATCTTGCCGAGCGTCATGCTGATCGTCTTCATGTCGCCGTCATGCAGCAGCGTCACCTTGACGGAGCTGCCTGGCTTCATGCTGCCGATGGTGCGGGCGAGATCGCGCGAGTCCTTGATCGAATCGTCGTTGACCTTCGTGATGACGTCGCCCGCGACGATCCCCGCCTTGGCGGCCGGGCTGTTCGCTTGCGTGTCGTCGACGATCGCGCCCTGCGCTTTCTTGAGCCCGAGGCTTTCGGCGATGCCGGAGGAAACCGGCTGCACGGTCACGCCCATCCAGGCGCGCACGACCTTGCCGTGCTCCTTGAGCTGCGCGACCACGTTCTTTGCCGTGCTCGCCGGAATGTCGAAGCCGATGCCGACGGAGCCGCCCGAGGGCGAGAAGATCGCCGTGTTCACGCCGACGACTTTGCCGTCGATGTTGAAAGCGGGACCGCCGGAGTTGCCCTTGTTGATGGGCGCGTCGATCTGGATGTAGTCGTCGTAGGGGCCGGAGCCGATGTCGCGTCCGCGCGCCGACACGATGCCGGCGGTGACTGTGCCGCCGAGCCCGAACGGATTGCCGACCGCAACCACCCAGTCGCCGACGCGCGGCGCCTTGTCGGCGAACTTCACGTAGGGGAAGGTCTTGTCGCTGTCGACCTTGATCAGCGCGAGATCGGTCTTCGGATCGGTGCCGATCACCTTGGCCTTGTAGATCGTGCCGTCGTCGGTCTTCACCTGCACGGTGTCGGCGTGATCAACGACGTGATTGTTGGTAACGGCGTAACCGTCCGGGGAAATGAAGAAGCCGGAACCTTCGCCGGTGATGATCTGCTTGCCGTGCGGGAAGTTGTGGCCGAATTGCTGAAAGAATTTCTCCATCGGCGAGCCCGGCGGGAATTGCATGCCGTTGTCGCTGCTGCCCATGCCGGTCGTTGCCGGCTCGTCGATGCGCACGCGCACGGAGATGACCGCCGGTTTGACCTTGGCGACGAGGTCGGCGAAGCCGACCGGGCCGTTCGCGTGGCTGGCGCTCTCGGAAAGGTTTGTTGCTTGCGCGGATGCGGGCGGGGGACCGAAATTGAAATGGCCGGGGCCGCCTACGAGCACCGCGATGCCAAGCGCCGCGACGGAACCCAGCAGCGCCACGCGGCGGCCGTTGAGCGTCTTGCGCCCGGAAGTGTTCGGTGAATTGCCTTGAGTCATCGGGTCGTCTCCGTTCGAATTGCGAATGAGGTTTCAGGCACGCTGCCCTTCACGCTGATAACGCATGAAATAAAGCATGCGCCTTACGACGACCTGTCGCGCAGGTGTAAAGTTGGTAATCGTGGACGTTTGGTAATGCCCTTGGCTTCCGCGCAAAGCCGCGAGGGATGCGGCGGAGCTAACGTGCCGGCAGCTTGCGGCCAGCGAGCGCGTCGCCGAGCACGCGCGACAAATCGCCGACGTCGTAAGGCTTGCGCAGGATCGGCCGGCCCTGATGATCGATGAACCTGCGGGCGTAACCGCTGGTGAGCACCACGGGAATGTCCGGATAGCGGTCGTTCACGATCTGCGCCAGCGCGAGGCCGTCCTGGTCGCCCGGCAGCACGACGTCGCTGAACACGAGATCGATCGGCGCTCCCGAGGCGAGCATGTCGAGGGCGGGGCGCACCGCGTCCGCGATCCGCGTGCGGTAGCCAAGCTGCTCGATCAGCCCGATCGCGGTCGCGCGCACGTCGGTGTTGTCCTCCACGACCAGGATCACCTCGCCGTGCCCCTCGGGACGCATCGTCGACTCGTGCCGCGGCAGCATCGAGACTGGCTTCGTGCTGCGCGGCAAATAGAGCGCGACCGTGGTTCCGCGGCCGACTTCGCTTGCGATTGTGGCCGTTCCGCCCGACTGACGTGCAAATCCGTACACCTGCGAAAGCCCGAGGCCGGTGCCGCGGCCGGTGCTCTTGGTGGTGAAGAACGGCTCGAAGACGCGGCCGATTGCGTCCGGCGGAATTCCGATGCCGCTGTCCGAAATCGTGAATACGACGAAGTCGCCTTCCAGCCGCTCGGCCGTTTCGAAGGCTGAGAGTGTGGTGTTTTCGGCCGAGAGGACAATGGTGCCGCTTTCGGCGATCGCGTCGCGCGCGTTCACCACCAGGTTGACCAGCGCCAGCTCGAACTCGGCGATGTCGATCGCGATCGGCCAGATGTCGTCGGGTATGACGATGCGCAATTCGATGTTGCCGCGCACCGAGCTCGACAACACGTCGCGGAAGGCGGCGACGATCTGCGTGGGCGAAACGGTCGCCGGATTGAGCGGCTGGCGGCGGGAGAAGGTGAGCAACTGGCGCGTCAGGGATTCGCCGCGCGAAGCGGCCGTCTTGATCGCGTCGAGCGCGCGCACGTTTTGCGGCTCCGTGATTCGCTTCGACAGCCACTGCGCGCGGCCGCTGACCACCATCAGCAGATTGTTGAAGTCGTGCGCGACGCCGCCCGTGAGTTGCCCGAGGGCTTCCATCTTCTGCGACTGCGCGAGTTGCCGCTGCGCTTTCGCGAGTTCTTCCGCCGCCCGTCTCTCCGCTGTGACGTGCCGGCCGGCGACATAAATGAGGCCCTTGTCCGCTGTCATCGTCCACGCGATCCAGCGCCAGGAGCCGTCGCGGTGGCGGAAGCGGTTTTCCATGCGCACGGTGGGCACGCCGCTCGCAAGCTGCGCGCGGCCGGCTTCCGAGGCCGGCGCGTCGTCCGGATGGCGGAGTGCGCTGACGTGCATCGACTTGATCTCGTCCTCCGACCAGCCGAGCAAGTTGCTCCAGGCCGGATTGACGCTGACGAAGTAGCCTTCGAAGTTCGACACGCCGAGCAGGTCCTCCGACACCCTCCAGATGCGGTCGCGCTCGCGGATGCGCTCCTCGACTTCCGCCTCCAGCTCGCTGGTCAGCACCCGCAACATGCCTTCGTTGCGCACGCGCTCGGTGGTCTCGACGGTGACCGCGAGCACGCCGCCGATTCCGTGCGGCGCCGCCGGGTCGGGAATCGGGCTGTAGCTGATGGTGAAGCGGGCCTGCTCGGGCAGGGGCCCGTGGCGGCGAATCGTCCAGCTGTGGTCGATGGCGAAAAAGCTTTCGCGCTCGCCGCGCAGGATCGCTTCGGTGAGCGGCCCGAGCCGCTCGTAGATTTCCGGCCACATCGCGCGCAGCGGCTGCCCGAACGCGGCCGGATGCTTGCCGCCGAGCAGCGGGACGTAGGCATCATTGTAGATGTTGATCAGCTCCGGGCCCCAGCGCACCACCATCGGAAACCCGGAGGCGAGCACCAGGTCGACGGCAAAATTCAGCGCAGGCGACCAGCGCGCGCGCGGCCCGAGCGCCGTCGCCGCCCAGTCGAACTCATCCAGCCGCCGGCGCATTTCGCTGAGGAGCGTCTCTGCCGGCGCCGCGCTTGCGGTGACGAGCCCATCCGGCCGGCCCATGCCGTTTTCCCCCTTCGAGCCGGGGAAAACGTGGGAGCCGTCATCGGGTTCCATGGATTGGCCCGTGCTGGAAGGTCGCGGCCAGCGCCGCAGGAAGCGCATGGTAGTTGGCGTTCGCGCCGCCGCCAATCCACACGCTGCGAAGGGGCAATGCGCGCCGCCCTACCAGCGCGCTCGCCGGCAGCCATGCGGCAAGCTATGCTTTCGCGATGAGTCCGCGCATCGCCGTCATCGCCTGCCTTGTCCTCCTGGGCCTTGCGCTCGCGGGCTGCACCAAATGCGGCTGGTTTTGGCAGAACGCGCAGGCCTGCCACAGCGATCGGGTGCAATAGCGCGCCGTCCAAAATTTTTTTGTAATTTTTTTTGGGGGCCGGGCGGCGCGCCGGCGCGCTGCGTGCCGGTTAAGTGCCGTCATTCCCTGACAAAAATGCGGATTCCGATGGTAGGAAAAAAATCCTTGACAGCGTGACGCTGGTCCGCTACAGATGGCGCACGCTTCACCATTGCGTCCGGCGGCGGCAGCCGCAAACCGGACAAACGCAAACGGGCTACGGAACAGCCGCGCACCTTCGGCATTGTCGTCAAACGGCGCGGCCGCGTTTGCTCGCGGCTTGCGCCTGCGCAAATCCCGGAGGCGCGAATGCCCGAGCACGAAAACGCGAACGGCGGCCGCATTGTCGAGACCAAAACCGAGGCGCGCGCCGGCGTCACCGGCCATCACGGCAGCACGGTACTGTTCCTCAGCACGCTCGGGATCATCGTCCTGTTTATCGGCGTCTATCTGTATTTCTTTGCTTAGGCTGGGGTGAATTTCAGGTGACGCGTATCCCGTGCGCGTGCTTGCGCAACGTGAATCGTTGCGCTGCGCCCGGGACGCGCCGAATTCAATTCTCTGATCGCGCCTTAGACCTTGGCGTCGCGAGCGCGGCGCCTTTCAATCAAATCCGCAGCACAACCCATGACCGACATTCCGCAAGCCGCGTTGCACGCGCGGCAGATGTATCTCGACAATGCGCCGGTTCGCCGGATTCTCGCCGAGACGGGCCTCGCCTACAGAAAGATGTACCTCTGGCTCGACGGCGGGCCGATGCGCGAGGGAGGCCGGCCGCTTCTGCCGGTGCCGCGCCGCCGGCCCGCGGTGCGCCGGCGTGCGCAGAAATCCGAACGTGCGGCCTTGGTGTCGCGCATGATGCGCGCCGCCGAGCGGCAGGTCAGCGAAATCGAGGAGCGCCTCGCGGCGCCGCAGCGCGAATCCGGCGGGCGCGAGCACGACGCGCGGCTGATGGCCGTGCTGGTCAAGACCTTGCGCGAGCTGACGGCGCTCGACGCGCTGCACGAAGACGCCGCGCGCCAAGCGGCGGACGACAATGAACGATTGCCCCGAGATATTGACGAAATCCACCGCTCTCTTTCGCGCAAGCTGGAGGCTCTTGTCGCCGAAGAGGAGGCGGAGATTTCTCGCGATCATCGCACCTCATGAAGCCGACACGCTCGAAAGCGCCTGGGCGCTTTTCGCGCACGAGCATCAGCGCGCGCCGATCGACGGCGAAACGCCCTGGACCACCTGGCTCATTCTCGGCGGGCGCGGCGCGGGCAAGACGCGCGCCGGCGCTGAATGGGTGAAGCAGGTCGCGAGCGCCGATCCCAGCGCGCGCATCGCGCTCGTCGGTGAGACCGAGCACGACGTGCGCGAGGTGATGGTCGAAGGCGTGTCCGGCCTGATGGCGGTGCACCGGCACGGCGAGCGGCCGCAATGGATTCCGTCGCGCCGGCGCATCGAATGGAAAAACGGCGCGGTGGCGCAGGCGTTTTCAGCGGAGGATCCCGAGAGCTTGCGCGGCCCGCAATTTTCCGCCGCGTGGTGCGACGAGCTCGCCAAGTGGCGCCAAGCCGAAGCAACCTTCGACATGCTGCAATTCGGGCTGCGCCTTGGCGGGCGGCCGCGGCAGGTGATCACCACCACGCCGCGGCCGATCGCGCTCCTCAAGCGGCTGATCGCCGATCCGGCGACGGCGGTGACGCGGGCGGGCACGCAGGTGAATGCGCTCAACCTCGCGCCGGCGTTTCTCGATCACGTGCTCGCGCGCTACGCCGGCACGCGGCTTGGCCGCCAGGAAATCGACGGCGAGATCATCGAGGAGCGGAGCGGGGCGCTGTGGTCGCGCGCGATGCTGGAACAATGCCGTGTCTCTGCGGCGCCGGAGTTGAGGCGCATCGTGGTCGCGGTGGATCCGCCGGCGTCATCGACGCGGCGGGCGAATTCCTGCGGGCTGGTCGCGGCCGGCCGCGTGGGCGACCTCATTTATGTTCTCGCGGATGAAACGGTGTCGGGGCTCACGCCGCAGGGCTGGGCCTCGAAGGCGATTGCATTGTGGCGAAGGCTGTCAGCCGACGCGCTCGTCGCCGAGGTCAACCAGGGCGGCGAGATGGTGCGCGCGGTCATTCATGAGGCGGACCGGACCGTGCCGGTCGTCACCGTGCACGCCACGCGCGCCAAATGGGTGCGCGCCGAGCCGGTGTCGCAGCTTTACGAGCAGGGCCGCGTGAAGCACGTCGGCGTCTTTCCGGAGCTGGAAGACGAGATGTGCGATTTCGGGTTGGACGGATTGTCCTCGGGGCGCTCGCCGGATCGGCTCGACGCGCTGGTCTGGGCGGTGACGGCGTTGACGTTCGGCGCACGCGGGGAGCCGCGCATCAGGAGGTTGTGACGATCGCGTAGCTTGTGGATCGCATAAAGGCGGCGTGCAGCGTGGCCGCGAAACAGATGCGACATTTTGATGGTACATCCGCTCAACTCCGCGTTGCAATCGACCGCAGCGGTTCTTAAGGTCCGCGTGGGGCGACCGCGGTCTGCGGGGCTAATTCATGCGATTTGTCTCAAGCCTGGCCTTGGCCGGCATTCTTTCCTTCGGCTTCATCCCATCGGCGCTCGCCGCCGACCTGCCGGTCAAGGCGCCACCGGCCCCGGCGATTGTCGCGCCGACGTGGACCGGATTCTATGTCGGCGCCAATGTCGGCGGCGGCTGGGGCAGCCGCGACGTCGATTTTTCGCCCAACGATCCGGCGACCGTTACCTTCTTTAATCCCGCTGCCTTCGACGGCGCACCTCCGCCGGGATCGTTCCGGTCATCGGGCGTGCTCGGCGGATTGCAGCTCGGCTACAACTGGCAATTCAACAGGACGTGGTTGATCGGTGTCGAAACCGATTTTAACTGGTCGGGCATAAAAGGCTCGGAGGCCATTGCCGGCGCAAGGTTCGGCGCCTTGCCGATCACCGCGACCGTCGACGAACGAATCAAATGGTTCGGCACGGCCAGGGCGCGCCTGGGTTATCTGCCGGCGGAAAATCTGCTGGCCTATGTCACCGGCGGATTTGCTTACGGCCGGGTCGAGCACAGCGGCAGCTACTTCAACAACTCCGTCGGAGCGTCGGTCATCGCGCCCGGTTTCAATTTCAGCTGCAACACGGGCACCACGTGCTTTGCAGGCTCGTCGAGCGACACCGCGACCGGATGGGTGCTCGGCGGCGGGCTCGAATATGCGATCTGGAAAAACCTGACGCTGAAGGCCGAATACCTTTACGTCAGTCTCGGCAGCCAGCCGGTGACCGAAACGGCTTTGAACTTCAATCCGCGCTCCGCGCCGGCGTCCTTCAGCGCGAATTTCAGCCGCACGAATTTCAATGTCGCGCGCGTCGGGTTGAATTATCGCTTCTGAGGTCGCGCTGCCCGGCCGAACGAAAGCCCCGGGCGATTCCGGGGCTTGTTTTCCGGTGGATTGCGACCGACCGCGTCGGGATTTGGCGTGCGTGCGAGCAGCGGGTGAGGACTTGTCAGAGCTCTCAAAAAATTGCGTTACTTGCGGCATGATTGTCGCGAACCGTACGCTGATGATGAAAGACGGGGAGCGGACGATCCCGATTGCCATTACTATTTTTGCGCCAGAAAAGACGGCGGCCGGCGATTGGGGCTGCCGTTACCTGATCGATTGGCCGGAACGGCCTTCGGATAAGACAATTTTCGGTTTTGATTCTATCCAGGCGCTCCACGGTGCCCTCCAGATTGTGGGCGCCGAAATCTACAGCAGCGATTATCACGAGGCGGGCAACCTGTTTTGGGAGGCGCCGGGAAAGGGCTACGGATTTCCGGTCGCTCCGACGCTTCGCGATTTGCTTATCGGCGACGACGCCAAGTATTTCTAAGCGGGCTGCCCCGTGTCCCGCACGTGGTGCAGCGCGTTTCGTGCCCCGGGCGCAGCGCAACATGCAATGTTGCGCTGCTGAACCGGGGCCGTCGCGCACTCAGAGTCTGGAACGGCCCCGGATCAGCGGTGCATCACTCCGCTTCGCTGCGTGCTGCACCGCATCCGGGGCACGGATCAGAGCTGATCCGATAGATCGATCCAATCCGGATTGACGCTCTCAATCAGCTCGAACTTCCACGCTCGGCGCCAGCGCTTCAGCGCAGCTTCGCGTGCGCGAGCTTCTACAACCGAAGAGAACTCCTCGGCGTGAACAAGCTTGACGACACCATATGCGCTTGTGAATGCGGGCGCGGCTTTGGCCCGGTGCTGCTCAATGCGGCGCGATAGATTGTTTGTCAGCCCGACATACAGAACGCCGCGCCGGGTGTTGGCGAGTACGTAAACGAAATAGCGCCGCGCCATTCCAAGAGTGTGCCCTGGGCGCAGCGCAACATGCAATGTTGCGCTGCTGAACCGGGGCCGTCGCGCACTCAGAGTCTGGAACGGCCCCGGATCAGCGGTGCATCACTCCGCTTCGCTGCGTGCTGCACCGCATCCGGGGCACGCATAGGGATTGAATGATGTTTGAACGGATGAGAAAGCTGCTGGCGCCGCCGGAAAAGAAATCCTCCCGCACGGCCAAGCTCATCGCACTCGAGGGCGGCGGGCGCGCGCGCTGGACGCCGCGCGACTATGCGGCGCTGGCGCGCGAGGGCTACGGCAAAAACGCGATCGTCTATCGCGCGGTGCGGCTCATCGCAGAGAGTGTCGGCGCGAGCGCGTTCATCGCCTATGAGGGCGCGGCCGAGCGCGACGCGCATCCGCTGCTCGCACTGATTGCGCGGCCCAATCCGCGCCAGGACGGGCCGTCGTTCCTCGAAGCGGTCACCGCGCACCTGCTGCTCGCCGGCAACGCCTATATCGAGGCCGTCACGCTCGACGGCGAGCGCGTGCGCGAGCTTTACGCGCTGCGGCCCGACCGCATGAAGGTGGTGCCGGGGCCGGACGGCTGGCCGCAGGCTTATGAATATTGCGT